>JAQVSN010000017.1 GCA_028700515.1 Candidatus Omnitrophota bacterium
CTCAATAGCTTGAGGATCGTATTTGGTAGGGAGCTCTTTCATCTCTTTCTGGGTTTCTCGTCCTTGACGAACTTATACTCTATGGAGTCTATAAGCGCGAGCCAGCCGGCCTCGATGATGTTCTCGGACACCCCCACCGTCCACCAGGAATCGGTCTTGTCCTGCGACTGCACCAAAACCCTTACCTTGGCGGCGGTCCCGGATCTTTCATCCAGCACCCTGACCCGGAAATCCGAAAGATGCATCTCGCCAAGCCCCGGGTAAAATTCAACAAGGGATTTTCTCAGGGCCTGGTCCAGCGCGTGTACGGGGCCATCCCCAAGAGACACTGTATGCCGGATCTCATTGCCTATCTTGATCTTTACTGTGGCTTCGGAAACTATGGGCCCGTCGCCCCGTTTCTCCACCATTACCCTGAGGTCTTCGATCTTGAAATGTTTTTTTACCGCCTCCGAGGCCCGGCGCATAAGTAGCATCAGCGACGCTTCAGCGAGTTCGAACTGGTATCCTTCCTTCTCCATATCCTGGACCCGTTCGAGGATCAACCTTGCCCTGTCGGAAGACCTGTCCATCACGACGCCTATCTCCTCTGCCTTGCCGAGAATGCTCGACTTTCCGGACAGTTCCGAAATTAGCATGCGCCGTTTATTGCCTACTTTCGACGGATCCAGATGCTCGTAGGAACGGGCGTTCTTGAGCATCGCGTTCACATGCACGCCCGCTTTGTGGGCAAAGGCGCTTTTTCCGACGTAAGGCTGTGAATCAAGCTGTCTCACATTGCATATTTCCGCCACAAACCTCGACGTTTCGGCGAGATCCTTGAAGGCGATGTCGGTAAGGCAGTCCAATCCAAGCTTGAACCTGAGTATCGGCATTATAGATACAAGATTGGCGTTACCGCACCTTTCGCCGAGCCCGTTGAACGTGCCCTGGACTTGAGTGCAGCCGGCCTGTACCGCGGCTACAGAGTTCGCCACAGCCATCTCGGAATCGTTGTGGACATGGATACCCAGCGGCGTCTTGATCAAGGCTTTGACCTCCTCGACCACCTCGAAGATCCTGCTCGTCAACGCCCCTCCATTCGTATCACAGAGAACGATGACCTCGGCACCGCCGTCCCTGGCGGCCTTGAGAGTCTCGACAGCGTAATCGGGATCATCCTCGTAGCCGTCAAAGAAATGCTCCGCATCGAACATGACGTGTTTACCTTTCTTCGTAAGGTAAGCGACGGAATCCCTTATCATGTCGAGGTTCTCCCCGGGCGTCGTCTTAAGGACTTCCCTCACGTGAAGGTCCCAGCTCTTTCCGAAGATCGTCACATGGTCTGTCCCGGCGGCAAGAATACCTTTCATGACCGTATCCTTGGAGGCGGCCACTCCCGCCCTTCTGGTGCTGCCAAAAGAAACAAGCTTGGCCTTTCTTAAGGTAAGCCCCTTAGCGGCCTCCCTGAAAAATTCGTCGTCCTTGGGGTTCGATCCCGGCCAGCCTCCCTCGATGAAATCCACTCCCAGTTCGTCAAGTTTTTCCGCTATACGCATCTTGTCCTTGACGCTGAAAGAGATCCCTTCAGACTGAGCGCCGTCACGCAGCGTGGTATCGTAAATATATATCTTTTCCATTTTATCCATCTCCTAACCGGATATTCCATGCTTATCTCCCGGTGTTCCTCAATAAAAGACCTACTTGCCGGGCTTCCTGCCGAGTTCGAAGGCCTTATGGAGTGACTTCACGGCCTCATCGGCGTCTTTCCTGTCTATAACACAGGATATCTTTATCTCGCTGGTAGAGATCATCTCGATGTTAATACGTTTTGACGCCAGGGTCCTGAACATTTTAGCGGCTACACCTGAATGGCTCCGCATGCCTATCCCGACAACAGAAAGTTTCGCTATGTTTTTGTCGAATTTTACCCCGTTGGCGCCTATCAAGGAAGCCGCCTTCTCTATGACCTTCTCCGTCTTCGACAGATCTCCAGCCGGCACCGTAAAAGAGATATCGGTGGCCCTGGCCCTTGAAACGTTCTGGATTATCATATCAACGTTGATGTTGGCCTTGGCGAGCTCCTCAAAAAGTTTACCGGCCTCACCGGGTTTATCCGGAACGTCGCAAACCGTGACCTTTGCCTCGTTCTTATTAGCGGTGATCCCTCTGACAAGGACATCCTCCATTGCTTTGACCTCCTTAGTTATCATCGTGCCCGGGGCTTGGGAAAAACTTGAACGCACATGAAGCGGCACGTTGTATTTACTCGCGACCTCCATACTCCTTGCCTGCATTACCTGGGCGCCGAGCGAAGCGAGTTCAAGCATCTCGTCATAGCTGATATTGTCCAGCTTTTTCGCGTCCGGAACGACCCTCGGGTCGGCCGTATAAACTCCTTCGACGTCCGTAAATATCTCGCACACCTTCGCACCAAGCACCTTAGCGAGTGCTACTGCCGTAAGATCGGACCCTCCCCGGCCGAGCGTAGTTATCTCCTGGTTCAAGGTGACCCCCTGAAAACCTGCCACTATGACTATACGTCCTCTTCGCAGTTCAGCCTTCACCCGCCCGGTGCTGATATCCAGTATTTTCGCTCTTGTATGCGAAGAATCCGATACTATCCCAACCTGCCAACCGGTGAACGAGATCGCTTCCTTCCCGATCTCGTGGAGCGCCATCGCTAAAAGCGCCACCGATACCTGTTCTCCCGTAGAGAGCAGCATGTCCATTTCCCGGGAATGGGGATTGCTGGTTATCCTGGCGGCGAGTTCAAGGATATCGTCCGTAGTGTCGCCCATGGCCGAGACCACCACGACAACGTCATACCCTTCATCCCGCGTGGCCGCCACGCGCTTGGCCACGTTCTTAAGTTTTTCGGGATTGGCCACGCTGGACCCGCCGAACTTCTGTACTATTATCCCCTTTTTCATACATCTTCTCCGCTGTATTATTTTATCCCTTTAACGAGCATTTCCATGAGCGTATACCCTTTATCCACCTTCATGCTGCCTGCCCCGGCAGACGCCTCCGTGAATATGGTCACATCATCAGGCTCGATCCCTTTGCCGGCCATGGCGAACGGGACCGGATCGGAAGTGTGGGTACGTAATTTTATCGGGGTCGGGTGGTCCGGCAGCAAAAGGACCCTGTAATCCACGCGGCCCGTAAGACGGTCAAGTATGCGTTTGATGATCTTTGAGTCGAAATTCTCTATTGCCTGTATCTTGGCCCTTATATCGCCGTTGTGCCCAGCCTCGTCGGGGGCCTCCACATGGACGAAAGCAAGATCATACTTGGAAAGCATATCAAGGGCTGCGTCTGCCTTCGCCTCATAATTAGTGTCATAGTAACCCGTGGCTCCCGAGACAAGCGGCGTTTCAAGTCCGAGAAGCCTTCCCGTTCCTTTTAGAAGGTCAACGGCCGATATTATCCCTCCGGTGAGGCCGTAAGCGTCCTTAAAAGAAGGCATATCAGGTTTCAATCCCTGGCCCCAGAGCCATATCATGTCGGCGGGGTTCTGCCCAAGGTCTACCCTGACCTTGTTGATATCGCTGTCGGCCAAAAGCTCCCTTGACCGTTCCATGATCGACACAAGCTCCTCGTTCGCCGGGAGATGTTTGGCTATTTCCTGGTCCAGAATATCGTGGGGAGCGGAACATTTCACCTTACTGAGTTTCTTCGCCTCGTCTAAGCTGTCGCAATGGACCACAAGCAGGTTACGGTAACTCGTTCCTGGGTAGAAAGAATACCTTTCGTTCGCGAACTCCCTGTTGAGGACATCCGTTATGACCGAGACCTCCCCCGTGGATATATGCCCGGCGCTGTAATCGGCCATACGTCCGCCTGAAACCGTGACCGTGTTGAACCTGAAGGCCACGTCCTTCTCGGCAAGCGACACGCCCAGGTTCGCGGCCTCAAGCGGCCCCCTGCCGCAGTAGTATTTCGCCGGATCATACCCGAGTATAGAGAGGTTCGCCACATCACTGGCCGGCGTCATCCCCTTGGGTATGTTCTTTACCGTCCCCACCACTCCTTTAAGGGCGATCATGTCCATATTCGGCTTAAGGGCTGATTCCAGACATGTTCTTCCCGAAAGCTCCTCTAAAGGAAGGCCCGCCATTCCGTCAGGAACAAGGACTAAATATTTCATCTTAAGGGATCCTCCTTAACCGCGCTTTACCGGACAGCGGAAGTTTTTCAAAGTCCTGCCTCATTGACGAGGTCCTCCAACCTTGGCCCGATTGTCGGGGGAGAAACATCAAGACACTTGATGGCCCTGTCCGGATCTTTGAGACCATGGCCGGTAAGCACACAAACTATATCCTTCTTTTCCCCGGACGAAAGCTTCGGGAAATACCCTTCTTTAGCTTTCTTGATGATCCCGGCAACACCCGCCGCTGAAGCTGGTTCCGCAAAAACGCCTACGCGACTTGCGAGGATCCTATACGCCTCCAGTATTTCCTCGTCCGTGACCTTATCAATAAGCCCTCCGGAGGAATCTCTTGCCTCTTCCGCCTGCTTCCAACTGGCAGGATTGCCAATTCGTATAGCCGTAGCGATGGTCTCGGGATCCCGTATCACCCTCTTTTCAACGATGGGAGCGGACCCTGCCGCCTGGAACCCCAGCATCACGGGCAGTTTCTTTATCTTCCCGTGCGCTTCGTATTCCTTGTACCCTTTCCAATAGGCCGTTATGTTCCCCGCGTTGCCTACCGGCAGTGCGTGATGATCGGGGGCTTTGCCTAAAAAGTCGCATATCTCGAATGCCCCGGTCTTCTGTCCTTCGATGCGATACGGATTTATCGAATTGACAAGCGTTACGGGATATCTCGAGGTAAGCTCCTTTACCATATCCAGCGCCGCGTCGAAGTTGCCTTTAACCTGTACAACCTTGGCGCCGTGTATCAGGGCCTGGGCCAGTTTACCGAGCGCGATCTTGCCCTCGGGGATAATGACGATGCACTTTATACCGGCCCTCGCGCAGTAGGCCGCGGCGGAAGCCGAGGTATTCCCGGTGGAAGCGCAGGCTACGGCCTTGGACCCTTCCTCTACCGCCTTCGTTATGGCCATGGTCATGCCGCGGTCCTTGAAACTCCCGGTCGGATTGAGCCCCTCATACTTTAGCCACACATTATAACCCGGGCCGATCATCGCGGAAATAGCGTCGGCCTTTATAAGAGGCGTATTTCCCTCCTCAAGACTGATAATGGATGTAGTCTCTTTTACCGGAAGATACTTCCTGTATTTTTCGATTATTCCCATTCTAAATTCCCCTCACCGGAAAAAATATTTTTTATTCTTCCCGTCTTATGACAACTGTTCTGCCTTTGACAAGATCGAAGTCGTCGATCTTGGCTATAGCCTTCCTAAGGTCGCCTTCCCTGGCTTTATGAGTAAGGATTATGACCGGAACTGTCTGTCCTTCCTTTCTTTCCTCCTGTGAAACACTGGCTATACTGATACCGTTATCCGCGAGCATTGAAGCTATCCGCGCCAGGACCCCGGGCCGGTCGGTGACCGAGAAACGCAGATAATAAGATATCGTGATATCTTCCATCGGCACTATGCCTTTCCGCGACCTGTCATGAACGACGTTGTAGGGAGCGGGGTTCTTTTTCCCGTAGAAAGCTACACGTCTCGCTATATCAATGACATCGGACACAACGGAACTCGCGGTGGGCCGGGCTCCGGCTCCCTTTCCATAAAGCAGAGATTCGCCGACAAGGTCGCCCCTCATGGATATCGCGTTATCCTCGCCCCTCACGTTGGCAAGTATATGGCTGGACGGCACGAGGGTCGGATGGACCCTAAGTTGCAGCCCCGACGGGGAGTTCTTCGCGATGGCAAGAAGTTTTATGGAATAACCCCACTTGGCGGCACAGGCAATATCGATCGGTGAAACGCCGCTTATCCCCTCGGTGTATACCTCATCGTTGGATATGACCCTCCCGAACGCAAGCATCGAAAGTATCGAGAGCTTATGAGCGCTGTCCTTTCCGCTCACGTCAAGCTCGGGATTCCTCTCCGCTATCCCTTTTTCCTGGGCGATCGCGAGAGCCTCCTTGAACGGCATTCCTTCCGCGGCCATCTTGGTAAGGATGAAATTGGTAGTACCATTGAGAATGCCGTAAATGGTCTTGATCTTGTTGGCCACAAAGCCTTCTTTGATGGCCCGGATGACGGGTATCGCTCCGCCGACGCTGGCTTCAAAATTGATATATGTTCCGGAATCGGACGCGGCCGCGAATATTTCTTCCCATGAGTTCGAGAGAAGCGCCTTATTAGCGGTCACGACATGCTTTCCTCCCCGAAGCGCGGAGAGAACGATCTCTTTCGCCGGATTGACGCCGCCGATAAGTTCGATGACTATGTCTATATCGTCGCGGGCGATAAGTTCCGAGGCCGAAGAGGTCTTGATAAGCGCGGCATCATCGTCCACAGAGGCAAGGGCCTCTTTGTCCCTGTCGCAGACACCTCTAAGGACAAGGTTCACTCCGGTTCTGTCGGCGATCAGCTGCCCGTTGGAGGATATGGTCTCGACAACGCCTTTACCGATAGTGCCGACGCCTATTAATGCTATATTGATGTCTTTCATATCGTATTACCCCCTCGAAACCGGTAGCGGCCGGACATTACAGCATTGGAGCATTAGACAGCATTGTCGCATCATCGGCGATACTCGAATGCTCTAATGCTCCAAGCTCTCTATCGGCCTGAAGGCCGAAGAAAATGGTCGGGACGGCCGGATTTGAACCGGCGACCCCTAGTCCCCCAGACTAGTGCGCTAAGCCAGCTGCGCTACGCCCCGAAAAAATCCCGATCTGTATCTAATAACATCACGCCGCCGGCATGATGGTCTTTATTCCCTGTCCTCATCTTTGGCCGCTCTCGTCATAAGCTCTTTTACAGCAATTTCCGGAGCTTTGCCTTCGTATATCACTTCATGTATCTTGCTGGTGATCGGCATATCCACGGCGAATTTAAGCGAAAGCTCATAAGCCGCCCCGGCTGTAGCGAGCCCCTCTACGACCATTTCTGTCTCCGCAAGTATTTCCTCCATGCGCCGGCCCTTACCGATCTCCTCGCCGAACCACCTGTTACGGCTTTGCTGGCTGATGCAAGTTGTCGCAAGGTCCCCCACACCGCTCAGCCCGCTGAAAGTCTCCTTCCGGGCCCCCATCTTCACTCCAAGACGGGTCATTTCAGCGAGACCTCTTGTAAGAAGAGCGGCTTTTGAGTTCGTTCCGAAGCCCATGCCGTCCGATATTCCCGCCGCGATGGCGATAACGTTCTTAAGGGCTCCGCCCAACTCAACCCCGATAATGTCATCCGAGGTATAGACCCTGAACCTTTCGGTGGCAAGTGAATCTCTCACCTCGGGAGCGTTTTTACCGGACGAAGCCACGACTACCGTTGTCGGCATACCTTTCGCGACCTCAAATGAAATGCTCGGCCCCGAAAGGACGCATATCCCCTCCGGATGAAAATATTCCGAAAGTATCTCTGAAGGCCTTTTCAACGAGCGTTTTTCTATACCCTTTGTGGCGCTCACTACAAGGCGGAAACCGGATCCGGAAAACCTCTCTGCAACAGACCGGAGATATTCACAAGGCACCACAAAAATGGCCATGTCCGCTTCGGCGGCTTTCTTATCATCGCTGGTTATCTGGAGGCCATCCGGAAGTTTGACCCCTTTCAGGAATTTTACGTTCTCCCTGCGGCTGGACAAAAAGGAGGCATACTCCCTGGAAACGCTCCAAAGGGTGGTATTTATACCTTTCCCATGGAGCACCATAGCTATAGCTGTTCCCCAGCCTCCGTCCCCTATTACGCTGATTTTCATCATAATAACTCCCAAGAGTTTAACACATCTGGGGGGGTTCGTCAATCGCGGGGTATTATACTATATTCTAGATGAGGAAGAATTCATCTGCAGTCACTATACCAGGAGATCCGGGTTCAGTTCTCTTTTGGACTTGCCCTGTACCATGCGGTCTTTCGGATACATCGGCCCTGAAATAACAGAGGGGAAGGCCTTATGGCCCTCCCCTCTGTCCGGAGGTATGGGAACGGAACCCTTCCGTCCCCGTGGGATCAATGTCTTGCCGTTATCTCAGATAAATGTATCTGGCATTTTATAGCCGCGAGTTTAACAACAGCCATCGCTACCATTAAATAATGGGTTATTGATCTGGACATTTCGCACCTCTCCTACCTGTCAGACCCGCCGGGGCCGGAGCCATCAAGGCGAACCTCATTCACATAAAGCAGCTTAAAAGCGGTCAACCCTCTTACAACAAAAAACTCGCCAAGGACCTTGCACACCAAAGTATTCTCCCCTGTATGGCTGTTGGTCTTTTTTAGTATGTGACAGTTCCTTTCACATCCTTCCTTCTTTTTGAAGTTTACCCAGTCATTCAGGCTTTTAAGGTCCCTGGCCGTATGGCGTTCCTTTACAAAATATTTGCATACCCACTTCCGGGATCGAGCTTTCTCGACCGGATCGTTCTTCTCTTCGATCGATACGACGCATTTACGAGGATTGCCGCCGGAGATATTTTTGTAGACCAATTCTTTCATCTCGCACCTTTATTAAGAACTTTATTAAAGTCTTTACTTACTCGCACAAAAAAAAGAGATTTTTTTCTCTCCTGTTCTCGTTGACCATTACAAGTTTACCGATAAAAAACTAAAAAACAAATTATTTATCTGGCTTTTTTATGTTTTACAAATTTATTTTCTGTTCCGTTCATAAGTCTTTTAATGTTCGTGCGATGCGAAAACACCCCAAGCACGCACAACACGCCTGATAAGGCGATAAAACCGGAGCCCTCGCCCAGGACCAGAGAAGCGATTGGAAGCGAAATGGCCGCGGCGATAGAAGCAAGTGATACGTACCCCGAAATGCGGAAAACTATCAGCCATGTCCCCAGTCCGGAAATGAAGATAAGCGGTGCCAGGGCCGCCATGACCCCGGCGGTCGTTGATACTCCCTTCCCGCCCTTAAAAGAAAGAAAAATGGTCCATATGTGCCCCAATATGGCCGCTACCCCGGGAACGATCCTCGCCCAGTCGGACAAAGGCTCTCTGTTCATCAAAATACCGTTCACTAGCGCGGGCACAATAAGCACCGCGGCGAAGCCTTTAACGAAATCTATTACAAAAACCGCTATGCCCGGCCCCTTTCCGATGGTCCTGAACACGTTGGTAGCTCCGACATTCCCGCTGCCGCACTGCCTGATGTCTATGCCTTTTAAGGCCTTCGCGAAAATAAAGGCCGTAGGAATAGATCCAATTAAGTACCCAAGCGCAGCCGCGGCAAAATAATATATCACTTTTTACTCTCCTTTTTGCCTCGCAGTTCTATCCTTACGGGTACCCCCCGGAGGGGAAGGTTGTCCCTCAAAGTATTCTCGATGAAACTGATATGGCCGGGCAAAACCAGTTTAGGATCGTTCACGAAATACATGAATACCATGGGCCGGGAACTTTTCTGGGTTATGTAAAGAAAATTCGGACGTTTGCGCTTTTTTGGCACCGGCAGGCCAGAAGGTGTTCTTTTCTCGAAAAGTTTGTTGAGCAAAGGGGTCGGTGCTTTGGTGTCCAAGGAAACATCGATGGTCTTAACAAGAGAGAATATACCCTTCATGTTCTCCCTTGTCCGGGCTGAGACAAAGATCACCGGGAACTTGTTCATGAGGCTCGAGGCATAAACGAGGTGTTTTTCATATTCCTCCTTAGTCACTCCCTCAACCTCTCTTGCCAGGTCCCATTTGTTCACCAGGATGGCGCATCCTTTCCCGTTCTCCTCTATCAGGCGCAGGATCCCTACGTCATCACTGGTAACGCCCTCGACGGCATCAAGTATAAGCAGCACGATGTCGGCCCTTTCGATCGCGTCTTTAGAACGCATCATACTGAAAGAATCGACCACCGTCTTCACCTTCCGCCTGTGCCGTATCCCTGCGGTATCTACCAGTACATAATCCGCCCCTTCGAGAGTGAACACAGTATCTACGGTATCTCGGGTGGTCCCGGGAACGTCGCTGACTATCACCCGCTCCTCTTCCAATATCGCGTTGACGAGCGAGGATTTTCCCACGTTAGGTCTTCCCACTATAGCCACACGGATGCTTTTATCGCTTCGTCCGTCGGTAATGGCCATTACATCAAGCTTGAACAGGCTCCGTATCCGGGCCTTAAGCGGCCGTATCCCCAGATTCTGGGAACACGAGACCGGCATGGGGTCACCGAAACCTAACTGATAGAATTCGACCGCGTCGTCCGCGAGCTTCTGGTTGTCGGCCTTATTGGCCACTACCATCACGGGTTTGGAATATTTTCTGAGAAGAATGGATACTTCCCTGTCGGCGGGAGTGATCCCCGCGATAACGTCAGTAACAAAGAGAAGCATTGACGCTTCTTTCATAGCCAGATGTATCTGCTCCTTGACCTTGAGAGAAAGATGGTCCTTTTCCTCGGCGACGTATCCTCCCGTGTCCACAAGTTTGAGATTAACATCACCGAACGGTACAAGGGCCTCGACCCGGTCACGCGTCGTGCCGGATTGCTCAAGAACAACGGCCCTTCTGGCCCCCAGAAGCTTATTAAAAAGGGACGATTTTCCTACATTAGGCCTGCCCACTATGCAAATAATGGGAACTCTTTCATGATTTGGCATTTATCTCTCTCATCCCTCTTCGAACATAATCAAGTCCCGAAACCACCGTTACGGCAACAGTGATGTTCCAGAAAAATGATGAATATTTGAACCCAATCAGGAGCGAAAGTATCGTCACCATCTGAACGAATGTCGTTATCTTCCCGATAACGGTAGGCCGTCCTTCCACCTTGCCGTTAAAATGCGTTATGGCGAAAACCCCTATCATTATTATGGCGTCCCTGCTTATGACTACTATAGGTACGTATATCGGCATCCTGAGATGGTCAGGAAGCCCGGCCACCAGGCTAAAGCTCAGGAAGGCCGAATTGAGGAGCAGCTTATCCGCAAGCGGGTCGGCCATGGCGCCGAATTCCGTCCTCTGGTCCAGGACCCTCGCCAGATAACCGTCCAGGGCGTCTGTGATGGAAGCGATCAAGAAAACTACCGCGGCGAATACCAGCCGGCGATATACTATGGCGGTAATGAAAACAGGGACCAAGAGTATCCTAAGCACTGTGAGCCTGTTCGGCCAATTCATCCCGCCTCCGATCAATCGCCTTCTCTTATGAGGCGTATCCTTCCAAAAGGCCAGTGAATGATGAACGCTTTGCCTACAAGGTTCTTGTCAGGCACAAATCCCCAGTACCGGGAATCCATTGAATTAGGACTGTTATCGCCAAGAACATAAAAAGTCCCCTCGGGTACCTCGATAACCTTATTTTCCTCGCCATACTCGCCCCGGCCGTAATAAAATATTCCGTCGATAGGCTTCGTCTCTATGCGCCTGCCGTCCACATAGATCCCTCCGTCCTTGATCTGGACGGTATGTCCTCCGCCGGTTATGAACCTCTTTACGAGATATTTATCTTTCTCTACGGGTGATGTGAACACGACTATGTCCCCGGTCCTGGCGTCCCGGACCTTCGGAAGACGGATATCCGTAAGCGGGATCCGCGCCCCATAGATGAACTTGCTGACAAATATCCTGTCGCCGGGTTTAAGGGCCGGATACATCGAATTTGATGGTATCTTGAACGGCTGCGCTACGAACGTCCTGATAAAAAAGGCCAGGATAGCCGCTATAAGTATCGGCTTTATCCATTCGCCCCACCAGTATTCCCAATTCTTCCTGTCTATCTTCATACTATCCTCATGGCTTTAAAGAACGCTTCTTTCGGGACTTCAACACGTCCGATAGAGCGCATCTTCTTTTTTCCTTCTTTCTGCTTCTCCCAAAGTTTACGCTTTCTGGTTATGTCCCCTCCGTAACATTTTCCCGTAACATGTTTCTTCATGGCCGGTATATCCTCCCTGGCCACGACTTCAGCTCCGATAGCGGCCTGGATGGCTACCTTGAAAAGATGCCTGGGGATGGTCTCTTTAAGTTTTTCGGCCAGTTCCTTGCCCTTGCGCCGCGCCTTGTCCTTGTGAACTATCGAGGAGAGCGCGTCACAGGGGACGCTGTTTATCAATATGTCCAATTTTACTATATCCGCCTGCTTATAACCGATAAGCTCATAATCAAGAGATCCGTACCCCTGCGTAGAGGACTTGATCTTATCATAGAAATCCACTACTATTTCTGAAAGCGGCAGATTATAGACCAATTGGACCTTACGGGTATCAAGGTATTTAGTACTGACGAATTCCCCCCGTTTCGCCTCGCAAAGCTGCATGATGTTCCCTACCGTATCCGAAGGAGATATCATAAAACAGCGGACAAAAGGCTCCTCCACATATTCGATATCCTCTTTTTCGGGATACTTGGTAGGATTATCTATCTCTAAAAGTTCACCGGTCTTCAGGCGTATCTTGTAATTCACACTGGGGCTGGACGCAATAAGATCAAGATTGAACTCCCTCTCGAGACGCTCCTGTATTATCTCCATATGAAGGAGTCCGAGGAACCCGCACCTGAAACCGAACCCAAGAGCGGCGGAAGTTTCGGGCTCATAAATGAACGATGGGTCCGACAGCCTCAGCTTTTCCATCGCGCTTTTGAGATCCTCGAAATCTTCGTTGCTTACGGGATATATGCCGCAATAGACCATGGGCTTGACGGCTTTGTACCCCGGCAGAGGCTCCTTTGATGGGTTCGCAAGGTCCGTTACCGTGTCTCCAACGACCACCTCTTTAGCTTCCTTGATGTTGCAGACGATATATCCGACCTCGCCGCAATCAAGCTCGTCGATGGTCTCTTCCTTCGGCATGAACACCCCGACCTCCTTGACCTCGTAGATCGATCTTTTGTTCATGAATTCAACACGTGTTCCGGCGGTCATGGAACCGTTCTTGATCCTGACATAAACGATGACGCCTCTATAAATGTCGTAGGATGAGTCGAATATCAGCGCCTGCAGAGGCGCCTCCCTCCTGCCCGAAGGGGACGGCACCCTTTCCACTATGGCCTCGAGTACATCCTCGGTCCCTATCCCCTCCTTAGCGCTCACCATCACTATCTCTTCCTCTTCACACCCGAGGATATCCATCATCTGGGATCTTACCTCGTCGATACGCGCGCTCTTGAGATCTATCTTGTTGATGACCGGGATGATCTTCAAGTCGTGTTCCATCGCGAGATACAGGTTGGCTATGGTCTGCGCCTCTACACCCTGAACGGCGTCCACTACGAGTAGTGCCCCTTCGCACGCCGCGATAGCCTTGGAGACCTCGTAAGAGAAATCTACGTGTCCGGGAGTATCAATGAGGTTCAGCTGGTAAACCGTACCGTTCCTGGCCTTATATTCAACTTTAACGGCGCTAGCCTTAATGGTAATACCTCTCTCCCTTTCCAGATCCATGTCATCCAGGAACTGGTCTCGGAACTGTCTCTTGTCAATGGTCCCCGTCGCCTGCATAAGCCTGTCGGCTAACGTAGACTTCCCGTGATCTATATGGGCGATGATACAGAAATTTCTTATTTTTTTGAGTTTATCCATAATACGTTGTCTTTACATCAGCGAGAACGCGTATTTCTTCCCGAATTCGATATATTTAAGCGACATTTTCTTAGAGGCGGTCTCGCTGTATATCCTGAGTTTCGGCTCGGTGCCCGAAAGCCTTACAAGGAGCCAACTGCCATCGTCGCAGATGAATTTCGTTCCGTCCGCGTCGTTTATTTTCACTACATCCCTTCCCAGGACCTTCTTGAGAGGGTTCTTTTTAAGGCCTGCCACAAGCTTTTTCCTTTTAGCCTCCGGGAAGACCATGTCGCTGCGCTCATAAATAAAACTTCCGTACTTACTGTCAAGCCCCGCGACTATCGCGGAAAGTTTCTTTTTCTCCGCGACTACAAGCTCCATTATGAGAAGCGCCGACATAAAACCGTCCCGGTCGGGGATATAGTTCTTGAACGTAACGCCTCCTGTCTCCTCCCCGCCGATAAGGATGTCCTCTTTAAGCATGATCGCGCATATGTACTTAAAACCCACAGCGGTCTCATATGTCTTGAGTCCGTACTCCTCGGCCATCCTGTTGATAAGTCCGGTCCCGCATATCGTCTGGACGACACCGCCGCGCATCTTCCTGTTCTTGAGAAGATGAAGGAGAAGAAGCGCCATGAGCTTGTGTCCGGTCAGGACATCCCCTTTTTCGTCGACTACGGCTAACCGATCCGAATCCCCGTCGGTGGCTATACCAAGGTCATATTTGCCTTTGCGGACCTTTTCCTTGAGCTCTAAAAGATGTTTCTCGTTCGGCTCCGGAGCGCGGCCGTGAAATCCGGGATTGATATCGTCGTGGATAAAGTCAAGCTTGATGCCGGTCCCTTTGAGTATGTCTTCCATGTATCTTTGGCCGGTACCGTTCATCGAATCAACAAGCACTCTCAACCTGCCTTTTTTCAAAAGCGGCATGTTAGCATACTTTTTTATCACCCTTATCTGCTCTTTCACCAGATCCGCTTCCACAATAAGCTTTTTTTTGACAGCATCCGAAAAAGGCATCTTCTTTACGCGTGACTTGTAGAGCCGGGCCTCGATCTTGTCGATAATGTCGTTATTGGCCGAACCGGCAAAATAACCTTTATACTTTATCCCGTTATACGGATAAGGATTATGACTTGAAGTTATTATGACCCCGCCTGTAAGCTTCTTCTGCTCTATGTATATACACACTGACGGTGTCGTACTGTAGGTATTCGCGAGAATGACCTTGATCCCGTTAGCCGCCAGGACCGACGACATTGTCTCGGCGTACTCCCTGGAAAGAAAACGGGTGTCATACCCTACCACCAGTTTTCTTTTGCGGTAGATCGGGGCCTTTTGTGATCTTACGAACTCAGCAACAGCCTGACCTACTATCTCAACATTGGCGAACGTAAAATCCTCACTGATGATCGCACGCCATCCGTCGGTGCCGAACTTTATACCTGCCATATCCAACCTCCGTTAAAATTGTTGTCAATTCGTCTACCCCGGATCAAAAGCCGGGGCTTGTCCCATTTAGCCTTGTCCTGGCGTCCGGGGCGTCAGGTACCATTGTATTGTATTCACCCGGACCTCGAAGCGCAATGCCTATTTTCCCCTGAGCTCCGTTATCGCCTTCCCGTAGTCTTCGCGGCCAAAAACGGCCGTTCCGGCCACAAGGACGTTCGCTCCGGCCGCCACCGCTTTTGCCGCTGTCCCGACATTTATACCCCCGTCAACCTGTATGATCCCGCTGAACTTTGTCCGGAGTTCCCTGATCTTGGGCATCATATCCTCCATGAAGGACTGGCCTCCGAACCCGGGTTCGACCGTCATCACAAGCACCATATCCACCATTTTCAGGATAGGTTCTATATAGGATAGCGGTGTCCCCGGTTTCACGGAGATACCTGCCTTCTTTCCCGCCCGTCTTATCCTCGCGATGACCTCCTCGGGCGCCGGGCAGGCTTCCACATGGAACGATATCATGTCGCTGCCGGCCTTTGCGAACTCATCGACGTACTTTACGGGATCCTGTATCATCAGATGCGTGTCAAAAAAGAGGCCCGTATGATCTCTGACGCTTTTCACCACAAGCGGCCCTATAGTGATGTTAGGCACGAAAACCCCATCCATCACATCTATGTGCACCCAGTCCGCACCGGCCTTTTCTATGGCTTTTATCTCTTCCCCGAGCCTGCTGAAATCCGCGGAAAGGACGCTCGGCGCAATGAGGACTTTTTCATTCTCCATATCCACCCGTACCTTTCAAGTAAGCTGTTTTTTTCCGGCGCATACACGCGCTTTTACGTTAACCCCTTCCGGTCTCGTTCTCGATCATGTATATTCTGCTTATGTCGTCTATGGCTATCAATCCGACCAGTTTTCCTTTAGATACAACAGGAAGCGCCGGTGTGGAATTCGTTTGCATCATTTTCTGCGCGGTATAGAGGTCACCGGATAGATCTATTGCCGGTACGTCTTTTCTCATTATCTCTTCCGCGGTAGCGTCCTTATCCCTTTCGTGAAGGCCCAGAAGCACTTCCCTTTTCGTCACCAGTCCGATGATCTCATCCCCCATCATTACGGGAAAATTTTCCTGATGCCGGTGGAGCATGAATTCTAGTATCTTCGAGAGACTGGTCCCGGGCTCTAAAGAGACGGGATCGGCATACAGGACGTCTTTCACCGTGTATTTTTTTATGGTCTCCTGCACGTCCACCTGCATTCCCTCCGTAGACGCCGAAAAATAAATGAAAACGGCCACAAGGAGCAGGAATATCTGGCCATGGACTATCCCCAGATAGCCGAAGACCAGGGCAAAAATATGCCCCAGGCGCACGGCTATCCTTGTTGCTTCCCGATAGCTCATCCTGTTGGCCAATATCGACCTGAGCACTCTCCCGCCGTCCATGGGGAAAGCCGGGATTATGTTGAATACCGCGAGAATAAGGTTTATCCAGTATATGTGGGCCAGTGTATTGAGAGGCTCCGCACTCTTCGCGGTGCCTGCCATGACCTTTAGCGGATAAAACAGCTTTTCCGGACCAAGAAAAACGTACAGCGGATAGAAAAAGATCACGACTACCGCGATATTCGACAGCGGCCCCGCGATCGATATAAGGAACTCCTGATACGGTTTCGTCGGCATTTCCGACATCGAAGCTATTCCGCCTATAGGCAGCAGCGTTATCCTCTTCACCTTTATCCCGAAACGCATCGCGACCACACTGTGACAAAGCTCATGCATGGTGACAAAAAAGAAGACCCCGAGGATAAGGATAAGCCCGCTTGCCCCCATGACCATAAAAAAGAAAGCCAGGAGCAGGAAAAAAGTGATATGGATATCTATATCGATGCCGAATATCCGGGCAAGCCTTATCGATCCCGTCATAGTCTTTCCAGTGCCTTTCTTATCCCGGTCTTCTCGGCCCGGGCGAGATCGCCTATGACCGCCAGGTTCGCCCGTTTTCTCGAAAAGACCTGTGCGGCCGCCGCCTTCACGTCGTTCAGGGTCACTTTACCCACAAGGCGAAGTACCTCATCGGGGTCGGGAATGTTCCTTTCCACCATGAACCTGTCCCCGATCCAGAGCATACGTGCCGAGGTCCTCTCCATCGCAAGGAGGAACTGCCCCTTGATGTAGTCCTTGGACCTTTCGATCTCCTCCTCCGTAAGCCCTACATCCCTTACCATGAGCACCTGGTCGACGATAGCCGCCGCCGACATTAAAGCCTTCTTTGAGTCCACCCCGGCATGTATTATCATCTCTCCGGAATCGCTGTAGGACTTGTATGCCGACGATATGTCGTAACAGAGCCCGTTCTTCTCCCTGAGCTCCTCGAAAAGACGCGAAGACATGTTCCCTCCGAGCGCGACATCCATGACCTTTATAGCGTATTTTTGTTCCTTGTCCGCTCCGGGGACAGGGAAACCGAACGAAAGATGGGCCTGCTTAGTGTCGTCCTTTACGAACTTTATGCGTGGATCGTGCTGGGACCATCGAAACTCCTCAAAGCGGGGCTTTTTTCGTCCAACCAGTCCCGCGAATCTCTGGATCGCGGACTTCCTGAACCGTTCCGGATCAAGTTTTCCGGCCCCGATAATCGCCATGTTGGCCGGATGATAGTACTTTCCCTTGAACCTGACAAGGTCTTCGCGTTTAAACCCCTTTACGGCCTTTACGGTACCCGTGAGCGGCCGGCCCAGGGCGTTCCCCGGCCACATCAGGCCGCTCAGGACCTCAAGAATATGGTCCGCGGGCTGATCCCTGTACATTTTTATCTCTTCGGAGATAACGAACTTCTCTTTAGCCATATCGAGTTCATCGAACCTGGGGTTTATCACCATATCGGAGAGTATATCCAATCCCAGGTCCAGCCTTTTCGCCGGAACCTTCACCATATAACATGTGACTTCATCGGAGGTAAAACCGTTAAAAGAACCTCCGACCCCTTCGATCGCCTCTTTGAGCTCCCTGGCACTGCGCGTCAATGTCCCCTTGAACAGCATATGTTCTACGAAATGGCTTAAACCTCCCTCTTCGGGACGTTCGAACCTTCCGCCGATCCCTATCCATATCCCGATACTGATGGAAGCCATATGCGTCATCGGAGAGACCGCGACGGTCAACCCGTTCTTTTCTGAATATTTTTTAAAGTTCATCAATGTTCTTCCCTTCGTCGCCTCCGGTGCGGCTATCCAGATAACTCTGTAATATTAGTACGGCCGCGAGCCCGTCTATAGCTTTTTTTCTTTTACTCCGGCTCACATCAGCCATGAGCATGATCTTTTCGGCTTCCTTTGTAGTAAGTCTTTCATCCCAGAGCGTTACGGGAACCCCGGTCAATTCAGCGAGCATATCGCCGAACTTTCTCGCCTTAAGCGCCGAAGGCCCTTCACTGCCGTCCATGTTAAGAGGCAGTCCTACCACCACCTCTCCAACATTTTCGGAACTGACCATGGCGGCGATCTCCCGCGCGGCCTTTTTCCTGTCACAACCATCCACAGGGGGTCTCGACTGGGCGATCAATCCGCGCGTATCGCTTATCGCGAGCCCTATCCTCTTTTCGCCGAGATCAAGACCCATTAATCTCATGTCAGGCTCCGTGCACCGCTTTAGCGAGTCCGGCGGAAAATCTTTCTGTCCGGCGGAACATGCGGCCCTGATCGGAGAGATTATTCTCAATGATATTGATTATGGCGCTGCCGATTATTACACCGTCGGCATGAGGCGCGATCTCCGAGGCCTGTTCTTTTCCCGATATCCCGAAACCGGCGCAAAGCGGGATCTTTGTCATTTTTCTGAGACGGTCGAGATCCCTCTTAAGAGTGGACGGAACAACTTTCCTGGCCCCCGTAACACCCGTCAGGGACACATAGTAGATGAAGCCTCCTGTCCCGGCAGCTATTCTCCTGAACCTATCCGGAGGAGTAGTAGGCGCGGCAAGAAGGATGACCCGGAACTCATACTTATCGGCGCATTTAGAGATCCCGGCTGATTCCTCCAACGGCAGGTCCGGGATTATAAGACCGTCAGCTCCGCAAAATTTCGCGTCTCTCACGAACCGTTCAACCCCGTAGTTGAAAACGATATTGAAATAGGTCATGAACACTATCGGGACATCAACTTTCTTTCTGAGAGTTTTAACGAGGGCGAGGACCTTTTTAGCGGTACAACCGTTATCAAGGGAACGTTTTATCGCTCTCTGAATAGTAGGTCCGTCGGCCATGGGGTCGGAAAAAGGTATACCAAGTTCGATGATATCAGCCCCGGACCTCTCGAGGGCCATCACAAGTTTTCCTGTGGCCTTAAGGTCGGGGTCACCGGCCGTGATGTAAGGGATAAAAGCCGTCCTGCCGAGTGTTTTGAGTTCCTTGAACTTCGAGTCGATCCTGTTCATTCTGAGC
>JAQVSN010000106.1 GCA_028700515.1 Candidatus Omnitrophota bacterium
CAGAACATGATATACAAGAAGCTTCTGGCCCTTTCGATGGAATATTACAGCCACAATCCGACGGGACAGCTGATGAGCCGCATAACCTATGACGCGGCCATAATCCGCGACGCTATTTCGACCGGAGTGGCTGACACCTTCTACCAGCCTATACAGCTTGTTATCTACTCTTTTCTCATGATAGGAGTGGCTTTTTATTTCGGGATACCCCTCAAACTGATATTAGTTAGTCTCATTCTTTTTCCGCTTATACTTGTTCCTGTGGTCCGTATAGGCAAGAAACTGCGCAAGATCAGTAAGGCTTCCCAGGAAAAGGTGGGGGATATAAATAACATGCTTCTTGAGACCATTACGGGTATGAAGGTAGTCAAGTCCTTCTGCATGGAGGATTACGAGTGGAAGAGGTTCAGGTCGCAGAATAGGCTTTTTTACAAAATGACGATGAAATCTGTGCAGAGAATGAAGGTTGTGAGCCCTCTCACCGAGCTGATCGGCGTGCTATGCGCGGCGGTCATCTTGTGGATGGCCGGAAAGAGCATTGTTTCCGGAGAGCTTTCAGCCGGCGTTCTGGGAGCTTTTGTGGCGGCACTTTTTTCCATGATGAAACCGGTAAAGAAGCTGAGCAACGTATATGGCATTAACCAGCAGGCCATGGCGGCGGCTGACAGGATATTCGAGCTTATGGATGAGCCGGTGACGATAAACGAGAGAGAGGATGCCGAAGATCTTGACGACTTCCGCGAGGCGATAACCATTGAGGACGTTTTTTTCAGGTATGATAAGGAGGATGTACTTTCCGGCATAAACCTTACCGTGAAAAAAGGCGAGATAGTCGCGCTTGTTGGGCCATCCGGCGGAGGAAAGACCACGCTTGTGAACCTTATCCCGCGTTTTTACGATCCCTATAGAGGCTCTGTCAGGATAGATTCCAGGCCCGTCAAAGACCTGAGCCTTAAGTCCCTCAGGGAAAAGATAGGGCTTGTGACCCAGGAGACGCTCCTTTTTAACGATACCATAAAAGCGAACCTTAGTTATGGGCACATCGACGCCGATGAGAAGCTCCTGGTGAGGGCAGCAGAAGCGGCCAATGCCCACGCGTTCATCACGGCGCTGCCCAAAGGATACGACACCGTCATAGGCGAACGCGGCGTGAAGATATCCGGGGGACAGAGACAACGGATCTCGATAGCGAGAGCCGTCTATAAGAATCCTCCGATACTGATCCTGGACGAGGCTACAAGCCAGCTTGATACAGAGAATGAAAAACTCGTACAGGAGGCTCTTAATAACCTGATGAAGGGGCGCACCGTCATCGTAATAGCCCATCGGCTTAGCACTGTGATACATGCCGATAAGATCGTGGTAATAGAAAAGGGCCGTATAGCTGACATGGGTACCCACAAGGAGCTTCTGGACAGAAGTCCTTTGTACAAAAAACTTTACGAAATGCAGTTTGCTTCATCTGAAGCATCTTCATAAATCTAACAAAAAGCCTGCCTCGATCCGCCCGCAAAACAACGTCTAAAAGTCGATCGGACAAAAAAAACTTGAAAAATGACAGGGATTATATATAATAATCGTTCCGGTAAAAGAGGATACAATTTAAAAGCGGCCGTATCGGACGAGCGGGATCGCCCTGTGTAAGGGTCGTAATCCCGCTGCCAGAGTCAGGACGGACGCAAGTAAGGAGGAAGCTGATCATATGACCATTAACACCCAGACCATTAGGGAACTTCTCGCGAACGGCGTACATTTCGGACACCAAACTAACAAATGGAATCCCAAGATGAAAGAGTACATCTTTGGGGCTAAGAGCGGCATATACATAATAGACCTCAAAAAGACCGAAGAGGCTCTCATGGACGCCATGAATTTCCTTTCCGGGATAGCGGCCGCGGGGAAAAAGGTCCTTTTTGTGGGGACCAAAAAACAGGCCAGGCCTATAATATCCGATGAGGCCCAGCGATGCGGCATGTTCTATGTTAACGAAAGGTGGCTTGGCGGCACGCTGACCAATTTCACCACTATCCGCAAGAGCGTAGAACGGCTGAAGCATATACAGGACATGAAGAAGAGCGACATCTTCGAGACACTTTCCAAGAAAGAAAAGGCCCATATAGATAAAGAAGAGCAGAAACTGCTGAAGAACCTCAAAGGCATCAAGGATATGGAACAGATGCCTGCCGTCATGGTGATCGTGGATGAGGAGCTTGAAAAGACCGCGGTCAGAGAGGCCAGCAAGATGAAGATACCCGTGGTCGCCCTCATAGACACGAATTCGGACCCGGACCTCATAGATTATCCTATCCCGGGGAACGACGATGCCATTCGTTCCATCAAATACGTTATCTCGAAGTTGGCCGACGCTATTGAGGCGGGGCGCAACCAGTTCGATTCGGGAACGATCAAGACGGCCGATTTCACCGGAGCTGCCGAAGCCCCCGGGGACGAAGCTGTTTCGGCAGGCGACGAGAACGTCGGAGAGGCCTCTCCCGAAGCAGGGAAGTGACATTTAACGGAATATTGTTCGCAGGAACGGAGGGATAGACAATGAACATAATGGACGCAGTAAAGAATCTCAGACTAAAAACCTCGGCCGGCATGATGGAGTGTAAAGAAGCTCTCAAGGAATCGGGCGGGGATATCGAAAAGGCCGTAGAGATACTCAGGAAGAAAGGCGTCGCGAAGGCCGCGAAAAAGTCGACCCGGGCGACCGACCAGGGTGTAGTAGACTCATATATACATATGGGTTCGCGTATCGGGGTCCTTATAGAGGTAAATTGCGAGACAGACTTTGTGGCAAGGAACAGCGACTTCAAGAAGCTCGTAAAAGAGCTTGCCATGCAGGTGGCTGCCTCCAACCCGTTGTATGTTTCGAAGGAAGATGTTGACCCGGCCGCCATCGAGAAGGAAAAAGAGATATTCCGGGCGCAGATAACAGGAAAACCGGCGAACGTTGTGGAAAAGATAGTCGAGGGGAAACTTGAAAAGTATTATTCGGACGTCTGTCTTCTCGAACAGGCCTTTGTCAAAGACCCCAATGTTAAGATAAAGGACCTTCTTACGCAGCTTATAGCTACTATAGGCGAGAACATACAGGTAAGGCGGTTCAGCCGTTTTGAGATCGGCGATCAGGGATAAAAAGGGGCGAGAACCCGAAAGTAGTGTGGCAGATGGCCGTCAAGAAAAATAACGGGAAAAGAATAGTTCTCAAGATCAGCGGCGAAGCCATGATGGGTAAACAGGGCTACGGAGTGGACCCCGCTGTGAACGATTCGATAGCGGCCGAGATAAAGGCGGTCCACAAAAGCGGTACCCAGATAGCCGTTGTTATAGGGGGCGGGAATATATTCAGGGGACTCAAGGCGGCCGCCGGCGGGATGGACAGGGCTTCGGCTGACTATATGGGCATGCTGGCCACGATGATGAACGGTCTTGCCCTGCAGGACGCCCTCGAAAGACAGAGAGTAGATACGAGGGTCCTTACCGCCATAGAGATGAGGCAGTTGGCCGAACCGTACATTCGCAGAAGGGCCATCAGACATCTGGAAAAGGGACGGGTCGTTATATTTGTCTGCGGAACAGGGAACCCGTATTTTACCACCGATACCGCGGCGGCCCTGAGGGCTATAGAGATCGGGGCCGACATGATAATGAAGGCGACCAAGGTAGACGGGGTATACACCTCAGATCCGATGAAAAACAAGCGCGCCAAGAGGTTTGAGAGACTTTCCTATATGGCCGTACTGGAAAAACAGCTTAAGGTCATGGACGCTACGGCTATAAGCCTGTGTATGGATAACGCGCTTCCTATAGTGGTTTTCGATATGACGAAGAAGGGGAACATAGGACGGGCCGTGAAGGGACAGAACATAGGCACTGTAATATGCTGAAAGGGTGATATTTATGATTCAACCGGACATCGATAAGACGCAGAAAGAAACAGAAGTAAAGATGAAGAGTGCTCTTGAGGCGTTACAAAAACAATTTTCAACGATAAGGACCGGCAGGGCGCATCCGAGCCTCGTTGATTCCATCAGGGTGGATTATTATGGGACCAAGATGCCCGTTAAACAGCTGGCAAATATCACCGCTCCCGAGCCCAGGCTTATAGTCGTCCAGCCATGGGATAAGGCCGCCATGGAAGCTATTGAGAAGGCCATAATGACCTCGGACCTAGGTATAGCTCCCCAGAATGACGGAAAGGTCCTTAGGCTTTCGATGCCCCAGCTCACACAGGAGAGACGTGACGAGCTCACCAAAGTCCTTCACCGCATAGCGGAGGAGGGGAGGGTTTCCATAAGGAACGCCCGCCACCATGCCAATGAAGAAGCCGCCAAGCTTGAGAAGGATAAAAAAATAACCGAAGATGAGAAATTCGCGGCGAAGGACAAAGTCCAGAAAATGACCGACGACTACATCGAAAAGATCTCCAAGGCTTTGGAGGAGAAAGAAAAAGAGATAAAGAGCTGAGCATCAGAGATATTAGTAGATTACAGAGATCCAAGTTAAGCAGCAAGTTTTGATCAAAAAGATCTGAGAGTACGGGCCGCTAGCTCATCCGGTAGAGCACCGCCCTTTTAAGGCGGGTGTGGTTGGTTCGAGTCCAACGCGGCTCACCAAAATAAACCCCGATGCGAAAGCATCGGGGTTTTATTTTGGAGCAATAGAGCAATGGAGCAATTGAACAATAGAGGGAAAATCGATATAGAGAATAGCTAAAAGCGGCATTGCTCTATTGCGGTCCATTGATCCATTGTTCGATTGCTCGAATCCATTTTCTATTTTATCCCGTTTATAAGCGCTGTCAGCATTTTGGCGATGGTGTCGAGTTCTTTTTTCATTTCGGAATGGACTGGATCGTTTATATAGCCGGCATGTAGCAATAG
>JAQVSN010000107.1 GCA_028700515.1 Candidatus Omnitrophota bacterium
TAGACATTATCGCGTCACTTCCTCCGCGAAGTATTACCGCGCTGCCGGCTTTGAGACACAAAGCCGCGCAATCAGCCGTAACATTAGGTCTGGATTCGTAAATGACCCCTATCACCCCGATCGGCACGCGTACCTTCTCTATCACAAGCCCGTTAGGCCTTGTCACGGTCTCGATTATATCACCGATAGGGTCACGGAGAGAGACTACCTCCTTGATCATAGAAGACATGGAGGATATCCGTTTATCGTCAAGCCGAAGCCTGTCGATGAAAGCGGCCCCTTTATCATTTTTTTCAGCATTGGAAATATCAATCTCGTTGGCGTTCTTTATATCACCCGCGGCAAGACATATCTCTTTCGACATTGCCTCAAGTGCCGCGTTCTTCAGAGAAGTCGGCGCGAGAGCAAGTTCCCTTGCCGCTATTCTCGCTTTAGACGTTATTTCCTTGATCTTGATTTTCGCGTCCATAAAGACCTTCTTTCTATTCCGTCACGACAAGATTATCCTTATGTATCACTTCATCGTAATCTTTATATCCAAGCTCGGCTTCTATCCTATCAGTCCTTTTGCCTTTTATCCTATCTATCTCCTGGGAAGAATAATTCGAAAGCCCCCGGGCAATTGTTTTGCGCCCCTTTGATACGATCTCTACCACGTCCCCCGACTCAAAGACACCTTCTGTGCCGGCTATGCCGGAGGGAAGAAGGCTCTTATTGCCGGATACCAGGGCTTTTGCAGCGCCATCGTCTACCAGAATATGCCCCTTGGGTTTGAGCCCATAAGCTATCCATCTCTTCCGTGCTGTTATAGTTCTTTTGGCCGGGCTGAACCTTGTGCCCACTTCTTCGCCGTTCATAATTTCTTTAAGGACGTTCGGACGCCTCCCTTTGGCTATAACGCACGCGACCCCCGAACGCATGGCATGCTTAACTGACCTGAGTTTTGACGTCATACCGCCGGTGCTCACTTCGCAGCCTTTACCCCGGCAAAGTGATAAGATCGAGTCATCAACTGAATCCACCTGCCGTATCACCGTCCCATCTGCGTCATACAGCCCTTCCACATCGCTTAATATCACCAGCATGTCGGATCCGGATAGATCGGCCACCAAGCTCGATATACGGTCATTATCCCCGCACTTGATCTCCGCAGTCGATACGGAATCGTTCTCGTTGATTATGGGCACAGCGCCATATCTTATCAGAGTATCAAGCGTGTATTTAATATTGAGATAGCGTTTGCGATCGCTGAAATCTTCCTGCGTTAGAAGGATCTGTCCTGTAAGGTATCCCCTCGGGGTGAAATACTCGTTGTAAATATCCATGAGGTGGTTCTGGCCGATAGCCGCTATGGCCTGTAGTTCGGAAAGGCTTCTGGGCTTTTTTGCGAGTTTGAGCATCCCCAGCCCGGCTCCTATTGCCCCGGAGGAAACAAGAAGGACCTCGATACCTGCGTCCTTGAGTTCTGAGAGCTGTTCAGAAAGGCTCTTCAGGACCGACCGGTCTATCCTGTTCTCCCGGTCCGTCAGCACTCTCGTGCCGACCTTCACCGTTATTCTCCTGATCTTTTTTCCTGACGTCATTGATCACCTCGTATATTCCAGCCACCAGCTCCTTCAGCCCTGTACCGGCCAGCGCCGAGACCGAGAACACTTTACCGTCCGCCCTGGATTCGAACGAACGAAGGTTATCTTCCGCCCCCGGGGTATCCATCTTGCTCGCAACTATCACTCTTGGCTTATCGTACACATCTCTGTCGTAGAGACGCAGTTCTTCTTCTATTTTAACATAATTCGCGTACGGATCCGACCCATCTTGCGGCGCCATGTCCACAACATGCACAAGGACAAGGGTCCTTTCTATGTGTTTAAGAAAACGGTCACCAAGCCCCTTTCCCGAATGCGCGCCCTCAATGAGGCCCGGCATATCCGCGGCTACAAAGGAAGCCTCGGGCGCCAGACATACTACTCCGAGTATCGGATCTTTGGTTGTAAAAGGATATGCCGCTATTTTGGAATGCGCTTTTGATATCCGGGTTATTATAGTTGATTTACCCGCGTTGGGAAGCCCTATGAGCCCGGCGTCAGCCATAAGTTTCAGCTCGAGAATAAGCTCGCGGATCTCGCCATCCTCGCCTTCCATGGCTTCTTTTTTTGAAGCGTTTCCCCGGCCTCCCCTGCCCCCTTTTGACACCAGCACCCGCTGGCCGTCAAAGGTCACGTCACGAAGAACGTTCTTTGTGGCAAGATCTTTTATCAGGGTACCCAAAGGCACCTTGACAATAAGGTCCTCGCCCCTTCTTCCTATCTTATTATTTGAACCGCCGTGCTTGCCGTTCCCGGCTTTATGGTGGGGTCTGAACTTAAAATCCAACAGAGTGTGAAGATTCGCGGAGCCTTCTATCACTACATCTCCGCCGTCACCTCCGGAACCGCCGTCGGGGATCCCTTTACGGTTGAAGATGTCTTTGAAGAGGGAGCTGCATCCTTTCCCTCCCTTTCCTCCGTAAACAATGATCTTTGCGTTGTCTATGAGCATCT
The DNA here is from genome assembly GCA_028700515.1 of Candidatus Omnitrophota bacterium. Lineage (GTDB taxonomy): Bacteria > Omnitrophota > Gorgyraeia > Tantalellales > Tantalellaceae > JAQVSN01. The sequence continues at coordinate 2,541 of JAQVSN010000107.1, forward strand.
GGAGGCCGGTCAGGCTATATTAACTACCTTGCCGGAGAAGGCGACTTTCCCCCCCGTCAAGGCGAAGAGGGTATAGTCTCTGCCTATGCCCACGCCCTTTCCGGGTTTAAAACGAGTACCCTTCTGTCTTATGATAATGCTTCCCGCTGTGACGACCTGTCCGCCGTAAGCCTTGACACCTAACCGTTGGGAGTTGGAATCACGGCCATTGCGGGAAGAACCTTTTGCCTTTGTATGTGCCATTATTGCTCCTTAGTGTTTCACGAGCAGCCAGCCATGAGCCGCCCCGGATTACCCTAATTTTATGTCCTTTATCACCAACTCTGTCAGGTCCTGTCTGTGTCCACGCGTGGATTGGGAGCTTTTTCTTTCCCTGAACTTGAAAGCTATCACCTTGCGCCCACGCTTGTCACCTATTACCTCGCATTCCACATAGGCCCCTTTTATGTACGGATCCCCTGCTATATACTTATCTTTATCCTTGGCGAAGAGAACGGATACAACCTTGAGTTTCTTTTCTTCAACCGGCTCCATCCGGTTAACGGATATTCTGTCGCCTTTAGCGACACGGTATTGCATCCCTTGTACTTCTATCACAGCGTACATTTGGCGCTCCTCTTTTTTCGTAAGTCCTTATTTTGAAAATCTTTAGAAATATAAAACCGCCCTGAGAGCGGTTTTATTGGTTAAAAAAGTAAAATAATATTAGCAAAAGTGCCGTTCCTTGTCAAGATAATTGAGCATCCCAGCTACTCCGCATGTATCCTGCCATCGCCTTTTTTGTCAAATCGGGAGCTCGGGCATACCTGCCGCTCACCTCTCCTTGATTATCACATCCTCGATGTGCAAAGTGCTGTCTTCTTTCAAGTCGATCTTACACCTGTATTTACGCTGGATATCGCTCAACATTTTAGCCTGATTTGACAAAAGCACTACATTGACATCCGGGTGTGATATAGCTGAAAGATGCGAATATTTCGTGTCCGCGTGGGACAGTATCCTGTCAATATCCCTTACCGTTTCTATCGCTATGGTCTCGGCGCTCTTGATGACGCCCTTCCCCGCGCAATAGGGGCATTCAATATGTGAGGTACTCTCAATGCTTTTCCTCATTCGCTGTCGTGTCATTTCCACGACGCCGAACTGCGAAATGGCCCGGACATTGATCCTGGCCTTATCGTCCTGCAATTCCTGTTGGAGACGGTTAAAGACCTTATCGCGGTGATCGCGGATATCCATATCGATGAAATCTATTATTATTATCCCTCCGATATCCCTGAGCTTGAGCTGCCGGGGAACTTCGGCCGCGGCTTCCATATTTGTCTTGAAAGCCGTCTCCTCAAGGTTGTTCCTGCCTACAAAACTGCCTGTGTTGACATCGATCGCCACAAGGCTTTCCGTCTGTTCAATAACAAGGGACCCGCCGCTTTTTAAATGGACTTTCCTCTCGAATATCTCGTCTATCCTCTTTTCCAGATCGAATTTCTGAAAAAGGGACACCCTTCCCGTATAGTGTTTCACTTTTTCGGTAAGAGCCGGCATAAAGGACCTCAGGAACTTGGTAATTCTTTCATATTCTTCTTTTGAATCCACAACAAGCTGCGTGACGTCCGCGGTAAAGTTGTCCCTTATCATCCTGAGAACTATACCGTATTCCTCATATACCCTCACCGGAGCCCTCTGTCTCTCTGCCCTGTTCTTCACCTTATCCCAAAGGTTCAAAAGATATTTAAGCTCGTTATGCAATTCCTCTTCCGACCTTTTCTCGGCCACGGTACGGACTATGCATCCCATCCCCTCAGGTATCTTCATCTTGGCGATTATATCCCGTATCCTTTTTCTCTCGTCACGGTCACTTATTCTCCTTGAAATCCCTATATTACCGTCAAAAGGCGTAAGGACTATGTACCTTCCGGGTATGCTGATGTATGAAGTCAACCGAGGCCCCTTCGTGCTTATGGCCTCCTTTACTACCTGTACAAGTATCTCCTGACCCTGTTTGAGTATGTCGGTTATCCTCTGCGGTGCCTGGGGCCTGGAAGGCCTGACTTCAGGCTCATCCTCATCAAGCAGCATCTCCTTCAGGATCGTCCCTTTATCAAGCACGTCGCTCACGTGGAGAAATCCGTTCTTCTCCATCCCGATATCCACAAATGCCGCTTCGATCCCGGGGATCACAGAGCTGACCCTGCCCTTATAAATGCTCCCGGCAGATTGCTCCAGTCCTTCTCTCTCCAGAAAAAAATCCTCGAGCTCTCCTCCCTTCATAACAGCGACCCTTTTTTCAACAGGCCCCACATTTATGAGTATTTCTTTTCCTTCCGGCTTGTCACTCTGCCTGGCC
>JAQVSN010000108.1 GCA_028700515.1 Candidatus Omnitrophota bacterium
AAAGTATACCGAGCAAAGAGGCGCGGCCGCTAAAAGCCGCGCCTCTTTTGCTTTTAACTTAAGAAGATGGCAGTGAGCAGTTCGTCGTGCGTAATGCGTTATGCGTAGTGCGTGGGAAAGGCGTGAAGTAGAGAGCTGCAACGTGGAACGCACGACGCAAGACGCATAACGCATGACGGAACTACTCATTAACCCTTCAACCCATTAACCCAATAACGCAAAGAACGCAATAACGTAAGCTTAGTCCAAAACGATGAACGAGCGACGAAGCACTGTTGGCATTTCAGGCAGGGTTTGGGTATAATTCACTATAAGTTCACGACATGCAACTTCGCCGGGTGTATAATACTTCATAAGATCTGATGAATTCTTTTTGACGCAAAAGGAGTGATGTGACATGAGAAAAAGATGCTTTTACCCGCTTGCATGCTTGTTAGCCGTTTTTTGCCTTACGGGTTGCGGCACTACCGGGGCCGGAAGAAAACCCGCGGACTACGAGAGTGAGATATCCCGTTTGAAAAAACAGATGGATGTCATGAAAAAAGAAAAGGACGACGAGATCGCAAGCCTGCAGGCACAGCGGCAGCGAGACATAGAGAGGCTCCAGGAAAAGACAGGGATGCAGCTTACCGAACTCGAGAAGGCTCAGAATGAGCTTACAGAAAGCCTCAAGAACGAGCTTGGCGAATACAAAGCGAAGCTCGAGATGACTGAGCGCGGTCTTGTTATTACGTTCCTTGCGGAGGTATTCTTTTCTCCCGGAAAAGACGTTGTCGGAGAGAAAGGCAAAGAATCCCTGAAGAAGGTGGCCGCGGTGCTTAACGCCGATGTGCCTAATTCACAAATAGCCGTCGAAGGACATACCGACAGTGATCCTATTAAATTCTCCGGGTGGAGATCAAATTGGGAGCTTTCCTCGGCAAGGGCTCTTGCCGTTCTGCACTTCCTTGAGGACGATTGCGGCGTGTCCCCTAAAAGACTTTCCGCTAACGGCTATGGAGAATACCATCCGGTATCTCCCAATGATACCTCCGAGGGGAAGAGACAGAATCGCAGGGTCGAAATAATCATATTGCCTGAGAAACTTGCCAAGGAGCGCAAATAGTTTTTTGCTCCCTTCATCGGTGACAAATGAGAATACGGGTAATAAGGGCGGCCATTTTTGTTCTTATAGCGGTGGTTTTTATGGTACTCGCCGCCGCGCCGGGAACGCGTGTTCTGGCCCCCGTTCTTTTGGAGTCCTTGATCCCCTCGAGTAAGGTTTCCCTGGGGGATGTGGTCTTTTCTTTCAAACCTTCGGTCTCCTTTAGCGATGTTTTGGTTGAGATCCCCGGTATTTTCAGTTTTAAGGCGAAGAGCGTGGCCGTCATGCCGGACCTTTCCGGAAATAGATCCCCAAAATTCAAGGTCTACCTCGATAAAACCGCGCTCGATATCCTTTCTTTCAGCGGATTTTTGGAGGAAGGCCAAAAGATGGCAAAAGGGGATCCTCGAGCTGGATCGGAAGGGATGATAAGTGTTTTCCACCTTAAAGGGATGAGAGTGCGTAGTCTGGATCCCGGAGTTCAGGGGGAAGCCGATATCTCGTTGAGCATAGATGTTATCCGCCAAACCGTATTAGAAGGGGCCCTTCGGATGAACCGCATTAAAAAAGGGTCGTTCGAGGCCTCCGGGATATCGATGGATGTAACATCTCCCGGCACGGCCGAATTTGCCGTTGAGTCCCTTGTTTCCGGAAAGTTCCGGATATCCGATGTAGAGGGTGTGCTGCGGCAGAAAGGTATTACGGGTATAGAGATAGGATCCTTTTCAGGGAAGATGTTCGGTGGGGCCTTAAGCGGCTATGGGGCGGCCGGCCGCGCGGCCGGGGGATACACAATGGACCTGGTCGCCGACGGAGTGGACATGGCTAAAGCCACTATGGAACTCGGACTTGGGGACAAGATCGACCTTGCCGGGATAATGAACGGCGATATATCCCTCAAGGGCAGGTTTTCCGGGCCGGAGCTGCTTACGGGGAGCCTTTCGCTGGCTTCAAAAGCAGGTACACTTCTCGTAAAAGACAAACGGTTCTTTGAGATGGTGGCCGAGAAGACCAGACAGCCTTTAGAGATAGTTAAGGCAAGTTTCGAAGATTACGAATACACGACCGGGACCGTGAACCTGGACCTTGACGGCAAGGACCTTATCATGACAGTATATCTTGAGGGGGACAAAGGCAAAAGGGATATAAAGGTCATTTTACATGACGCGATCGATATCAAAGGGGGTAAGAAATGATCCGGAAAATAGTCTTCACCGCTTTTTCCTGTGTACTCGTCCTGGGATGCGCCAGCGTCCAGGTTAAGGCGCCTAAAGATCCTATAAAAGTGGATATATCGATGAGGCTTGATGTCTACCAACATGTGGTACAGGACATAGACGCAATAGAGAGCCTGGTATCGGGCCCCGCTCCGGGAACTATTACCCAGAGCCGCTTGCCTTTCGCGCTTGATATCGCCCATGCCGACGAAGGTTTCGGCCCGGAAGTCGAAGCGGCTATTGCCTCACGCCGGCAAAGGTATTCAGCGGTAATGGAGCTTGGATCGAAAGGAGTGCTGGGAGAGAACCATCTCGGACTTCTGGAGATCAGGGGAACAGGTCCGGAAGCGGCAAAGGCAGCGGAACTCGCGTCATTGGAGAACGCCGACAGGATGAAGATATATGATGCCATAGCCCGGAAGAACGGTACGTCCGTCAGGGACGTTCAGTTGGTCTATGCCGAGCGAATGCGTAAGGATGCCCCCGCCGGTATGCCGGTGGAAGAACCGAAAGGATATTGGAAGATCAAATGAACGCGCATAGGAACAGTATCGTACATGATGATCAAAGGCTTCGCGCTGCCCAAAAAGTCACGATGACCGGGCTTCTGGCGAACCTGCTCCTTACGATCTTCAAGTATCTGGCAGGGGTGTTAGGTCGAAGTTATGCCATGGTCGCTGACGCCACTCATTCGCTTTCGGACATAATTACGGATGTGATCGTGCTTCTGGGCGTCAATATGGCCTCGAAGCCGGTAGACGAGGACCACGCGTACGGGCACGGCAAGATAGAGACGCTCTCGGCGGTGTTGGTGGCGGTATCCCTCGCGCTTGTCGGGGCGGGGATAGTCTGGTCGTCTCTGGTGGAGCTTATCCGGGCGTTGAAGGGAGACGCGATATCGAGACCGGGATGGATCGCCTTTGCCGCGGCTGTTATATCCGTCGCGATAAAAGAGTGGATGTACCGTTATACCGTTCTTGCCGGGGAGAAAATAGACAGCCGTGCGATGATAGCGAACGCCTGGCATCACAGAACAGACGCGTTCTCGTCGATGGCCACGATGCTTGGTATAGGTGGAGCGATCATGTTGGGCGAAAAGTGGAGAGTTCTTGATCCGATAGCGGCGCTCCTGGTCAGTTACCTTATTTTGAAAACAGCTTTTTCGATGACAGCGGAGAGTGTCAATGAGCTTATAGACGGGTCTTTGAGCGATCAGGAAAAAGATCGCATAATGATCGCGATCAAGGCTGTCCCGGGAGCAATGAACCCCCACAGCATGAAGACCCGGAAAGTAGGCGGCAAGGTAGCTGTCGACATACATATAGAGGTGCCCAGAGATATAAACGTCGTCAAGGCACATGATATTTCCACAATGGTTGAGAAGCGCATCGAGGGGATATTCGGCAAAGGGACTTTTGTTTCGGTGCACGTTGAGCCGGCCAAACCCGAAAGGCATATCGCCTGAAGCTCGGAACAGAACGGAGTAAGTAAAAAATGATGATAGCGATGTTCATTGTCGCCTCGGGGTTGTACCTGGCGAGAGGGTTAAGGACCGCGGTTATCGCCAAATATGAGAGGTGCGTTGTGGCGGCTCTTTGCGCGTGGGCGGCCGCGTTAGTCATCCCCGAAGCGGTCCCTTACAAGGTGATCGACCTTATGGGACGTTTTGCGGGTACCGCGGCGGTTGTTTTGATGGCGGCGGACCTTCTGGCGGAAGCGATGGTCAGGGCGAGGTCAAAGGTCATGGCTTTGGACCATTTTACCAAGGTTCTGCCGGAGCCCTTGGAGGAAATTTGTACGGCGATGGAGATCATGGCCAGCCGGAATATCGGAGCTCTTGTGGTCATAAAACGCCATGATCCCCTGGAAGGACATATTTCCGGAGGTATGCCTTATGATTCTGAAATAAGGTCCGAGATACTTCCGACGCTTTTCGCCCACACTTCTCCGGTCCATGACGGAGCGGTCATAGTGGTGGACGGGCGTATTGTCAGGGTGAAGACGGTCCTGCCGATCAAGACCACGTCTCCAATATCGCTTGGCGTGGGTACCCGCCACAGGGCGGCGGTAGGACTCACAGAGAAGACCGACGTAATAGTGCTGGTATCATCCGAGGAAAGAGGAGAACTTAGTGTGGCGAACAGGGGGAAATTGGTTAAGCCCGCTTCGCCCGAGGAATTTCGGGCGCTTGTTCTCGCGGGACTCAAAGGGAAAGATATTTCGGCTGTCCACGCCGCGTATGCCGGCTCCAGGTAACGTTTTACCGGAAATACCCATTGGAACGATGAAAGAGGTCAAGATGGCACAGATAAAAAGAATATCCGTGGAGAAAGAAAAGGGCAGCAATGTGATCAAAAGAAACGATCTTAAGCCCCTTAATATCCTCATTGCTGCCTCCGAGGCCGTTCCTTTTATCAAGACGGGTGGGATGGGAGACGTCTGCGGAGCTCTTTCAAAAGCACTTAAGAGACAGGGGCACGATGTGAGGCTCGTTCTGCCCAGATATTGGGATATAAACCCCGAAAAATGGGGAACGAAGACGCTTCTTGCTCCCATGGGTGTACAGATGGGAGATC
>JAQVSN010000109.1 GCA_028700515.1 Candidatus Omnitrophota bacterium
TAGCCCCGCTAATAAAACTTATCCGTTTTACCACCACGTACGTACCTATCACACCACAGGCCAGACTCGCCAGAAGGGCCGCCATAAGCGCGTTCCTCATGAATTCATACTGAAGGGCTTCGATCATGGTAAGTCCTTTTTTAAGTTAGTCGCTGTGCTCAAAAACATATCACTCGGGATCTGTAAATGGTGAATAGTAAATAGTGAATGGTTAACAGTAAAGGGGAAAGGTTAACTGTTTTTCTTGAAGCCGCAATTCACCATTCACAGTTTACCATTCACCGCTCACTATCCACTGCTATTACATTCCTCGTTTTTTTCTGTCTTGCTCCCATCATGCTCCTTCATCACCCTGTGGGGCACGCCATGAGCGATAAGGTCCACCGGACACCTGTACACAGACTTAAGGTCATCTTCCCGGATCTCCTTTGAATCATGGTAGAAAAGCCGTCTGTTAAGACATGCCACTTTGTCTATCTGGCTTGAAATGACCCCTATGTCGTGCGATACCAGTATTATTGTCATCCTGTCCCTGGCCTTATTGAGAATATCATAAAATTCCGTCGTCGCTTCCGGGTCTACGCTCGCGGTCGGCTCGTCAAGCAAAAGCAGTTTTGGTTCGGACGCCAACGCTCTGGCAATAAAAACCCTCTGTTTCTGCCCTTCAGAAAGCCTCCCCACTTGTCTCTTCATAAGGTCGGTAATGCCGGCGAGGTCCATGGCCTCCGATACTTTGTCCCTGTCCAAAGATGAATAGTATCCCGGAATGGGCGCTTTACCTATCCGCCCCATAAGCACCGCGTCGAAGACCGTCATGGGAAAAGCCCTGTCGAACCCGCTCACCTGCGGAACATATCCCATCTGCATACGGGCTGAACGCGGGCTTGATCCAAAGACCAGCGCTATACCGCTTTGAGGCTTGATGATCCCCAATATTACTTTAAGGAGCGTCGTTTTTCCCCCGCCGTTAGGCCCTATTATCCCCAAAAAATCATTTTCTTTCAGTGAAAGGGTCACGTCCTCAAGGACAGTCTGACCGTCAAGTTCGACCGTGACCTGTTCAAGCCTTACCGCTTCCATTGTATTCATCCTAGTTCTCCGCCATTTTTTTTGCCATATCCCTCAAATTGCCGAAATAGTCTTCCGCGAGGGGGTCGGCCACGACCAGCTTTGCTCCAGTCTCTGCCGATATCACTTCGGCACTGCGGGGATCGAATTGCGGGGAAATAAAGACCATCTTAGCCCCTGTCATTTCGGCCTTTTTTATCATGTCCACAAGCCCTTTTACGGTTGGATCCTTGCCGCCATGCTGTATGGCTATTTCCTCGAGGCCATACGCTCTGGCAAAATATTTCCAGGCTGAATGTACAACCAGGAATGTACGCCCCCTGACCGGTCCGAGCATATCCCTAAGTTCCCTGTCAAGTTCCAGAAGCTCTGCCTGGAAATACCCGGTATTAACTTCGTAAAAATCGGAATTGTCCGGATTCGCTTCTGTCAGTGCTTTTTTTATGTTATCCGTGATACGAATAGCGTTAACGGGATCAAGCCAGATATGGGGGTCTTTCCCCGCATGGGCATGGTGATCATGGTCCATATCCCCCTCCGAGTGTGCTTCGTCATCCGGCTCAATAAGCTCTATTCCCCTGGAACTGTCACACACTACCAACTTCCTGTTGACAGCGGCTACCTTTTCAACGAACGCGGTCTCAAAGTCAAGACCTGCTCCGGTTTCGACCAGGACATCCGCCCGACTAAGTTCTCTGAGCTGGCCCGGTCTGGGTTCATAGGTGTGTGGATCGGCCCCGGGAGGGACAAGAACAATGATGTCGGCCGTATCCGCGGCGACCCCCCTGACAAAAACAGCGAGAGGCTCTATTGTAACTACTACCTTCACCCGGGTCGCTTCCTTGGCGATAAGCGTAGGTGCAGAACAAAACTGTAAAAGCGCTAATATTATAAGACTCGATGCCGCCTTGCGTATGGTATTCACAGTCATAAGATACCTTCAACTCAGTAAGCAGTCAAGAAGTCCCTTGTTCTGCACCAGTCCCCCGATCATGAAGTAATAAAGCATTCTTACCTGAAACGCAGCGCTTCGTCGTGCGTTGATCCGTTATTGCTCCTGTGCTCGAGAGCAGGTTGAGGTTAAGGTTGAGGTTAAGGCAGAGGTAAATATCGCGCTGGTAGATACCGTGGCTATAGGCACTGTCCTCTTTTCCTTCTCCTTTACCTCAACCTTTACCTTTATCTGTCTCTTACCTGTTCCTGAGTTTACGCAACGAACTCAATAACGAGAACGCTCCATGCTAAAAGCTACACGATCTTTTTCACAGCTTCGATAACGGCCGCGTAATCAGGCTGGAGAGTAAGGTCCTTTACGTACTCGGCGTATACCACCCTGTCCTCCTTATCCAGAACAAATACGGCCCTGGCAAGAAGCCGCAGTTCTTTTATAAGGACCCCGAACTTTACGCCGAAATCGGCGCCGCGGTGGTCCGAGAGGGTCTTAACTTTCTTGATGTTAAAGGTCTGACAAAAACGCTTTTGCGCGAAAGGCAGGTCCATGCTGATGAACACCACTGTTACATCTTTAGACAGGTTCGTAACCTCGTCGTTAAACCTCTTTATCTGGAGATCGCACACCGGGGTATCCAGAGATGGTACCGCGGCTATCACCTTTATCTTACCTTTGAGATCAGAAAGAGTTGTTTCCGTCATATCGTTCGAGATCGCCTTTATATCGGGGGCCTTATCCCCTACTTTTACCTCCCCGCCGATAAGAGTAAGCGGTTTCCCCTGAAAAGCCGTAACTCCTGTCCTCTCCATGTTCATCCTCCTCGTTTGGGATCGACTTAAATACCTCTGCTCAAACATTTTACCCGTTTTTACTGATAGTGGGAAGATGTTTAGTCGAACATCGGGAGACTTTCACAAATCTTTTGCTTTTCTCCTTTTTTTTTGGGACAATGAACCTATTATCAACCGACAATTCAACCCACGAGAGGCCTCACATGAAAAGACATCTGTCCCTCATCCTGGTCGCGTTCATGTCTATCCCGTTGTTCACCGTTGCCGCAATTGCCCGAACGATCCCGGAGGATAGCGGCCTTAAACCATCTTTTACTAAGGTAACCCCCGCGGGAACATGGGAGATCGAGCGATCCGGCTTCCTCCCGGAAGCGGAAAACCCCGAAAACAAGACCCTGTCTTCACGCGTATTTTTTGTCCATGCTGAAAATATCCCTGAAAATGTTTCCTCTGTCAGCTACGGAGGAGCCCTCAATCTTAAATACTTTTCCGGATTATCTTACGATTATCTCCAAAGGTCCCTTCCCGGAAAAACCTTTGGCCTCAAGGTGAACATCCCAAAGTCGGCTGTCAGCGATTTTTCTCCTATCCCGAACAAGCTCCGGGTGACCCTCAAAGCGGACCGTAATGGAGTATGGACCGAGTTCTTTGAAGGAAAAGAGTGGACCAACGTTAAATCCGAAGGCAGCTATGAGTTTAATCTGAAAATACCTTCCGAGGCGGTCACCAATCCTCATGGTGAAATGTTCTACCCCGAGGACACCATACTGCTCGCGGTAGAATATTACCTGATGGAAGGAGCAAAAAGACATTCTTCCGTAACTTACTCAATATCCGACATCGGCATAGAAGGGATCGACATCGACCCCTCAGACCTTGAATGGCAATTCATTGTGGACGGACACGCCAAACAGAACGTCTTTCTTCCTTCTTTTCCCAAAGGAAGCGACCTTATCTACAACATGGGCCAAAGCGCGGTTCTTAAGTTCGCACCGTCATCTCCCTCCAAAGGGTTAACGCCGCACTCCGGAGAACTGAAAAACTTCTTCCTAACCGTCCCGGTCTATATCCCGCGCGAACTCAGGTTCACAAAAGGATCCGCCGAACTTACCGTGAAGTCGCGGGACGGACTTACGATAAGATCGTCTGTCAAGAATTTCGACTCATGCAACATTGAAGGCCGTGTGCACCTTACCGTGCCCCTGGACCCGTTCTCGGTCAAAGGCAATGTAGAAGAACTATTCGAGTCGACCGAGATCACTTTCCGTTTAACGACAAAACAACCGCATACCAAGAACATGATGCCTTTCGTTATCGAACCTATTACGGCCCGGAAGGGAGAACTCATCCCCTTTGATAATAAATGGGAACTTCACGACGTTCAGGGCCTCGGAGGCTATAAGAAGGTCGATGTGAACCCAAATTGCGAAATTGGAGAAGGCGGAGCGGCCGCCGCTCCTTTTACCGACAGTTACCAGCGTACTTTCGCGGCCAGAATGAAGGGCGGTATCGACTGGGCGGATAACCCATACTACAAGGTGGAACTGGTCCGGGATCTTGAAGATGCTCCGATGGACATGGACAACACGCATTTCGACGTCATGATCAGCCCCCTGACGGACACCGAGGAGTATTGGCAAAAACCTTTCAGGGCCCGCCTTGGACTCATGGACATGAATGGGAATGTAATGTTCGGCCCGAATGTTTCCCTGTCCGAAGGACTTTCCGCGACGGCTTCGCTGGACGTTTCAGTCACAAATCCTATGCCTAAGGGTTTTGTTTCCCCTGGATTTGACCCAAAAAGGATCAGATCGATCGTTCTCAATTTTGAAGCGTCTCACAGCCCCACGGAAATTAAAGACATAAAACTCCAACTCCTGAATCTCTCAATGAGCCCGCGTGAATTCGAGCGCCCCAGCCCGGTAAAAACGATCGATTACGGACGGCTCCCCGCAGGAAACCCTGAACTGTGGCGTATTAACTCCGTCATCAAAGAAGACGGGGGATTCTCCGTGGGAATAAACTATCCTTTCCCGGTCATAGA
>JAQVSN010000110.1 GCA_028700515.1 Candidatus Omnitrophota bacterium
AGTGCGATATAACGGGGGAGCTTGCTCCGCCCGGTATATCGAGCGGAGGCATGGATAGCATGCTCACGGCCATATAACTCCTGCATGATATCCCCCAATATTAAAAAAGCCCATCGCATGATGGGCTTTTTTAATATTGGCTCCCCGGGTAGGATTCGAACCTACAACCTACTGGTTAACAGCCAGCCGCTACTACCATTGAGCTACCGGGGAACATATTTTCTTCTTACATATTCTTGCCGGCCAGCAGGCCGGGCCGCTATACTTTTTGGCGGAAGCTACCGGGGAATAATGCTATCAAGAAACTCTCTTCCTTTGCCAGACTTAAGAAATTTCTCCCTTTTTATAGCATCCGTTTTGTTATCAACCTTCTCGCTATACACCAGCACAAGGGGGCCATTCTGACTTGTCCAACTATTATCGCCCTTGTTGTGCTCTTTCAACCTTTCTTCCGGGGTCTTTGAAGTATACCCCACATATCTTTTGCCATTCCGGAGGCTTTTTAGAACATATATTGAATACATCTCAAATTTAACACTACAACCGAACAGCCCCAGCCGCAGGCTGGTCAGCCTTCGGCTGAAGCCGCTACTACCATTGTCCGCCAAAGGCGGATCAGCCTCTGGCTGAAGCTACCGGGGAACGGAAGCTTATTCGGCAAAGTTGATTATAGGCAAATCTTTACCCCCTGTCAACCGCAAACAGGAGCATAACATGGGTCATGAGTGAATAACGCGAAGCGCAAAGAGCATATCGCAAAGCCGAGAGCAGAGAGTGTTGTGAATGGTGAGTTGTGAATAGTAAATAGCGGCTTTTAGAATGCCGATCCGCTGAATTTGCGGTTTTGACGCTTTGACACTTTTTGGACCTGACGCACTACGCAAGACGAGTTGACGCACGACGCACGACGCGCCGCCCCCTACGCATAAAGAAGTTGCGTATCCCCCGCTTTTGAAAGTAAAATAACGAAATATGGCCCCTGAAAGGTTGCAGGCCAGCTTTAATTTCACGAACGGTGCGGGGGGATCTTTATGCTAGCCAAATTGTTCGATGTAAAGGAAACGAAAGATAAGGGGAAAGGTCTCTTTGCCAAAGAGTTCATCCCCAAAGGCACGATAGTATGCTTTGAATGCAAAAAATGCAAGTCGTTAACCGCCGCCGAGCTGGGGTTCGATAAGATGTCGGAGGCGGAGAAAATGAAACTGCTGGACTGGGCCTACCGCAAAAAAGACGGCACTTTTGTGGCGCCCTGCGACGAAACGAAATATATCAACCATTCCTGTAACGCCAATGTTCTCGGCACCGAATTCGGATTTGATATCGCGGTCAGGGATATCAAAAAAGGCGAAGAGGCGACTTATGATTACAGGGATTTCTATGATGACGTGAAAATGCCATGCATGTGCGGCGAACCGAATTGCTGTAAGGTAGTTACTTTTATGCATCCGGTGCCTGAAGAACTGAAAGAATTCTGGGACAAAAAAGTAAATTCGGCTTTAAAACTGGTCAATAAAGTCAAGCAGCCCCTTAATGAAGCCCTTAGAGAGAATGGTATAGTTCTACCCATTGTTGAATATCAGTAAACCCTCTAATGCTTCAGCGAACATCCCTCAATAACAACTAACCAATATACCAATAACTGACCTACCCTCCCCCTTCTACGCAATAACGCAACAACACAATAACACAATAACGAAGTTATCTACGCATAAAGTTTATGCCTTCTCTCCGTAATGTTCGCGTCTTCGAGGTACTCGTCGTAGGTAGTGTTAGGACGGTCGATGTAGCCTTTGGGGGTTACTTCGATGATGCGGGTAGCGACGGTCTCGACCAGCTGGTGGTCTTGAGAGGAAAAGAGTATGGTCCCCTTGAACCGTTCGAGACCCTCATTGAGAGCCTGTATAGATTCGAGGTCAAGGTGGTTGGTGGGTTCGTCAAGGATAAGCACGTTGGCGCCGGTAAGCATCATGCGTGCCAGCATACATCTTACTTTTTCGCCGCCCGAAAGCACCTTGGCGGATTTCAGGGATTCCTCGCCCGAGAACAGCATCCTCCCAAGGAACCCTCTGAGGTAATTCTCAAGAGTGTTATTGGAATACTGCGCGAGCCAGTCTATGAGGCTGATATCCGTATTGAAGTATTTTGAATTATCCTTCGGATAATAGGCGCGTTTTGTGGATATCCCCCACCTGATGACACCGCTTTCAGGTTCCCTTTCACCCGAAAGCACCTGGAAAAGCGTTGTCTTAGGAAGGTCATTATGCCCTACAAAAGCGATCTTATCCCCTTTTTCCATACGGAAGGAGAGGCCCTTGAACATTACCTCCCCGTCGGTCGACGCGGAAAGCCCCTCAACGGTAAGGATATTGTCACCCGCTTCACGTTCCTGCTCGAAATTGATGTATGGGTATTTCCTGGACGACGGCGGCAGTTCCTCTATAGTAAGTTTTTCAAGCGTCTTCTTGCGGCTTGTGGCCTGTTTGGCTTTTGAGGCGTTGGCGCTGAACCGCGCTATGAACTCCTCAAGTTCTTTTCTCCTGTCAGCGACCCTTTTATTCGTCTGGGCGCGCTGTTCGGCGGCAAGTTTTGTGGCTTCCACCCAAAAAGTAAAGTTGCCCGGATAGAGCTTGATACCGCCGAAATCGATGTCGGCTACATGTGTACATACCTTGTCGAGAAAATGCCTGTCGTGGGAGACCACTATAGCGGTGTTCTGGAAATTGCAAAGAAACTCTTCCAGCCACATTGAAGTTTCAACATCAAGGTGGTTGGTCGGTTCGTCCAAAAGCAGTATGTCGGGATTCCCGAACAGGGCCTGGGCAAGAAGCACCCTCACCTTCTGGCCGGCTTCCAGGTTCTTCATCTGCGTTTCAAGAAGTTCCTGGGGGATACCTACGTCGCTCAGGAGTTTCCCGGCATCAGACTCGGCTGTCCAGCCGTCCATTTCCGCGAAATCGCTCTCAAGATGCGATACATAGATACCGTCTTCCTCGGAAAAATCGTCTTTCGCGTATATCCGCTCACGTTCAAGGATGATATCGTGAAGGCGTTTATGCCCCATGATAACGGTATTAAGCACCGTGTATTCGTCGAAAGCGAACTGATCCTGCCTAAGGACGGAAAGACGTTCCCCGGGGGTTATAGTTATCTCGCCCTTCGTGGGCTCAATATCTCCGGAGAGTATCTTCAGGAAAGTCGATTTACCTGAACCGTTGGCCCCTATAAGACCGTAACAGTTACCCGGGTGAAAGGTGATGTTGACCCCGGAAAAAAGTACACGTTTCCCGAATTGGAGGGATATATTGTTGGCTGATATCATTTTATGTTCCTACCGCTGCCCTGTGTTTTTGCGTAAATATCAAGTAAAGCCGCCTCTGATAACGGAAGTATGAAGATACTAAAAACCGGGCGGTTTGTCAATGGAACTCGGACCGTTCAATCTCTTCTTTTCCCGCTCATAGTCGTCGATGGTCTTCTCAAGCTCGTCATAAGAACCGTCGATCGTCTCTTTAAGGCTTTTCATCTCTCTCGCGAGGTCGGTAATGATCTTCGCGTCGCCCTTTTCGGAAGCTTCGATCATCGATTCGGTAGTTATGGCCATTCTCGAATCGGAATCCGCTATTTGTTTCTCGAGATGTTTTATCCTGTCCTCAAGCGGCCTCAATATCCTCGACCTTTCCTGGATGAATTCAGCCCGGGCGCGCCGGCAGTCTTTCCGGTCGTCCTTCTTCCCGGATGATTTTTTGTCATCCTCTTCCCATCCTATCCTCTCAAGGAATTCAAGGTATGTCCCGGGATATACCAGAACGCCGTTAGACTGGAATACGATGAGCTTTGTAGCCACGTCCTTCAAAAAATGCTCGTCATGCGTGACCACGATAGCGGCCCCCTCGAAATCCCTCACAGCGTCTATCATTGCCTGGCAGGATTCTATATCAAGGTGATGCGTAGGTTCGTCGAGAAGCAGCAGATTCGAGCTCAGGGCAAGCTGTTTTCCGAGCAGTACCCGGCTTCTCTCTCCGCCCGACAAGACGCTTATTTTCTTGAGGGCGTCGTCCCCCGGGAACATCATGGCGCCGCATATCCCGCGGACGCTCGTTCTGTCCAGAAAAGCCCTCGACGAGGATATCTCCTCTTCCACGGTAAGGTTATCGTTGAGTTCGGCGGTATTCGCCTGCTCATAATACGCCATAAGCGTTCCGGAATGCGTTTTTACTTTGCCTGCGGCCGGCCTGAGCCTGCCGGCGAGAAGCTTAAGTAAAGTCGTTTTACCCTTGCCGTTCTTCCCTATAACACAGATCTTGTCGTGTTTGTCCACGTTGAAACTAAGCCCGTCTATCAGAAAAGGCTCTCCACCGTCATAAGAGAACTTCAGGTTATGCGCGCTCATTATCTCCTTGGCGGCGATAGGACTATGGTTAAAAGAGAAAGCGAGCGTATGTATGCCGCCCAGCTTCTCTATACTTCCCATCTTCTCGAGACGTTTCAGGCTGGATTGAACGCTTTTGGCGTGCCGCGCTTTAGCCCTGAAACTCGAAACATACTCCATGACCTGCTTGCGCTTCTTCTCGTCATTGATCCTTTTCTTCTCGTATATCTCCTCGTCTTTATAAAGCTGTTCATAATACTTCGCGGTCGAACCTCTCATCTTGCGCGTTGAACCCCGGTGTATGCCTACTATGTGCGTGGCCACGCTGTCCACGAGGTCCCTGTCGTGGCTTATCAGCATAAGCTCCCCCCGCCAGGTCTTAAGGAATTTCTCAAGCCATCGTATGGAAACGATATCGAGGAAGTTCGTCGGCTCGTCGAGAAGCAGCATGTTCGGCTCGGA
>JAQVSN010000111.1 GCA_028700515.1 Candidatus Omnitrophota bacterium
TCCGCGCTCGAGAAAAGTTCCAGGGTCCCCGAAGGTTCAAATATCCTTATTTCCTGCCTGAACCCGGCCCCTGCCCCTTCTCCCCACTTGGTTATGACAAAAAGCTCTTCCGCGACATCGGGGATGTTCTTTACTAGTATTGTACGGAATTCTCCTTCGTAGAAATTGTGGCCGCTCTCGTCTACATAGGCCTTTCTGCAGAGCAGTACATTCTTAAGAGCCGGTGCCGGATGACGGACTCCTGTTATGATCTCTTTTTCTGCCGGCAGCTCCAGTCTGCCATTATTCGGACAATGCATTAGTTCCCTTTATTTTAACCGCGCGTTTCGCGAGACCGTTAATGATCGTTTTTATAGAAAGTATAATGATGACCGAAGGAAAAGCAAGGCTCCGGGTACCAGTCTGTCCCGGCTCAGTCGTCAGCCGACGATCACAGACTCCTCGGCCAGACCGACCGCTGGAAGGTAATGAACTCGCGGCTTTATCCTCGTCAAAAGCTACTTAAGCAACTCGACCGTTTTGGCGTTATTGTTCGTGCCGAAGATGATGCGGACGGGTCCGGACTGTTCAACAGCCGTTCCGTAAATGTATTTTATATCGATCTTATTCTCGGCGAGCTTCGCTGTCACTTCCTTAAGTGCCCCGAGTTTATTGGGGATATCCACTATGACCACTTCACATTCTTTAAGAGGCTTATGTCCGTTAGTTTTCAGGGCTTCGATAGCCCGATCGGTATCATCGGACACCAACATGACCTTGGCCGTACCATCCGGCAGGTTATATCCCGCTATGGCGCTTATGTTTATGCCTTTGTCCGAAAGCATTTTGGATATATCGGCCAAAACTCCGATCTTATTCTCCGTTACGATAACGATCTCTCTTGCCAATCTGATCTTTCCGGTCATATCCCCCTCCTTATTTAAGCCGCGTTTGGAAAATATTTCCCGAAGCGATTCCCTTTATATCTTCTATTAATCATAGTCCCGAAAAATAGCCTTTTCAAGAAAAATCATGTGTAGCGGTTGTACACATCGGCCGGGATCCTCCGCGTTTTCTCCGGTCTGGTTTTTGGGCGCCTCCTCCGAAAAATTTCACCGGAGACGTCCTGAATTATCACAAAGTTCTGATAACTTCTTGTTGCCTTACGTCCTAAAATGTTAATATATGCGTATACCCCGCGATGTACGGGATTCTATCATGCCTGAAGAATGATTTTCGTCAGGTATTTTTGTTAAACTATTTTCGGAAGAAGGTTCCCTTGGTCAAAAGGTCCCGAAAGGATCGTTCTTTCGCGGATAATGTAGGCATGCCGAAGCGCCCGTCGTCCACGCCGGCGCAAAAGGCTCTGCTTTCATTGTTTGGGATCATTCTTTTTTTTATATCCCTTGAACTCACCTTATGGATATTTTCCTCGGTCTCCCTCGCTATGAGACACGGGACTACAACACGGGCTATCGCCAAAGACGGTTCGTGCAGGATCCTTTGCATAGGTGAATCCACAACAGCTATGGGCGGGCGGACCTCATATCCCGCCCAGCTTGAAAAAATACTGAATTCCTCGCGGACCGGAGCCCCTTTCCGGGTCATCAATAACGGTCTCATAGCCTCAAATTCCTCGAACATAGCCGCAAGGCTCGAGAAAGATATTAACAGGTATCGTCCTCATATCATTCTTTCCATGATAGGGATAAATGATATCCCTGCCGCATCTCGCGGAAAAAAACCCTCTTGGACGGTCTCATTGCTGGATCATTCCCGGTGTTATCGGATGTTCTCGACGCTTCTTCGCAGCGCCGCCCAACGGATCCGCCGCATGTGGTTCACGGCGTATCATGAAAAAAGATCGGTAGATCTTCGGAGGGCTCTCGAGCTTGGCTGGCAGGCTCGCCAGGACGGACGGTCTTTCGAAGCCGAGAGGTATTTCACCAGGGCATTGAAGCTTGAGCCGTCGAACGTGGGGGCATGCTTCGCGATGGGATGGCTTCTCCAGGATGAAGGCCGTCTATCCGACGCGGAGAGTCTTTTTATGCGGGCCATCGCGGCCGATCCGGGAAAGGCCGGTTCCTATGTAGGCATGGGGTGGTTCCTTGCGGACCCAAAAAGGGCAAGGGCTGCTGAAAAAGCCTTTAAGGACCTGCTGTTATCTTCCCCCGAAAATTACGATGCGTATATAGGGCTCGGTTGGCTGCTTCGTTTTCAGGGAAGACTCCCCGAAGCTGAAGAGATCTTTTTGAAAGCCATGGAGGCCTTCCCTGACAAAAGACGCGCTTACCTGGGGTTTGCTGACATATCCCTCTCTTCCGGGAACGTGTCTAAAGCCAGGGACATCCTGCTTGAAGCGGCGGAGCTCGCACCGGAGAAGGATCTTCCTTCCGACCCCGGGTATCCTATAGACGCTTTCGTTGAGCTTGGATGGTTTTACAAGAACACCGGATCGAGATCCGAGGCCAGAGAGGCTTTTCATGCTGCCGCCTATAACTCTTCGGCAAACCAGATCTCCAGGGAAAGGGCTTTAGGGGGCCTCCATATTATGGATATTGAAGACGGTATTTCCCCGAGTGATGCCGGACTGTCCCTTGACATAATAAGGAAAGAACTGAACCCCCTGACTCGCGATAATTACAGGAGGATAGTTCAAATAGCCGAGAAGAATGGAGTAAGGCTTATATGTGTCCAATACCCATTAAGAAGAACAGAGCCTCTGGAACAAGCACTGGCGGCAGACGGCTCACTGGTCTTTGTGGAAAATTTCGGGAACTTCGCCGAAACCCTGCGCGCCGAAGGTTATAATTCCTGCTTCTGGGACCATTTCGCCGGAGATTTCGGACATTGCACTCCCGAAGGGAACCGTTTGATCGCCGAAAACGCCGCTGCCGCCATACTGGATGCGCTTCTCAAGGACCGGTCTCAATGAAAAGCGCGGCAAGCCCGGAGTTCTCTGGGGGGACCGGGCCTGCCGCGCGGAAAAGCTATTCCTCGTCTTCTTGAGACGGATCTTCACCTCGCCGGCCATGGAACCTGCCGTGTGGTCTTTCTTTGCGGTCTTTTTTCATTTCTTCCTTCTTTTCATGAAGGGCCGAGAATTGCTCTGGAGTAAGTATCTTCTTAACTGACATTACGCCTTCGACCCGGGCTCCGATCTTCTCTCTGTACAAGGCGGTGAGGTCATCCACATAGCCATCCACCTTGATCTTATCCGTATCAGGTTTGTCGAGTTCGGCGCGCATGGCACCCTTTATCTCAGCGATCCTGGCCTTGATCTCCTGGGACTTCGCCCTCTCGCCTTCTCTCAAGGCTTTGAGCTCGGAATTCTGCTCATCGGTTATGCCAAGCTCCTGGTACATTTTTTCCATGCGGCCCCGCATTTCCTTCTTTCCTCCTTCTCCCATCATCCCATCTCTTTCGGCATAAGCCGGGGCCGAAAGAAAAACCCCTGCCGCTATAAGCATGGTCACTATTGTCAGGTCTTTTATCTTTTTCATATCAGTCCTCCTTTTTGGGTTTTCCGGCATCCTGATCCTTGCTTTACACCCTATGTAACAACCGGAAAAGCCTGAAAGTTCCCGTTCTACATAAAAATATCCTCGATCACGCTCCCGAATGCCGCGTCATTCTCATGCTCGGTATCTTTATCGGTAAAATAGTTAAGCTGCATTTTCATGTACTTTTGAGTAAGACCGCGATCGTATATACGCCAGACATTCACTCCGGAAAGCAAAACAAAAACAAGCCCGGCGCTGACGGCGGCCAGTACGATCCTTCTTGGCGGGATCAATGAGACAAGGATATCCCGTATTCCTATGGAGCGTTCTTTCTTTTTGTACAATTTTCCGCTGATGGCCTCCCATACTTCCTGGGGCGGGTCCATCGGTTCGAGACCCTCGAAGAGTTCGGAAGTTTTTTTCAGCATAGTCTTATGGTATTCCCTGCATTCCCGGCATTCCGCAAGGTGGTTCTCTATATTGAGCGCGGCTGCTCCCGTCAATCGGCCGTCCATGTAGTCGGTAATAATAATGTCCCTGACCTTATCGCACTTCATTTTTATCACCCCTTGCCGCGTGCCCGAGAATGGTTTCCCTGGCTCTTTTTATCCTGGTCCTTACCGTATTCAGTTTAACTTTAAGCGCGGCGGAGATCTCTTCATAAGAAAGCCCTTCGATCTCTCTTAGGATCAGACACGCCCGCTGTTCAGGTCCGAGCCTTGTCAGCATTTCCTCCACCCTCTTCTCCCTTTCCTCTTTTTCGATGTTTTTTTCGGCATCTCCGCTCTCCCCGGATGTTTCGACCATTCCCTCCAGATCTGCCTCGCGGGACCATCTCCTTTTATTCCTGTTATAGCAGTTAATAGCTGTATTGACCGTTATTCTGTATATCCATGCTTTAAAATATGTCCCTTTTTCGAATTTTTTCAGGTTAGCGTGCACTTTAAGAAAAACGTCCTGGGTGACCTCCTGGGCATCATGCCTCTTTCCGGTCACGCGGTAGCTCACCGCGTACACGAAGCCCGATGCCAGTCTGTATATCTCCTCGAAAGCCGCCTCGTCCCCTGTCGCGGCTCTCTGTATAAGTTCATCCGGGATGTTCTTCATATCCTCTCATTATAGGTAACAAGCCTGAGAGCTGGAAAGTTCCCTTTTTCCCTAATATTGTACTCTTTTTACCCTAAGTCTACCCCTGATTTAACCGTTTATTTTTCATCCCCTGCGCAAGGCTCTCCAGACGCAGCCGCTAAAAGGACTTGACTTAATGATACTAATTAGGTATCATTTAATGGATGGAAGGAGGCGCTATGGGAAA
>JAQVSN010000112.1 GCA_028700515.1 Candidatus Omnitrophota bacterium
CTACGTCGGTCGGTGACGAAGGCGGTTTCGCTCCGGACCTCAAGTCTAACGAGGAAGCGGTCAACGTAATACTCGACGCGATAAGGGCCGCCGGCTACAAGCCCGGGAAGGACATATACATAGCGCTCGATCCGGCTTCAAGCGAGTTTTACAAGAACGGTTCCTATATGCTCGAGGCGGAAGCCGTTCCGAAGAAATCGGCCCTTCAGATGGTGGATTTTTATTCCGAGTGGGTGGATAAGTATCCGATCGTTTCGATAGAGGATGGTCTGGCGGAGGACGATTGGGACGGTTGGAAGGCGCTTACCGGGAGGCTTGGGAACAAGATACAACTGGTCGGGGACGATCTTTTTGTCACGAACACCAAAAGACTTAAAGAGGGGATAGACAAAGGGATAGCTAACTCGATACTTATCAAAGTGAACCAGATAGGCACTCTCACTGAGACGCTCGCGTCGATAGAGATGGCAAAGAAAGCGGGTTACACGGCCGTAATGTCGCATCGTTCGGGCGAGACCGAGGATACTACCATAGCCCATCTTGCCGTAGCCACGGGCGTAGGCCAGATAAAGACGGGGTCTACCTGCCGGACGGACAGGATATGCAAATATAATGAGCTTATAAGGATAGAGGAAACCCTCGGGGATAAAGCCGTTTACGGCAGCGCTATATGGAAAGGAAGAAAGTAACTTTATACGCGGTCGGCCTCTTTGCGCTTCTTTCGGCTCTTTTTCTTCCGGGATATTCGGAACTGCAGAAGCTCAGGGACCAGAGAGAACAGCTGAAAAAGCGCATAAAACTCCTTGAGGTACACAACGAAGGTCTTAAAGAGGAGCTTTTAAAGCTCAAGGCTGACCGCGGGTATGTGGAAAAGAAGGCTCGTGAAAAACTCGGCATAATAGAAAAAGGGGAGGTTGTTTACAGGGCGGAGAACGGCCGGTAACTTCCGTCCAAACCTCAAAAGCGAACATGAAAAAGACCATATGCCCGGGTTCCGGAGAAACGACCCGAGTGATCTGTCTCGGGAACATAGCGTATGACATAATAACCCGCCGCGAGGATAACCGCGGCGGGTTATTTTTTTATGCCACTCCGGGAGGGTCGGTGCTGAATACGGCGGTACTTATGTCGAGGTTAGGGCTTAAAGTAGGTGTTGCCGCCAGGACAGGAAAGGATTTCCTCGGAGAAACGCTTTTAAAGACCATGAAGCGGGAAGGGATAAACATCTCGGCGGTGGAGAGCTCATCCGAAGCCAGGACGGCGCTGGCCCTGGCAAAGATAGACGAAAGAGGAGATTCATCTTACGTATTTTACCGGGAAGGCGGAAAAGAAGCTGCCCTCAGCGAGGTGGAACGGACCATGAAAGCGGCCGCCTTGTCGGAAGTGTTCCATACCGGATCGGCCTACACCTACGACGACGCCACGGCCAAAGATACCCTTTTGATCACCGGTGCGGCAAAGCGTTCCGGTGCGGTGATAACTTATGACCCAAATTGGAGGGACACGCGGATAAAGGATAAGAAACAAGCCAGAAAAAGAATAGGACGATTACTTGCGCTTGTGGATATTTTGAAACTCAGTGACGCGGACGCTCTTGGCATCACAGGAGCTTCTTCCCTGAAGAAAGCGATGAGGGCCCTGGACAGGGAGGCCTTTGTGACACTTGGGAATAAAGGAGCCGCATATTGGGACGGGAATGGGTTCTCTGAAAGAGTTCCGGCATTCAAGGTGAAAGTCTCCGACACCATCGGAGCGGGAGACGCTTTTACTGCCGGCCTTGTAAGGAGGCTGGCTGACACCGGTAAAGAAAAATTCAGCCGCAAGATCAAAGAAACGCTTCTTTTCGCTTCGGCGGTTTCGGCTATTGTAGCTACAGGTACAGGGGCGCTAGGGGCTCTTAAGAGCCTTGCCCAGGTCGAGAGGTTCCTGGCCGCGTCCTGTCGTTTGCCTTCTGCCTGTCGTCAGTTTTCAGGCACCGTCCGGTAACCGTCAGGTGCCTGTATGAGGTCGAAAGCGATCCATTGTTATATCCTAAAGGTCGTGAAAATAGTGATCTCCTTCCACAATAAACCCCTTGGACAGATCTTTACCTCAAATTCTCCCTTTGTACTTAATTTTATTTGATTTAACACACATAGTATGTTATACTTATTCTACCTTTTATGTAGTTTACTAGACTAATATTATGTATAATCCACTCAATAAGACGGTAAAGAAGGCCATTTCCGTGTTAGTGGCGGGGTTGTTCCTTGTCAATAATACCGCTATGGCCGGTGATCTGGGTATGCCGGGACGGGACAAACTGTCCCCCGTATCAGGATTGAGCCCCATCACATCAGTGAAGCATACGGACGGCAAAACGGTGGTGGACGATCCCTCGTCCGACCCGATGGATATCCTGAAGTCCCTTCGTGAGGATTCACAGTTCGTATACTTAAGCATTCTTATCGGCAGGGTCATGGAAAGGTTCGGGGACACAATAGACGCCGAAGGATTGAAGGCCGTTATAAGGACCGATCTGCCTGATGGATTGGACGTCTCCAGGTTCCGGATAAGCGAAATATATGCCGAGAACGGGTCGTTCTGTATTCCATACATACGCGTTAGATCTCAACCCATGGTGTTTCGATTTTATCTCCCGGAGAGTCTTTTCGCAGGTGGTCCCGGTGAAGTAAAGATAGATTTTGGAGGGGACTCCGTCCTTGTTCGATGTGAAAAGCTGACCGCGAGGATACCGGATGACCAGGGGATCGTACGAGTTCTCCCCAAGTCGGAAACAACAGCCGACGCGGCGATCAGGAGATTGCTCACAAACGCCGGTGACAGAGCTATCATTCTTCCGGTGTGCCAGGCGAATATTGTGCGTTCTCCGCAGATAGAGTTCTGCCTGAAGAAACTCATTAAAGCGCGGGGTCTCGAGAAAGATATAGCGGTCATATCAGCGGGGGTGGGGGTAGGGAAGGTATTTGGGATCAGATTCTCGGCACAGACGTATTTGGAGAAGGCAGGGGATGTCTTTGGGGCGGAGGATGAAAAGATCATCGATGGATTTTTTAACAAGCCCCTTACTCCGGAACTTTTAGAAGCCGCCGACATAGTGATCGTGGCTGAAGAAGGTTTTCGGGCGCAATTTTTCAGCGAGAATTTTTATGTCCCAGGCATTTCCAGCAAAACGATCACCTGGAGAGAGCTCAGGGCGGCTTTAGGGATGACGGCATCGGATATGCCCGACGAAATAGATCTTCCCGGGACATTCGAGGTAGTAGCTTCGAATTTTGACCGGATAGCACTGAATGCCATGAAGAACAGGAGGGAGAGGAACGCGCGTAAAAAGACCCGTAAAGAGACCGAAAGAAATGTTGAGATCGCGGAAAAAAGGCTTGAAGAAGATTTCGGCGGCGCGGCCGGAAAGGTTAAAGAATTCCTGGGGGCGGGAGAAATGGGGACGCTCGAACATTACGATTCACAGCCTTATACGATCTTCCGCGACCGGGGATACGACAGGGTCGTAAGGTTCCATGCCGCCGAGGTTGGAGGAGAATACATAACTTTCTATTCAAAGACCATTGAGGCAAGCGGGCCGGCGGAACTGGCCCTCAATGAAAAGACATTTAAAAGGGAAGCGGAAATATCGGCTATAGCAGGCAGGGCCGGAGTTTCATCCGAAGCGGTCTTCGTGAAAAAAGGCGACCTCCCAATACTTCTCCAGAGAGAAGCTGACGGGGTGCCCATGACAACGGCCGATGAAAAAGGTGTTGAGGCTCTCGGCAGGGCCCTTGGTAAACTGCACGCGGCTGGAGTTGTTCACAGGGACCTTGTCATATATGACCTGAAGACGGGCAAAACCCGGCTCAAAAGCGAGCATATTTACCAGAATACCATGGGGGATATGACCGAGGTGTCCTTCATTGATTTCGGGATGTCCGAGACGCGTATGATGGTCCTTCCGCATCAGTTCATCGGAAAGACGCGGCTTGAATATGCCGAAGTTATGCTTGGGTTGTATGGTCTTTGGGGAGACAGCCGGCAGGCAGACCGCCTCGAAAATATTTTTGAAAGAGCTTATGAGGAGGAGCGGTCATCCGCGAACGTTGAGACCCCCGCTGTAATGTTCCGGAACGTGCGCGGTCCGGAAGGGGAAAGGTGGGACACCTATGTTCCGGTTAACGGCAAAGAGCTGCACAAAGTTATAAACGCCGCCTGGGCGGGGATATGGGATGACGGGTGGGAGCTTCCGGAAAATGATGAGATAGTCGCTGACGTGGAATATGCCATAGGCGACCTTTCCGGGGAACTCGAGATCCATGTACACAGCCCTCCGGGGAATGTTTTCTATGACAGACTTTATCCGCTCGCGGAAAGATACCGCATCGAGACCGGCGAGAGACTTCTTCCGTCAAGGAACGAGTTCCGGCTAGTGACGCATCCCGGTACCTGGAGAAGCCCGAAGGGAAAGCCGAGGTCCCTGAATCTTCTCATTCCCGCAGAAGAGATGGATTTTATAAGGTGGCTTAAGTGGTACGATCAGCGGGCGTACAGGGAATGGCTCGCGCATGAAGCCGCGCATCTGACCGACAGGGCTCAAAGTGAACAGGGATATATATCCGGAGAAGAGGATCTTTCACAGTTCTATCCCATAGAGAAGTTCATGAGATCGTACAACACATACCGGGGGATAAGACCCTCGGGGTCCGGATCCGCGCTGATAGACGGGGCCATCAAGCAGCTTTCTGCCGGGATACCTGAAGAAGAGGAAGGAACGATAGGCGATATGGACGAGGCCGACCTTCTTGAGGA
>JAQVSN010000018.1 GCA_028700515.1 Candidatus Omnitrophota bacterium
ACTACCCTAGACCGGTCAAATTCCACCCTGACCGGAAAAAGAAGAGTCCTCTAGTCAATAACTTCCTCTATCCATCCTCCGCCAAGGACATTCTCTCCTCGGTAAAAGACAGCGGACTGTCCCGGCGTCGGGGCGAACTGTCCGTTAAGGAATTCAAGAAGAGCTTTATCTCCGCCACGATCTTCCCTGAGAATGGCCTTGGCCTTCGAACTCCTGTACCTGATCCTGGCTTCCAACTCCAACGGGAAGGAGATCTCGGTATCATCGATCAGCCAGTTAAGCCCGCCGATCTTTATCCGAGATTTCATGGTACTTCGTCTATGCCCTACAATGATCCGGTTGTTCTCGGGATCGATCTTCAGGACATAAAGTGGTTCAGCGGCAGCGACTCCAAGACCCTGCCGCTGTCCGACGGTGTATGACGCAATACCGTTGTGCCTCCCGATATTTTTCCCGGAAATGTCCACAATATCACCAGGCTCGAACGCTTTCACTCCAAGCCTCAAAAGAAACCCTTTGTAGTCGTCATCCGTATTGACAAAACAAATGTCCTGGCTGTCCTCCCTGAAAGCGGCGGGAAGCCCCTCCTCAAAAGCCATCCTCCTGACCTTGTCCTTGGAGAGACTCCCGAGAGGGAACACTATATTCATGAGCATATTCCGCGGTATATCGTAAAGAAAATAAGATTGGTCGCGTTTTTTATCGACAGCTTCAGTTAAGGTGGGATGCCCTTTCTCCCCGGTTATTCTGGCGTAATGTCCCGTGGATATCGATCCCGCTCCGAGCTTACGCGCAGCATCCCATAAATGACCGAACTTGATGCGCCTGTTGCAGACAACACATGGGTTGGGTGTTCTGCCTCTTGCATATTCAGAGGCAAAATACCTCTTAACTTCGTCGGAGAATTCCCTGGAAAGGTCCACAACCTTGTGCTCGATACCAAGTTTACGCGCCACCTCGGCAGCATCCTTGACGGCGCTGTTAATGGATAGAACACCTTCGGGGACCTGGACATCTTTCCCCCAAAGATCCATCGTAATACCCATTACGTCGTGACCCTCATTCTTCAAAATGAGCGCCGCGACGCTGGAATCAACTCCTCCCGACATTGCTACCGCTATCTTCATATCTTTACCACAATGTCCACCCGTTCCCGGACTGATCGGGCTGGAAATGCCCCCCCTCCTATCCTCATGACCCCTCTTCTAACTGCATACCATAAAGTCTCTTCATACAATCCGGGCACATACCGTGGCTAAAATCAACGTTCACCCGGTCCTCGAAATATTCCTCCATGGTCTCCCATGAACCGTTCTCATCCCGGATCTTCTTGCAATTGGAACAGATCGGAAGCAGTCGTGAAAGATTTATCAGCTCATTCACATCCTGGATCACCAACGCAACGAACCTGACCCCATCATTTTCGATCGGGGCAGCGGTTATAAGCAGGTTCGCAAGAACAGTCTTTCCCTGTATGTCGAGTTTCATATGCGCCCTTTTCATTAAGACCGGTACCATATCCTTTAATGCCTGCTCCACGGACCCTCTGATGACACAACCCTTGCAGAAGCGGCCTTTGCCACATCCTTTGTCTGTCTCGTTGACACAGTGGAGAAATTCCCCTCCCTTTTTCATGACGGAAACCTCATCTCCCGGGACAAGTTTTTTGGCCGCGGCATTAAGTCCAAGTATCTTGACGTCATCATCCACAATGAGGATCGCCATCGGCAACCCCTCTATCACTTTCGTCATGAAGCGCGCATCACCGGTGATATCAGTATTCACTTTATTCTCCTTGTCTGGGCGGCCCCAAAAATGTCTTCGTCTCTCTGACCGGCACAAGCCCCTCATAAGGCATCTGCCGGCCGGGGCTCAAGCCCCATGAAGTTCTAAAAGCTCTTTCGCTCCGGAAGTATAAGTCACTTCCCATCCTCTGCCTTCACGCGAAACTACGATCGCCTCAACTCCCTCGAGCTCTTCGGCGAGAACCAACGCCCTCTTTCCTCCCATTACCATCATCCCGGTAGCCAAAGCATCGGCATACGCGCATTCTTCCGCTATGACAGTAACTCCCCAAGTGGCTTTTATCATTTGTGTCCCGGATCTCGGATCGGTTATATGTGATACATTTTCCCCATCATAGGACTCTATGTAATTCTCGTAATCACCGCTTGTAGCTACGGCTGCTCTTCCGAGCTTAAGTATGCCTACGGTACCTTCTCCTCCCGGTCTCCTGACCCCGATCCGCCATCCGTCGGGCCTGGCCCCGCATCGTATCTCCCCTCCGGCATTAATGAGGTATTCCTCAACACCAAGGTTCTCCATGTGTTCCGCCATCTTGTCTACAATATATCCTTTAGCTATCCCGGAGAGGTCCACCCAGGCCCCATTCTTCAATTCAACGGTCCTGCCGTCGGGATAAAGCACTATATTCTTCCAATCTACCCCATCAGTACTATCCGGTATCATTTCCCGCACCTCCCGCGGCATACGGCTGTAGAATCCGTTCTCCTTGAGTACCGGGGATATCGAGATATCGAACGCGCCTTCTGTCAGTTCGCTCACCTTCACCGACAATTTGAGAAGGCCGTAAAGTTCAGGTGAAACTTCTGCCTTGCCGGCCATATTGAGCTCATTAACCTCACTCAAAGGATCGTACGCACTAAAACGTTTTTCCAATTGCGCGGCCATGGAGATGGTTTTGTTCACGGCCTCGGAATACCGCGCCTCCGCTTTCCGACCCGCCACTGCCTTCACCTGGACAAAAGTCCCCATCAGGGACACTGTGCGGGAAACCTCTCTTGCCGAAGGGGAGCATCCTCCTGAAAACGCGATGGACAGGATCGCCATCGCTATCAGCCTTACTCCGGGAGATAAGCGGCGGGAAAAACACGTGTAGGGGGGCGATAGGGTTATCATCCGAGATTCTTCATTACCCCTTCCATGTCTACATGGTATTCTATGGCGTCCATAGCCAGCTTGATCTTGTTCTTATCGCGGGACTTTATCTTGACAGTGAGATCATGGACCTTTGCAGCGACGTAATAGGTGTCATGCCTGGATACCAGGGTAGGAATGGTGGCGCTTTTCAATGCGTTATAAACGCGCCAATTAGGCGCGACCCTTCCGGAAAGGATCAGCCCCGCTATTCTTTTTCTAATTTTGAACTTGCCGGAGTGCACTTTTATGAGGAGGCCAACGAGGTCAGTCCGGTTCCCAGGCGTTATTACCATGCAATCATCTTCGAGGTCTTGAGCGGTCTCTTTTGCATCGTTGGCCCCGACAAGGACCTTTTTCATCTGCCGGTCAAGATACTCCTCACCGGAAAGAACATGCATATCCAGTTCTTCCTTAAAATCCCGCATTGTGGGGATATCCAGCGTTTCGACATATGGAACAACCCCAAGAACAGGGATCTCGAGACGTTCCAAACCCACCCTGACATACCGGCTGATCTTATCATATTTCTCCGGAATGACCTTATTTACAATGACCCCTGCCAGTTTTACGCCTTTTCTATCAAAGAGCGACTTGTTGAGTGATATCTCATCAATGGGATTCCCAATGCCCCCCTGAGAAACGAGGATCACTTTAGAATCAAGCATCTTTGCGACAGCGGCATTAGAGAGATCGAACACGGATCCGACACCGGCATGGCCCGTACCTTCGATTATCACCGCTTCTTTGCCGCAAGAAACGTTCGCAAAAGAGCGTTTTATCTGGGCGACAGGGTCCTGCTCAAGTTTGCCATCGAGGAATCTTTCAGTATATCCTTTTTCAACCGCCACGGGGGACATATCCTGTATGGCGGAATCCATTCCGAATATTCTCTGCATAAGAACAGAGTCCTCGTCAACCTTGAAACCGCCCTCAAGCATATATCTTTGGCCCACAGGCTTTATAAATCCAATATTCCCCAACCTCTCCTTAAGGACCGCGATGAGGCCAAGCGATACTGTGGTCTTTCCAACATTCTGTCTGGTGGCTGCAATGAATATCCTTCGTGGCCGTTTAGATGCCATCGGGCTTAAGGTTTTAATCTTCTCAATGGAGGTATTAATGTATGTGAGTACGTCCATGGCGTCCTTCCCTCTCTATGGATAAAACATCGGCTGTCGCCGATCATCAAGACTTATTACCTTTAAAAACTATTGTATTCTTATCCTTCAAAGCCGCATTTTCATAGACCACTAAGGGCGCCGGGTGTACTATATCTAAAACGAATGTTTCGCGTCGGGGAATATGCCCTCTTCCACTTCCGTTCTGTACGCCTCAACAGCCTGAGATATCTCTTTGCCGATGTCGGCATATTGTTTTACGAACCTGGGCTTGAACCGGTCGAAATAACCTATGATGTCATGAGTAACAAGGACCTGTCCGTCGCAATGAGGCCCCGCGCCGATGCCTATGGTCGGGACAGGGAGCTCACCGGTTATCCGTCGCGCAAGTTCCCTGGGAACGCATTCCAGCACCACCGCGCAAGCTCCGGCCGCGGATACAGCCGCGGCGTCGGCCGCCACTTTTGATGCGGAAGCGTCGTCTTTTCCCTGGACCTTATAGCCGCCAAGTTTATCTGCCGTCTGGGGAGTAAGCCCAACGTGGCCAATAACGGGTATGCCTGAACTTACGATAGCCTTAACCCGTGCCGACATATCTTCGCCACCCTCAAGTTTGACGGCATCGCATCCAGCTTCATCCACAAAACGTTTAGCGTTACTCACTGCATCGATGTCTGATGTTTGGAAAGAGAGGTAAGGCATATCCCCCACAAGCAACGCTCTTTCTACTCCCCTCCGCACGGCTTTGGCATGATGTATCATTTCATCCATGCTCACCATGGTAGTCGCCTCGTACCCCAGGGTCGTCATGCCAAGAGAATCTCCGACCAGAACTGCGTCTATGCCGGCCTTGTCGATCAGAAGGGCCATGGGGAAATCAGACGCGGTAAGCATCGTGATTTTCTTGCCGTTTTCTTTTTTATGTTTGAGGTCCTGTACTGTGAATTTCATGAACATGGTCTCGCCCTTTTTAATACATGTGCTTGACGGAGTAAGGACTTCAGATCTCAGTCCTTCCTGTCGGTGACGATCAGGAGATGATACCCGAAGGCTGTTTTGATCGGACCTTGGACCTTCCCGATGTCGGCCGAAAAAACCACCTTGTCAAATTCGGGGACCATTTCCCCCCGCGAAAATTCCCCGAGATCCCCGCCCTGTCGTCCGGAAGGGCATTTTGAGAATTCCTTCGCTACCTTCCCGAAGTCCTCTCCTCCTTCGATCCTCTTTTTAAGCTCTTCGCACTTATTCTCGGTTTCGACCAATATGTGTTTAGCTTTAGCTCTAGCCATTCGCCCCTCCTTTTGGTTTCACCGTGTCCTCCCGGACCCGGGAAATCTTTTCATGTTTTAGATGGAAACATCTGCGGATTTGTAAAAATGAAGATACCATGATGTACGAGTGTCCTGGATAATCGCATGTAACTTACGGCTCAAGATGACTATATGCCCAGCTTATCAAGGATCTTAGAGACGAGATGGTTGCCCTTTATAGGCATGAAGTGAACACCGTCAGCCATGCCTTTAACGGCACTGAAAATATCGGCGGCGATCGCCACGGACTCGGAGGTAACATCGCCTGCTTTATCGAGTTTCCCGATTATATTATCCGGGACGAAGACCCCGGGAATATTGGCATTCATGTACCGGGCCATTTTAGCGGACCGCAGCGGCACTACCCCGGCAAGGATCTTAACCCGCTGTCTCAAATGACCTATAGCTTTTGAAAAGGCAGAGTACGCGGCAAGATCGAAAACTGCCTGCGTCTGGAAGAATATGGCGCCTTCGGCTACCTTCTTCTCCATTTTAATAATTTCCGGTTCCAAAGGATCGGCTCCCGGGTTTACTACCGCCCCGACAAAAAGATCCGGCACGGATTCAAGTTTATTCCCTGCCAGATCGTACCCTTCCTGGAGCCTCCTGGCGGCATTGAGAAGTCCGACAGAATCAAGGTCGTAAACGGGTTTCGCCTGGGGATGATCCCCCAAAAGAGGATGATCTCCCGTCATCACAAGGATGTTACGGATCCCAAGCGCATAGGCTGAAAGAATATCGGATTGCAGGGCGATCCTATTCCTGTCACGGCAGGCTATCTGGCATATGGGTTCGTACCCGTGTTCTATAAGGAACTTCCCGGTAGCCACCGATCCCAGCCTCATCACCGAACTCTGCTGGTCGGTAATGTTGACCGCGTCAACCCTTCCTTTGACCTGTTCAAGCTCGGCGAAAAGCCCTTCCAGGGAAACGCCTTTAGGCGGCCCTATCTCGGTGGTAACAACGAATTTTCCGGCGGCAAGCGCCCGTTCAAGCCCCGACATTCTGGCTCCTGTATGCTCGTAGCACGTTTCTCATAAGTATTGATACCGTTATCGGTCCCACACCTCCGGGTACCGGAGTTATCAGGGAAGCTTTCTTCTCGACCTCCGGGAAAAGAACATCACCCACGATAGCGCCATCCTGCTTGTTTATCCCTACGTCGATGACAACAGCCCCTCTCTTTACCCAATCACCGGTCACCATCCAAGGCCTTCCTACCGCTACTACCAGGATATCGGCTTTTCGGGAATGAGAAATTATGTCACCTTTTTCGGCGGTGCCGATGTGGCAGACGGTTGTAGTGGCAGACTCATTAAGCATCATCATGCTCAGGGGTTTACCAACTATAGCCGAGTGCCCCACAAGGACCACCTCTTTCCCGTACAGCTCAACATGGTGTTCTCTCAGGATCCGCATTACAGCGCCGGGAGTGCAGGGAACAATATCGGCCTCTCGCCTGAATATCCGTCCGAGGTTGTATGGATGAAGACCTTCGGCATCTTTCTCAGGGTGTAACGCCTCGACCACACGATCGTGTTCGATCCCGAACGGAAGGGGTTTTTGAACTATCACTGCGGTAACCGAAGTATCGGCATTAAGACTATCGATCTCCCCCAGAAGCTCTTTCTCGCAAAGGCCCGCATCAAGCACACGCCGCTCGAAAGCTATCCCGACCTTCTCCGCCGCTTTTTCCTGCATTTTTACGTATATCTGGGCCTCTTCGTTATGCCCGACACAAAGGGAAACAAGGCGCGGAGGCCTTCCCGCCGAAACGGACAGAGCCGAGACCTTCTCCCTGATAGAGTCATTAAGGTGTCTGGCGATCTCTTTCCCGTCAACATGTACCGACATATTGTCCTCTATGGCCTTATGGAATTCTCGACCAAAGCCAAAACTTCGGCGGCGGCTTCATCGATATGGTCGCCGATCTTATCAAGTTCCGCGGCTGTTTTGCAAGCGAATGCCTTGTCCCCCATATATTTGAGGTTTATTAGCACGTTCAGCCTCGCCGACGAAAAGGCCGATCTCAGCATGTTGGCCGCGCATCCGACGTCGGTGAGGAGGTTCCTGTTACCATACGAGGCAAGCCGCCTGGAGACTTCCGACGCGAGGAGACATTCTCTGGAAACCTCAAGAGGTACTAGGGCAGCTTTCATGTATCTGGTCCGCAGGCCTTTTCCAGTTGAGATCGCCTCCATTAATTTCGAAAAAACCTTGCTGTCATCATCCGAGAGCTTTACGAGTTTCTTAAGGCTTCTTTCGGACATCTTCTTGTCGATGGCGAGAGCTTTTCTGGATACGGGAAGCGCTTTTTTAACGCTGAAGTTGATCACCATTATATTAAGAGCTACTCCTAAGGCTGCTTCAAGAGCTGAAGCACTTCCTCCTCCGGGGACTATAGTCTTTGCGGACAGGGACCTCAAATAGGCTGTTACTTCGCTCTTCATGTATTTCTTCATAACGCTCACAGGAGCCCTTTCGTCTCAAAGGTTTTTGGATCTATATCAACACCTTCGCCCCGGGGCCGTTTGGGAAGGCCTGGCATCAGGTTAACTCCCTCGCATCTCACAACTACATACCCGGCGCCTGCCATCACGTCTACACCTTCTATTTCAAGTTTGAAGCCCCTGGGGCGTCCCTTCTTGGCGGAGTTATTGGACAGTGAAAGATGCGTCTTGGCCATACAAACCGGCAAATTCCCGAGTCCGGCCGCCTCGATCATATTGATCCCTTCCTGCGCCTCTTCGGTAAATCTGGTTTCGCTAGCCCCATACATGGATTTTGCTACCCTTTCGATCTTTCCCCTTAGATTGATGTCCAAGGGATAGAGGAATCTGGGTTTACTTTCCTGCTGGGAAGCTTTGATAACTGCCTTTGCAAGTTCTGCGCCTCCCTTGGAACCCAGTTTATAGACCTCACTTACTGCGATCCCCTGCACGTTGAGGGCCTGGGCCCTTTTCAGGACAACGTCTATTTCCTTCATCGTATCGGTCTCGAACCTGTTGAGGCAGACCACCACCGGCACACCGAACATCTTCAGGTTCTCTACCTGCTTCTCAAGATTGGAGCACCCCCGGTCTACTGCTGAAAGATTCTCTTTGCGCAGATCGGCTGTCATACTGGCTCCCTTGAAATCGAAATCCCCGCTGTGCACTTTGAGCGCTCTTACAGAACAATTTATCACAGCTACGCTGGGTTTTATCCCCGACTGGCGGCACTTTATATCGAAGAACTTCTCCGCTCCAAGGTCTACGCCAAAACCACTTTCCGTAACAGTGAACTCGGACAGTTTAAGTGAAAGTTTATCCGCCACCACGGAACTTGAGCCGTGTGAAACGTTGGCAAAAGCTCCGGTGTGAACAAAACACGGAGTGTTTTCACTGGTCTGCATAAGATTCGGGTTGAGCGCCGTCCGCATAAGAACAGCCATAGCCCCGGCCACTTTCAGGTTCTCCGCAGTAATCGGTTTTTTACTTTTAGTGAATCCAACAACAACGCGCCCCAACCGAGCCCTCAGGTCCTTCATGCTTTCAGCGAGTGAAAGTATCCCCATGCATTCGCCTGAAGGGGTAATGGCGTAATTCGTTTTGCGATTGACCCCGTTGAGCTTCCCCCCGCCGCCTATGGAAACATTTCGAAGAGCCCTGTCGCTTACCTCTGTAACTCTCATCCAACTAACCCAGTCCTTATCTATCCCGAGTGGATTATCCCAGAAAAGACTATTGTCGAGGAAAGCGGCGCAAAGGTTCTGCGCGACCGTAACGGCGTGGGAATCTCCAGTAAGGTGAAGATCTACAGGTTCAGCAGGGAGGACCTGTGAATATCCGCCTCCGGCCGCACCCCCCTTCATCCCAAAGATCGGCCCGAGCGATGGCTGCCTTATGCAGGCTATCGACTTTCTTCCCATCTTGTTGAGGGCCATGGAAAGACCTATGGTATTCACGGTCTTCCCCTCTCCAAGATGGGTGGGGGTTATCGAGGTTATAAGTATGAGTTTGCCGTCTTTCTTGCCCTTGAGGGGACCGGACAAAAGGTCCACAGGGACTTTCGCTATATAGTTGCCGTACTTGGTAAGGCTTTTTGGAGAAATGCCGGCCTTTTTCGCCACATCGTCGATATCCTTAAGTTTGACTTCCGAAGCCGTCCGAAGATCGTAACTATAGCTCATGTCCTTAACTCCTTTTCTTTGGTCCCGAACGGACCGAAACTTCTTCTATGCGCGGGGCTAAGGCCGTACTTTATGATGGCCTCCATGTGATATCTTGTCCCGTAACCTTTGTGCTTTGCAAAGCCATATTGGGGGAAGTCCTTGTCAAGCTCCACCATGAGCCTGTCCCGGGACACCTTGGCGATTATCGATGCGCAAGCGATCGAAATGCTCTTTGACTCGCCTTTATTTAAGCATATCTTCTTTTTCGGAACGGGTATATTCATCTGTCCGTCCACGAGTATAAGGTCCGGCTCCACTCTCAACCTGCCGACCGCTCTCTTCATGGCTAGAAGTGTCGCGTTGAAAATATTGATGCTGTCGATCTCCTCCACAGTGGCAAGCCCCACTCCGATGTCACATTTAGCCGCTATCTCCTCAAAAGCCTTTTCCCTCATCCTGGCCGTCAGCTTTTTGGAGTCATCTATGCGGTTGTTAAAATCACCGTCCCGGATAACCACGGCGGAGGCCACTACAGGACCGGCCAACGGGCCTCTTCCCGCCTCATCAACGCCCGCTACCGCCCTGTGCCCCTCTGCAGCAGCCTTGCGTTCGAAGAAAAACCTGTTCACCGGCTCATTCGCCAGTTTTATCACCGGGATCTTTGGCATTTACCTTGTGGTCGAACTTTTCTTTGATCTTAGTGGCGCTCTTGCCCTTCTTCCCGCGAAGATAATACAGTTTAGCGCGCCTGACCTTGCCCTTTTTTGTGACTTCGACCTTGTCAATTCGCGGCGAATGCATTGGGAATATCCTCTCTACACCCTCTCCGTAGGATATCCTTCTCACCGTGAACGATTCCCTGATGCCAGCGCCTCTCTGTGATATCACTATCCCGCTGAACACCTGGATCCTTTCTTTGTTCTCTTCCTTCACCCGGAAGTGAACGTCCACTGAATCGCCTATGCTGAATTTGGGAAGGTCCTTTTTCATGAACCTAGCCTCAAGCGCCGCTATCTGTTTCATCTCATTCCTCCTCTATGTCCTTATGATAAGTTTTCCTTGTCTCCGACTGTGCTCTTTTATTTTGTTCTCTTCTTTCTATGAAGATCAGGTCTTCTTTCCTTTGTCCGTTTCAGAGCTTCCGCGCATCGCCATGCTTCTATCTTTCGATGATCCCCCTTGATCAGGACTTCCGGCACCTTCATCCCCTTGTACACAGCCGGCCTGGTGTACTGAGGGTATTCCAGGGTACCGTCGTTGAACGATTCCGATTCCAAAGAACCTTCTGCTCCCAAAACTCCCGGGATAAGCCTCACAACGGCATCTGTAACAGCCATAGCCGGTATCTCTCCGCAGGTAAGGATAAAGTCCCCCATGGAGATCTCCATATCTACCAGACTTCTTATCCGCTCGTCAAAACCTTCATAATGCCCGCAAATAAGTGCTATGTGTTCAAGCCCTGACAATTCTCTGGCAAGACCCTGATCAAAAGTCCTACCTTGCGGGGTAAGGAGAATAGCCGTAGGCTTTACACATTCAGGATCTGAAGCGGTTATCTCCTCTATAGCTCTGTCGACTGGCTCCACCTTTATGACCATTCCCGGCCCGCCTCCGAAAGGCTTATCGTCTGCCGTCCGGTGCCGGTCATAGGTCCACTTTCTCAGGTCATGGACCTTTATTTCTACCTTTCCCTTCCTGCGAGCTATCTTGATCATCGATTCTTCCAGAACGCCCTTGAACATGGACGGGAATAAAGTGATTATTTCTATCTTCATCAATGAGCGAAAATCCTTTGCCCTCGCCTGACTAGACTGTGAGGCGCTTGATCAGGCTTTTCACCGTGGGTGAAGGCAATGCCCCGTTCTTAAGCCAGTACTCTACCCGCGGCATGTTGAGCTTGGCATTATCAGCGCTCTTGGATTTGGGCTGATAGTACCCTAATTCCTCGAGCGGTTTGCCATCGCGTCTGACGGTCTTCGTCATGGCCACTATACGATAGCTGGGCTTTTTCTTGGTACCGAACATCTTCATTCTCAAAACAACTGCCATTTTGTTTCTCCTCCTTCAAATGTTACATGTGTAGTGATACGTCATACCCCTTTGCCAGGGGCCTTGCCCTGACTCGACTTCTTTTTTTCCTTTTCCCTGCGGACCCTCGCACCAACAGCTGACAATTTTTCCTCTATATGTTCATATCCTCTATCAAGGTGATATATCCTCGATATCTCGGTCCTTCCGTCCGCCACAAGCCCCGCTAATACAAGCGCCGCAGAAGCCCTGAGATCCGAGGCCATAACCGGCGCCCCTGAAAGTCTCTTTACCCCTTTTATAATAGCCGACGCTCCTTCGAGCATTATCTCCGCGCCCATCCTGTTAAGCTCACTTACATGGATAAATCTCTCCGGATATATTTTTTCTGTAATAACGCTTATCCCATCGCTCATCGCGGAAAGGCTCATCATCTGAGCCTGCAGGTCCGTCGGGAAACCCGGGTATGGAAGAGTGGTAATGTGCGTCGGACGTATGCTCCTCGTAGCACGGCAGGCCTCAAGTCCGCCTTGTTTTTCCTCGACCGATCCCCCGCACTCTTCCAACTTATCGATAAGAGCAAGGTTGTGTTCAGCTGAGGCCCCTTCGATAAAAAGTTTTCCGTCCGTAAGGACCGCCGCGATCAGGAACGTTCCGGCCTCTATCCTGTCCGATATTATGGTATAGTCAACACCTTTAAGCTTCTTAACCCCACGTACACGTATAGTGGCGGTCCCGATCCCTTCTATCCGCGCGCCCATCTTTGCAAGCATGTTGGCGAGGTCCGCGACCTCAGGTTCTCCGGCCGCGTCCTCTATGACCGTATCTCCCTCGGCGAGTACAGCGGCCATTAAAGTGTTCGCTGTCGCCAGTACGCTGGACCCAAAATGACCACCCAGATATATACGCGTACCCGTAAGCTTTGGGGCAGAAGCGATGATATAACCTTCCTCCACCTTTATGACGGTCCCAAGTGCCTTAAGCCCCTTGATGTGCAGGTCGATAGGGCGAGGGCCTATAACGCATCCTCCCGGGAAAGAGACTTTGGCCTCATGGTACCGTCCGAGAAGCGGACCAAGAACACATATAGAAGCCCTCATAGTGCTCACAAGTTCATATGGCGCAACCGGACGATCGACGATCCCTCCGGATATCCTGACCACATCTTTCTCCCTGACGGCTTTTCTGCCGAGGCCGGTCAGGATGTCCAGCATCGTGTTCACGTCCTTAAGGTCCGGAACGTTCCTTATGATGCTTTCGTCATCTGAAAGAAGCACCGCCGCAAGAATGGGAAGACAGGCGTTCTTTGCGCCGCTAACCTTTATCCTTCCCCGAAGAGGAGTTCCGCCTTCAACAATGAGCTTATCCATTTTTCCACCCAGTCACGACGCGTTCATATCCATTCATATCAAAAAATCCTCTCACATCGGAAAGACCCGCAAGAGAGAACATATCCCTGACCGCCCTGCCCTGGTCGTATCCTACCTCAACGGCTATAAACCCTCTCTTTTTAAGATACAATGGTCCACGGGAAAGAATGGTCCTGTAATAATCCAATCCGTCAGGACCGCCGTTCAGGGCTATTTGCGGTTCAGCCTTTACCCAGGCATCGAGTTTATCAAGGTCCGCATGGGAAATGTATGGAGGATTGGACACAATAACATCGAACGATCCGAGATGCTCCTCCCCGAACGCGGAGAACATATCGGACCTCACCAGATGTACCCTGCCCTCTTTTCCGTGCTTTTCCACGTTCTCGCGCGCTACGTCCAAAGCGCCACGCGAAATATCTGCCGCAAACACATTGGAAAAAGGCATCATCTTGGTCAGGCCCAGGGGGATGATCCCGCTTCCTGTCCCAAGTTCAAGGATATTCGGCATTTCCCAGCCCATGGCGCGGCACATGGAGACCGTTGCTTCCACAAGCAGTTCAGTTTCAGGTCTCGGGATAAATACACGGGGATCCACTGCTATATCCATCCCCAGAAAACAAGCTTTTCCGTCCTCATACTGGTACGGAATAGTCTCGGAATAATCTCTCAAAACTATAGTATCCATATTCTGTCGCCGTCTGCAAAACACAATATCGTCATATCGACTGCAATTTAAGTTTTCTGTCCTCTTCAATAAGCGCCTCGGTGATGGAATCCATCTCGCCTTCGAGGATGTTCACAAGATTATAGAACGACTGGTTTATCCTGTGGTCCGTAACCCTGTTCTCGGGGAAATTATAGGTCCTTATCTTTTCAGACCTGTCCCCTGACCCCACCTGTTTTTTCCGCTCACTTGCCCTTTGGTCCCGTTTTTTCTCTTCGAGACTTTCTAATATACGGGCTTTAAGGACCCTCATGGCTTTAGCCCTGTTCTTATGCTGACTGCGTTCGTCCTGACAGCTGACCACTACTCCCGTAGGGATATGCGTGATACGCACAGCCGAATCCGTGACATTCACATGCTGACCGCCTGCCCCGCTCGATCGATAGACATCTATCCTCAAGTCCTGCGGTTTTATATCCAGCTCAACGTCCTCCGGCTCGGGCAGAACAGCTACGGTCGCAGCTGACGTATGTATCCTTCCGCTTGCTTCAGTAGCCGGAACCCTCTGGACGCGATGTGTTCCCATCTCGAATTTGAGGCACTTAAACACCTCACGGCCTTCCACGGTGAAAACTATCTCTTTTGTTCCTCCAAGTTCAGACTGGCTTTGGCTTATGACCGATACCGTCCACCCTTTCTCGACAGCGCATCTTGAGTACATTTTAAAAAGGTCTGCTGCGAATAGCGCCGCTTCTTCCCCTCCCGTACCGGCCCGTATCTCCATAATTACACTGCGGTTATCGTCGGCCGATTCTCCCGATATCAGAAGATCCTCAAGCTCCTTGCGCCGGGCCGAGATCGCCTCACAGATGTTTTCAAGCTCTTTTTTGGCCAAGACCGCGTATTCACTCGATGGGCCTTCGTCCTCGATCAGTTTTTCCAGGGACATCCTTTCTTTGTCCAACGAAAGGTATCCGACATAACGATCCATTATTTCCTTAAGGTCGGCATATTCCTTGGATTTTATGCGGTACTGCTCCCGATTTGAAAGACATTCAGGACTCGAAAGCTCTTTCTCGAGCTTCCGGTAATGCTCCTGCTTTTTAGCCAACTGTTCAAGGACACTGTCCATCTCTATAGCACACTTCAATAAAATAAAGGCTCTTACCTAAAAAACAGCGCCGCATACTCGCGGCGCAAAAAGGCATAAACCTTTTTAAACAAAGGGGATATTAGTCCTTTTTCTCCGTCTTCTTGCCCGAATACCGTTTGGTGAACTTCTCGACCATACCTGCGGAGTCAATAAGCTTCTGCTTGCCAGTGTAGAAGGGATGACACTGGGAACATATCTCCACGTGTATACCTTGTTTTGTAGACTTTGTGTGCACAGTATTGCCACAGGCACATACTATTGTGGTGTCCTTATAAACTGGGTGTATACCTTTCTTCACGACTAACCTCCATTATATACAGTCATATTTATAAAACCATCTGCGAAAGAGATATTTTACTAAAAATACAGCAAATATCAAGGGTTATTTGTTCCCCCGGAAGCACCCCTCCGAAAAACATACAAAATAACCGCCCTTTTTTCCTACTTATCGGACAAAACCGACCGGTCATTACGGTTTGCTGAGGTTCTGGAGAAAATCCTTGTTGGATTTTGTCTTCTTCATGCGTTCTATAAGAAGCTGCATCGCTTCAACCGAATCAAGATCGCTTAAAGCCTTTCTCATCAGCCATATCTTTTGGAGTTCGTCGTCCGGTACCAGGAGTTCCTCTCGTCTGGTGTTTGACCTTTTAATGTCGATCGATGGATATATCCTCCGCTGAAAAAGGCTCCTATCCAATTGTATCTCCATATTGCCTGTTCCCTTGAACTCCTCAAAGATAACCTCGTCCATACGACTGCCTGTATCCACAAGAGCGGTGGCTATAATAGTAAGGCTTCCTCCCTCCTCGATATTCCTGGCGGCTCCAAAGAACCTCTTCGGTTTATGCAAAGCGTTAGCATCTACGCCCCCGGAAAGGATCTTTCCTGAATGCGGTTCAACCATATTGTAGGCACGTGCGAGGCGCGTGATCGAATCCAACAGAATTACCACATCGTGTTTGTGCTCTACCAGCCTTTTAGCTTTTTCGATCACCATTTCAGCCACCTGTGTATGTCTCTGCGACTGTTCATCGAACGTAGAACTCACCACCTCCGCCTTCACAGACCTCTGCATATCGGTAACTTCTTCGGGCCGTTCATCGATAAGAAGTATTATGAGTTTAACGTCCGGACAGCTAAGCGTGATGGAATTAGCCAGTTTTTGAAGAAAAACGGTCTTACCGCTGTACGGAGGGGCAACGATCAATCCCCTCTGTCCTTTCCCGACCGGGGTAAGAAGATCCATTATCCTCATCGATATCTCTCCCGGAGCCGTATCAAGATCGAAACGATCACAGGGATATATAGGCGTAAGATTCTCGAACAATATCCTGTTCTTCGCGACTTCCGGGTTCTCGAAATTCACGGCCTCGACCTTGAGAAGCGCAAAATATCTCTCTCCCTCTTTGGGAGGACGTATCTGGCCGCTCACCGTATCGCCGGTCTTAAGATTGAACCGCCGGATCTGCGACGGAGAGACATAGATATCGTCAGGACAAGGCAGGTAATTGTAATCAGGACTTCTCAGAAATCCGAAACCGTCCTCGAGGATCTCCAGTACTCCCTCTCCGTAGGCATAACCGCTTTTTTCAACCCTGGCCTGCAGTATCTTGAATATCAAGTCGTGCTTTTTCATCCCACTTATACCGTTTATATCGAGTCCCTTCGCGAGTTCTGTAAGGTCGGAGATCTTCATGTTCTTCAATTTCACGATATCAAGCTCGGCTCCCGGACCCTTGGGAACATACTCCAAGCCGTTGTCCTTTTCCGGATCACGTTCGCGGCCCCTGTCCTTCTCCCGGGGAGTCCCCCTGTCCCTGGAACCTTCTCTCGAACCCCTCACATTTTTTTCCATATTGTTTCCACTCCTTTTTTTACTGTCTTATGATCTTTTTCCGTGTCGATTATATAGTCGGCCGCCCGTTCCTTGAGATCCAAATCCATCTGGCAGCCTATTATAGCCTCCGCTTCTTTTTTTGATATCCCGCGTCGCATGGCCCTTTCTATCTGGGAGTCGCGATCGCAACGCACGACCACGATCCGATCTACTTCAGCCGTCATGCCCGCCTCAAAAAGGAGCGGCGCGTCTATAACAACTACCCCTTCGGGAACCTGGGCGGCATCCTCGTTGATCCGATGTAAAATTGCAGGATGCATTATCCGGCAAAGTTTCTTCAGTCCATCCTTGTCGAAGAAT
The DNA here is from genome assembly GCA_028700515.1 of Candidatus Omnitrophota bacterium. Taxonomy (GTDB): domain Bacteria; phylum Omnitrophota; class Gorgyraeia; order Tantalellales; family Tantalellaceae; genus JAQVSN01. The sequence goes on from JAQVSN010000018.1 coordinate 16,937, forward strand.
ACCTTTGAGGCTAATTTACGCCTGTCAATAGAGCCGCAGGTCATGACCTCCTTGCCGAAGGCCGATACGATTTCCGCAGCTATGCCAGGATCGTTCTCGAGGATGCGATGCGATATGGCGTCGGCGTCTATTTTTACCGCGCCCAACCCCACGAAGATCTCCGCTATAGTACTTTTCCCCGTGGCCAAGCCGCCCGTAATCCCTATGATAGTCTTTTTATTCATATTTTTGTCGATCACCCCCGGAGCAAGGTATCGCTCCGGGATAGTTAAATTCATTCTCTGCTCTTTACGAACAACTTTTCACCGTGGTCCTCCCAGGTTTTTTCGGCCACAACACTTTGCGCGTAAAATAACAGCCGGCTATGCGGCTATTTTCTCCATGTCGCACCAGTTAGGACCCGCTTCAACATCCACCTTAAGAGGCACCTTAAGATCCATGACCGACTCCATTATTTTCCGGACCTCTCCTGCGATCTCCTGGAGCGAAATTTTCGGAACGTCGAACACAAGCTCATCATGCACCTGGATGATCATCCGCGCGTCCTCTCCATGGAGCCGGTTAAAAACCCTGATCATGGCTATTTTTATCAGGTCGGCTGCGGACCCTTGCACGGGTGTGTTCACTGCTATCCGTTCGGCAAAAGACCTTATGCGTTCATTCTTTGCGTTGATCTCGGGGATGTATCTCCTCCGGTTCAGAAGTGTTGTAACGAATCCATCTTTCCTGACCCTGTCGATCGTGGTCTCGATAAAATCTCTCACTCCTTCATATCTCCCGAAATAAGACGCAATGAATGCTTCAGCCTCCCTAACGCTGATCTCAAGGTCCGAAGCAAGCTTATAAGGCCCCATGCCGTATATTACACCGAAATTGACTGTTTTGGCGGCTGATCTCATGCGGTCGTCAACCTGGTCCGTGGGCACAGCAAATATAAGCGAGGCTGTGGATCGGTGAACGTCCTCGCCTTTGGAGAAGGCCCCAATAAGTTTTTCATCACCTGATAGGTGCGCAAGGATCCTCAGCTCTATTTGTGAATAATCGGCCGCGAGAATGGACCTCTCGGGAGACCTGGGGATAAAAGCTCTTCTTATCTCCTTTCCCCTTTCCGTCTTTATCGGCATATTCTGGAGATTAGGTTCACTGGAAGAGAGCCTGCCAGTAGCCGTAACGGCCTGGTTAAATCGGGCTTGCAATATCCCCGTATCCGGATCAACAAGCGAGAGAAGCGAGTCGTAATAAGCGCTCTTAAGTTTGGACAACTCCCTGTATTCAAGCAGGCAACGCGGTAGTTCATGTTTCACGGCTAAATTCTTCAATACGGACTCATCAGTCGAAGCCCCTGTTTTGGTGCGTCTTCCGGGCGCAAGACGGAGTTTTTCAAAAAGCACTTTCTGGAGCTGTTTCGTCGAATTTATATTGAACTCTTCTCCCGCAAGCGCATAGACCCTGGATGTGACCTCATCAAGCTTCCTCTCCATATCCGACGAAAGGAGCTTGAGATAATTCGTGTTCAAAGCTACTCCGTCTTCTTCCATAGAGACGAGCACATTGACCAAAGGCATCTCAACTTCATAAAAAAGGGAAGCCAGGTCTTTTTCTTCGAGTTCACGCTCGAGACGGACATGGATCCTTCGGATGAGATCCGCTTTTTGGCATCCTTCAGTAACTTCATATCCGGGCCTACAGGAAAGGTCCATGAAAACCTGTCCGGTCTCGTCCACCGGATCGATCTTGCTCCGGTCTTCGAGTCCTGATCCGCCCATCTTTACCGCGATAGAAGATAGATCATGTTTTGTTACGGATGGGTCCACAAGATAATCCGCTATCATCACATCAAAAAAAGGACCTTCTATTCCCATTCCAGCGCCGCGAAGGACCCTGATCTCGTTCTTAATATCGTGTCCTATCTTCCTTATTCCCTCATCTTCAAGAATATCCTTCAACGTTTTTCCCGAGACGCCCCTATTCGGAAAGAACACCGCTTCGAATGATCCGATCGAAA
>JAQVSN010000113.1 GCA_028700515.1 Candidatus Omnitrophota bacterium
ACTGAAGAACTAAAAAAGCAGATATTGTCCGTCAAAAAACTCTCGCCCGAAGGTATAATACTCTTCTCTTACGACGACATCGTTTCCGACAAACCTATGCAGGATTTCCTGGCGGAAGAGTTCGGGGGATAACCGCCGTTTTTCGTTTATCGTTTTTCGTTGATCGAACAACGAAAAACGAACGACGATAAACGGATCACGAGGATCCTGCCGCTTTCCGAAGACGGTTCATTACGGCAAGTCCCAATCCCTCCTCGGGTATGGCCTCCGCTATTATAACATCGAACGATTCCGAGTCAAATTCCCGCAAGGCCCTGAAAAGTCTGGAAGCGCAGGCTTTAGGGTCTTTTGCGGATCCCAGCACCTTGTATGGTATATCCTCTAGCCTGTCTTCGTTCTCAGCAGCAGCGAGTATCCCGACCTTTTTACCTGAAGATGCCTCCTCCCTGGCCATACTGATAAGCTTTTCACGCTGGCCTTCTCCAAGACCTGCTATTTTTACCTCGCCTCGGGGCGAATAATGGCGGGGGTATTTTCCGGGAGATCTCCGGGATACTTCATTTTCCGACAGGACCTCGGTCTCGGATGAAAAAGCCCTAAGCTCCTCACCGCTCACTCCCCCCGGGCGCAAGACCACGATCTTTTTCCCGGAAAATTCTATGACCGTGGATTCAACCCCGATCTCAGTCTCGCCGCCGTCAAGGACCAGGTCCACGCTCCGGCCCAGATCTTTAACTACATGTTCCGCCATGGTAGGTGAAGGTCTTCCGAAAAGATTGGCCGAAGGAGCCGCTATCGGGACCCCGGACATCTCTATGAGTTTCCTGGCTATCCTGCCCGAAGGCATCCTTACGGCTACCGTGTCGATCCCGCCGGTCACAATGTCCGGCACTATGGAAGATCTGGGAAGTATGATAGTAAGAGCTCCCGGCCAGAACCTGTCGATAAGTTTTTCGACCTCACGGGGGACGGTTTTTACGAGTTTTTCAAGATCCTCCCTCCCGAAAATGTGGACTATCAAGGGGTCATCGAGCGGTCTTTTTTTTGCTTCGAATATCCCGGCCACCGCTCTTGAGTCGAGCGCGTTCGCCCCGAGGCCATAGACCGTCTCTGTAGGAAAAGCAACAAGGCCGCGGTTGTTTATAACATCCGCGGCCTTTCTTATCGCTCCCTGGTCGATATCAAGCGGGTCTATTTTGAGTATAAGCGGTTTCATCGTCAGTCTCCAGTCGCGGTCTTCAGTCGTCAGGGAAAAACGCGGGCAGCTTTACACCCTGAAGACTGACAACTGACGACCGATGACTTACAATTCTTTCCCCGTTAATACTTTATACGCCAGAAGATACTTTTCGCTGGTCCTCTGGACGATCTTTTCGGGCAATTCCGGGCCGGGAGGGGTTTTATCCCATTCTACGGTATCCAGATAGTCCCTCACGAACTGTTTGTCGAAGCTTTTCTGGGGTCCACCGGGCTTGTACTCATCCCGCGGCCAGAACCTTGAGGAATCAGGGGTGAGAACCTCGTCCATAAGTATTATCTTTTTCCCGATAGTACCGAACTCGAATTTGGTATCCGCTATTATGATACCGCGTTCCTCAGCGAAGGCGCATGCCTTCTTATAAATAGCCAGGCTCTTTTCTTTGATAAAATCGAATACCTTTCCCCCTACCTCTTCCTTGAGTTGTTCCTGGGAAATGTTGATGTCATGCCCGACCTCAGCCTTGGTGGACGGGGTAAAGATAGGTTCGGGAAGCTTATCCGATTCGTTAAGCCCCTGTGGAAGTTCTATTCCGCAGATCTTCCCGGTCTTCTGATAATCCTTCCACCCGGAACCCGAAAGATATCCCCTTACCACGCATTCGGCCATTACCGGTTTAGCTTTCTTCACCAGCATGGAGCGGCCGTCCAATATATCCCGGTAAGGCTCAAGCACGGGGTATTCCCTGACCATATCGTCTATATTGACGGTGACCATGTGGTTCTCAACGATATCCCGCGTCTGGCCGAACCAGAAGGCTGATATCATGTTAAGAACACGTCCTTTTTCGGGGATACCGTTCTGCATTACCACATCAAAAGCGGAGATCCTGTCGGTAGCGACAAAAAGGATCGTTTCACCGAGATCATAAACGTTCCTCACTTTGCCCTTGCGAAAAAGCGGGATATCCACCAGATCAAGGCTTAAAAGAGGTTTTCTTAAGGTCATTATCCCTCCCGTCACTTTGCGCTTACAGCTTATTCTTTTTCAAATACGGCCGGACCCACATAATCACCATGCTTGGCCCGGCATTCTTCGAGTCTGGTCCTCTGTTCATCAAGGGCTTTCATCAGCATATGCGGCGTATCGAAGACCTTGGTGTGATAAATGTTCTTTATCCTGTCGATCTTGGCTATATTCTCAGGGATACGCAGCTTGAACTGTTCTTCATACTGTTCTCTCGAGTATTCCTTTCCAAGGACCTTTTTAAAAATATCGGCAAGGTCTTCATACCTTGGCATGTACCCGCATGGCATTTTGAGGGCCTGTGCCTCACCGTTGACCCTCATGTCCATCCACTTGAGCCATACATGCTTATCCTTTATGCCGTTAAGGAATTTACCATCCTTACCTTTGAGAAAATAATTCACATGGAAGATCCTGGGATGCTTTTTCAGACCCTTGACGATCTCAAGATTGTTCTGGATATACCGCCCTATCGGGATCGAAAGGAAGTCCAAATTGGCCATGAGATTGAATACTCTCACGCCTTCCTTGCCGAGGGTCGCCGCGGTGGTCTCAGACTCGATCGTGGCGGCCATCGTGAGTATGCCATGATCCCAATCGAACGCTTCCTGTACCGGTATGGTAGTGTCAGAATCCCTGCCTCCATAGATCACGCCTCCCAACTCCACACCGTCAGGATTATCCAGGTTCTTGTCACAGTTCTCCAGGTCCTTGATCCGTATCGTATACCTGGCGTTCTTGTGCGCGGGTAATATCTCATTGTCGTCCGGTCCCTTTTTCCCCGGGAACCAGTACCCTGAAAAGTTTATTCCGGCCTCCGCCATCTCTTTTCCGTCACCCAACCATCTTGGAGAATTATCGTTGGTAACGAGGATATTGGAAAATATGACCTCCCCGGGCGTGGTGAGCGCCTTGTATATCGCCGGGTCGCTCTTTTCGCTGACATCCTGTATGATACCGAATATTCCGGACTCCACATTTACCGCATTCATCTTCCCCTTGACCCGTCTGAGATAAGCTATATCATCTCCTATTATGGTCTCTCCCTCCAACATAGCCGTAGCCGTCTTCCCGCAGGCGCTTGGAAAGGATCCCGTGAAATAGGTCGTCCTCGTCTGGTCCTTGAGGCCTTTCACTCCCATAATGAACATATGTTCCGTAAGCCACCCCTCCTCAGACGCTCTCTTGATCGCGAGCCTCATAGCCAGTTTTTTCAGTCCAACGGTATTTCCCGCGTACTGGGTATTTACGCTCATTACCATCTCATCCTCGAGATCTATGTACACACGGCGCCCGTAAACATCGAGACTCACTCCGTTATTTAATTTACCGGCGGAGTGCGCGAATCTGAAGAACCTGCCAGAATCGCCTATCTTCCTGAACTCTTCATAACCGCTCCGGTATAGTATCCCCTCGGAATGACCGACATAAGCGGAGTCGGTTATCTGCACTGCCGGGATGGCGAACTGGGAGTTGGTGGGCCCCAGGCAGAAGAACATTACCAGCATCTCTTTTCCTGCCATGGAGTCCTTCATCCGGCCGTTGACCTCATTAAGGCCCTCTTCCCGTTCAACGAACTCTATATCCGAACCCAGAACCTGGCCGTGCCTCAAAAGATACCTTGTCGAGAACTTGTCCCGGCCCTGGTCGAAATACCCGTCAAAATGCACTGTCTGACCCTGTATCTTTAGAGGTTTCTCTTCCCCATTAACCAGGGCCTTTTTCCTGACGTATTCCGCGTCATCGGGGGAGTCTGTCCCCACAAAAACACTGTCCGGATCACATATCTCCACGTACTTCGCCACAAAATCATGCATTTTCGGATTGTCCAACGCTGCAAGCTTTTTGTAATTCTCTTCTCCGCATTTTTTCTTAAGAAGTTCTACCTGTTCCGGCCTCATATTGGCTCTCTCCTTCGGTGTTTATATTTTAGGTGCGCGAAATACCGTTAATTGAACGCGTTAAGCCCGGTCATATTATAACAAAAGCCCAAATGGGTCAAGCGTGTTAGTCGTCAGTTGTCGGTCGTCAGGTTCACGTTAATAGCGAATTAAGCTTAAAAGCATAACAGGCTATCCCACGTTACTGACGACTGAGCACGCAATGCGCGAGGGAGTGCCGAGGCCACCGGACGAGGCCCACTGGCCACTGACGACTATCATAAGACGCACGACTCTATACGATACTCACGTTTTAACTCTGTCTATATACTTCCCCGTCTCCGTATCCACCTCAATGGTATCGCCTGTCTCGATGAACTGCGGCACGTCTATCTTCATTCCGTTCTCCAGGATCGCTTCTTTGAAGGTAGTGACATCATGCTGTCCCTTGATGCCCGGAGGGGCGCTTTTCACCTTTACAGACAGCCTTTCCGGGAAGGAGACGGATATTGGATCGCCCTCGTAAAGGTTCACCGTATACTCCCCGTTCTCCTTAAGAAATAACTCCCTGTCGGCTATCAGGTCTTTCGCTACCGCGTAACTCTCAAAAGTCTCCTTGTCCA
>JAQVSN010000114.1:0-1152 GCA_028700515.1 Candidatus Omnitrophota bacterium
CAGAACGAAGGTATTGAGCTTATAGCCAGCGAGAACTTCGCTTCACGGGCGGTAATGGAAGCCGCTGCCTCGACGATGACGAACAAGTACGCCGAGGGATATCCCCGGGCCAGATATTACGGAGGATGCGTTTTTGTGGATGACGCCGAGGACATCGCGCGCGACAGGGCAAAAAAGCTTTTTGGGGCCCAGCATGCGAACGTTCAGCCCCATTCGGGTTCCCAGGCGAACATGTCGGTGTATTTCTCGATGCTTAAACCCGGGGATACGGTCCTTGCCATGGACCTGGCTTGCGGGGGGCATCTTACGCACGGTCATAAAAAGAATTTTTCGGGAAAGCTGTATAACATCGTATCCTATGGAGTGAGCGAAAAGAACGAACAGTTGGACTTCGGGGAAATAAGGAAAAAAGCTTTGGAAGTAAGGCCCAAAATGGTCCTTGCCGGGGCTTCCGCGTATCCCCGCATGATAGATTTCAATAAGTTCAGGGAGATATGCGACGAAGTCGGGGCCTTTCTCATGGTAGATATGGCGCATATAGCCGGACTTGTCGCCGCGGGACTTCACCCCAGCCCCGTGCCTGTGTCCGAGTTCGTGACAAGTACTACGCATAAAACGCTGCGCGGACCGCGTTCGGGTATGGTCCTCTGCCGCGAAGAGTTCGCCAAAAAAATAGATTCAGAGATATTTCCCGGGATACAGGGCGGGCCTCTTATGCACATAATAGCGGCTAAAGCGGTAGCCTTTCTTGAAGCAATGCAGCCAGAGTTCCGGACATATCAGGGGCAGATACTCAAGAACGCTTCGGCGCTCGCCGAGGGTCTCAAAGAGCGCGGATTCCGCATAGTTTCCGGGGGAACGGACAACCACCTTATGCTTGTGGACCTTTCTACTAAAGGAATAACAGGTAAGGAGGCCGAGCAGGCGCTCGACAAGGCGGGAATAACCGTTAACAAGAACCTTATCCCCTTCGACAAGCAAAGCCCTTTTGTGACAAGCGGTATCAGGCTCGGGACACCGGCGGTCACGACCAGGGGAATGAAAGAAAAAGAGATGTTCGAGGTGGCCGGATTGATCGATAAAGCCCTGGAGGCGCGGAACGACGGAACTAAACTTTCCGCTATAAGGGAAGAGGTAAGGGGATTTCTTAAG
>JAQVSN010000114.1:1252-4711 GCA_028700515.1 Candidatus Omnitrophota bacterium
TGGGATGAGTACTTTCTGAACATCGCCAGGCTTGTGGCGACACGATCGACATGCTTGAGACGCCAGGTCGGAGCGGTCATCGTGAAGGGGAAACAGATATTGGCCACCGGGTATAACGGGGCTCCGTCGGGGCTCAAGCATTGCGAAGAAGTCGGATGTCTCCGGGAAGAACTCGGAGTCCCTTCGGGGCAGAGGCATGAGCTCTGCAGGGCCCTGCACGCGGAACAGAACGCTTTTCTCCAGGCGGCCAGGCACGGTATCAGCGTCGCCGGATCAACAATATACATAACCAATCAACCGTGCAGCATATGCGCCAAAATGATAATAAACGCCGGTGTAGGGAAGATCGTTATAGAGGGAGAGTATCCTGACGAGCTGGCAAAAAATTTTCTTAAAGAAGGAAAAATAGAACTGGTGGTGATGGGAAAATGAGGTGTCCTTTTTGCCGGAACGAAGAAGATAAGGTTATCGATTCCAGGGCCATAGGGGAAGGCGCCAGCATACGGCGCAGAAGAGAGTGCCTGAAATGCGGCAGGCGATTTACTACCTACGAGTACATAGAGGATGCACCCCTCATGGTGGTAAAACGTGACGGGACAAGAAAACGCTTCGACAGGGAAAAGATAAAAACAGGGATAATAAAAGCATGCGAGAAACGTCCGGTGAGTATGGAGCGGATCGAAGAGATAGTAGAGGAGATAGAACGGGATATCCAGAAAAAGTCCGATAAAGAGATAAAAACCACCGATATAGGCAATGTAGTGATGGAGAAGCTTTACAATCTGGACGAAGTGGCTTACGTCAGGTTCGCCTCGGTTTACAGGCGCTTTAAGGACGTTTCCCATTTTATGAAGGAACTCAAGAAATTGATCGAGTAGGAAACTCCGCGATGCTTCCGGTCCACGGGCCCTCCCCGGCGATCCCAGTTCCCGGACCGGCGGCTACATCTCCTCGAGCGGCCTGTTTAATTTTATATCTCTGGACCTTGCGGCAAGCCACTCATCAAGGGTAGCCATTTGCTTCCTGACCAATATCCCCTTCGTGATATTTTCCTTGTCGCCGTCGAATACGTTCCTGTCAGCCGGAACGATCTTTTCTACGCGGGCGATGAGCACGCCTTTCTCGGTAAGCACAGGTTCCAGATACTTGCCCACACCGGCCGAAAGCGCGGCAAACACCGTTTCCCCTCCTGGGCCGGCATTCTCGATGTAATCCTTGTAAGTTATCTCTTTGGTGGTCATTATCTGCAGTCCGGCCTGTTCCGCCGCTTTCCGCATATCGGTGCTTTCGGATACCAGGGACTCGTATATTTTGCTTGCCCTTTCCTCGGCCATTCCAAGGGCCTTTGCGTTCGAGAGGAATTTTGTTATACGCGGCTTAGCCTCGTCGAAAGAAAGCGGCTTCGGCGCGATATCGGCCTTTTTGAAAAGGATATATACCCCGCCCTTTTCGCCTGAGGAAGCGAAGGGAACACTGACTTCGCCGGGAGGAAGGGAAAAGGCCGCGTCCTGGAATTCCTGGGAGAAGGTCGTGTCCCGGGGAAGTTCTTCGCGGCTGAAAGGTCCGGTCCGGCCGTACTTAAGGTTGTTCCTGCCGGCGATCCTTTCCATTTCGTCCGGATCCGCCGACACCTCTTCATAAACATCTACCATAGTCTTTTCTGCCGACGCCCGGCTGGCGGCATCGGTAAAACCCGCCTCAATGTACGCTACATCAACCTTGGGAGGGCTGTACATCTCATCTTTGTTCTCCTCGTAGAAGAGCAGTACTTCGGTCTCTTCGGGGGCGGACGCGGCGTAAAAGGACTCTGTCGGAAAAACTATATATGAAAGGACGACCTTGGAATTGGTCTTTTCGTATATGGTCAGAGCTTCTTCCTCGGAAACTGAAACGTTTTGAAGAAGTTTCTGCCGGTATGTCTTGATGGTAAGGTTTTCCCGCACCAGTTCTTCGAATTTCCTCGCGTCCATAGAGAAAGCGTTCTTCAGGAGATAATCGTACGCGGTCCTGTCGAAGGCCCCGTTCTTCATGAAAAGGGGGTGAGATGAAAGAAAAGCGCGGACATCATCGTTCTTGACCGTGATCCTGTCTTTTTTGGCGGCTTCAAGGTATAAAAGTCTTTCCCAGGTCATGTAATTGAGTAAGGGCCTGTTGGCCAGAATGTTATTCATAGCGGCGTTGTCCCCGAAATATGACAGAATGACCTGGGCGCGTATTCCCTGCCTCGCTGTTTCGAAATCCTCAGTGCTTATTTTTTTGCCGTTGATCTGTCCCAGGACCTGGGGTTTCGAAGTGACCGATCCTATACCCCAAAGAACGAACGCCGGGAGTATTAGTATGAGGAGCCCCCAAAGGATGTTTTTTTTGAACTTCCTGCTTCGTAATACCGCAAGTACCATTTTCTGTCCTTTCGTGATAGGGTTCATAGTTCATGGTTCCAGGTTCGTGGTCAGGTTGCTTTCATTCATGAAAAACGAACCATGGACCATGAACCGAAAAAGCCTGAAAGCGCTCTTTTTATTATATTCCATTCTTTTACCATCACAAGGCTTTTCTTATATTGCGGTCCGAGAGGGGGGTATGTTAAACTGAAAAAATGAGAAAGGCGAACGATGTAAGAAAAGAACTGGTAAAAAGGGGGCGTCAGCTTTATGCGGCCGGTCTGGCCCTTGGACGCGGGGGGAATATAAGCGTTCTTGAGAGAGGCAGGATCTTCATAAAAGCGGCCGGGGTAGATATGGAAGAAGCCCTCGTGAAGGATTACCCGGATGTGGGCCCGGAAGAGGCTTTGTCGGAGAGCAAACATGGCAGAGTAAGTACGGAGATACCCATGCACCTTGCCTGTTACAGGGCAAATAGGGCCATAAAGGCGGTAGTCCATGTCCATTCTCCCGAACTTGTAGCCGTTTCAGCCCTTACGAAGGTCCTCGAGAGTAATTCATACGAGTTTGATTGTCTTCTTGGGAGAAAAGTCCCCGTGGTACCCTTCATCGAACCTGGATCAGACAAATTGGGACGGGCTGTAGCCAAAAAAGTCTCAGAAAGCTCAAACGGAGTCCTTCTCGCGAGGCACGGAGCGGTATGTTTCGGCCGGACCCTCAAAGAAGCCTGTGACAGGGCAATGGCTCTGTCGAGGGCGTGCCGGCTTTACCTGTACCTTGAAGGAAGGTAAATGGAAGGATCTTCCACGATGGGCTGCAAAAAGAAGGGCTGCCGGTGGTTTTGCGCTCCACGGGAGCCTAATTCCTTGACGCGATATTAATAATGATATAGAATCTACACCGTCTATACGCGGTATACCGGACCGCTGTTGTAGTGGTTTTTCGGTGCCAAACGGAAGGCAGCAGGGGAGAAAATGGGTAAAAAAATATTGAAAATAGGGATCCCTAAAGGCAGTCTCCAGGATACGACCATAAGGCTCTTCGAGAAGGCGGGTTACAGGATAAGAGTGTCGGAGCG
>JAQVSN010000115.1 GCA_028700515.1 Candidatus Omnitrophota bacterium
TTGTCGATTTAAAAACATTATGGTAGCCTGTAGTTTGTTAAACAAAGGAAAAGCAAAATATGAACAATATTGTTATCAAGACCATATCTGGCACGCTTTCCCTTTTGCTTTGTTGGCAAAGCGTTGTATGGGCCGATCCCGGTATTATCGACCGGAACGACCTGTCTCCCGTCTCGATGTTCTCTATGGAGAATGTCAACTCTTCTTTTACTCCCGTGGTGTCCCGGTATATAGTTGAAAAGCTTTTTGCTATAGAGGCTGATCGATCTTCCCGTAATCTTTACTCTATAAAATCCAAAGTCGAAGAAATGCTTCTGGGACTTAAAAATGACAAAAATATCCCCGCGGAGTTTGCTTCCTCATTACCTGTGGCGGCAGGCGATCCCGAAGACGGAGAATTCATTCTAGACATAGGCCGCTACAGGGTTCGATATTTCAATCCCAAAATGCCGTCTGTGCCGAAAGTTATCTCCGGATATGTGGTGATCCGTGAGTTGCGTTTGGGAAAATACCTCGGGAGGCAATTGCTTGAATCCCGGCAGGAGCTCCCAAGGTTGGCGTCGGGGAATGTGGCTCAAGGGGATCCCGCCGAGTTATTCAAGGTTTTTCGTGAAGGGGCATATGTGACAGGTGATATAAGGCCAGGCATAAAGGCCCTCCTTCCCGAAATACTCGAACACCTGAAAATCTTGCTGGAAAATTCACGGCTGAACAAGGACTTTAAACGCGCGATTCGTAATTCACTCGACCGTATGGAAGAGGCTTCGTTCATCGAGATAAAACCTCTTGTACTATGGGGAGAGCATCATTTGTTGACTCCTGCTGCATGGTTGTTGGGGTTCAACACTCTGAAGGTTCCCGGAGCTGATCCGGATGACGAAACCGGCGGAGGGGATACACTGTTTGGTGAGTATTATCCCAATACCGTGGCGTTAACTGGAAAAGTTCTTGATATTATGGGTGACGACAAAGATCTTTTGGGGGAATATATTTTTCATGAGGCGGCCTGCCCGGTAGTGGGGCACATCAAGGCAAGAGAGATTCAGGAAGAACTGTTCCCGGAGAACTACTGGGTGGTTCGAAGTGAAGGCTACAAGATGGTGGGGCTTGAAGACTTTGACCCTGGGAGAAAGGATGGGGAACTCTCCCTTATATTCAGGCATGTTATGTATGAAGAAATTGAGGGTCATTCCAGTAGTGTGCATGCTACTTATTCAGAAGAATATTTAGGCTTCAACCTGACGAATTTTAGAGAAGAAGAAAAAGCTAAAGCTACAGAGTATTATTTCGAGGTTAAACCTCATTACGAATCTGCCAAGAAGTTATATGAGTTTTGTTTAGCACGTGCGCATAGAAATGCTAACCATGACAGGGAACACTTGCGTGGTGTTGATAGAAGTAACTATTTCGCTACGACCAAACTTGTTTGGATATGGAGTCTTGAACGCTTGTGGGCCCGTGCGGAAAGAATACTTAGTGCCAGAGGGATGGGCAACAATTACACTCTATCTAAGAACCAAATAGAGAGAGTGAAGGAAATTGCTTTAAAGGTGATTGAGCTTCATATGAACTTCATGGAGTCGAACCCCTTGGCCCAGCTCATTAAAGATCATCCCGGGGTCAAGGCGGCAGAGAAAATGCTCAAGATGATCGTCATAAGGGGGATTTTGCCTGGTGTTTATTACAATGACAAGGAGGAGCCGGTTCCAGACGATTTTCCTGTAGTAAAAACAGAAGAGCTCTCTGATAAGGACCTTCTTGAAGGCGAGAAAGAGGGTGAGATCTTAACGCCAAAGATATCCGGAGTTTCGGTCCGGACTGGAGGATATAATTGGAAAGCTGTAGGGGGCATGTTCGCTGTGATGGTGGCTTCGACGGTTTTGTCATTCTTTTTGTCTGCGCCTTGGATAGGACTATCTTTTGCTATTGTAACCCTTGGGTATCTGGCTCTCGGTAAAAAATATGGCAATATTTTACGGTCTGGAATGCCGCCTTCGGATGGAGTAAGGGAGGTCAAGCTGGCTTCCGCAGTACTAAGGCGCATATTGAAGGTTTTGGCAGTGTTGAAGCCGGAGGAGCGTGACGCGAAAAATATCGGGGATAGGAACGGGAAACGGAACATGCGTAATATCCTTACGACACTATTCCTTATGGGTAGGCTGAGAGAACGTATCAGAGTCGACAGGGCGCTCAAGAACACGCTTCGCCCCATAGTCAATAAAGAACTCGCAAGGATAGAGAACGGACCAGATACCCAGCTTCGTTCGCAGATTGATAAACTCAGAAAATGGAGGGAAAATGACAGCCTGACCCTTGCTGGTGCTTTCATAGATGTTACGCAGGAAGTCGTTTCATCTTTTACAACCGGGTATTCCGGGGATAGCGGACAGCAGGAAATGCTGGCTGCGCAGGAACTGATCTCTGAATATTTCAATATCCCTGATAACCTCGCTATGGAATTACGTTTTCGGATAATGCTGCAACTTATGCGGAAAAAGATCGCCTCGGACGCGCTCCTCCAAAGAGCCACAGCCCGGGATCGTTTTCTTCTGGGTGTACTTGAATTCAGGCTTGGGAATGACAGGGAAGCTCTTTTTAACTTCAGGAAGGCTGCGCCATTTGGCCCTTTCACCACGGCAGAACTTTTTTATACTCACGTAGATTATTTCCTTGGTTTGGGGATGATGGAACACTATATGCGGAATTTTAAACGTGCTGAAAGCGCCTACAATGTCGCTCTTAATTTCCGAACAATGGATAACCGATATTTTTCCAATGAGGCCCTTAATGAAGAAGATAAGCTTAAACAAATTTTTTTGAAATTCCTTATCCGAATGGCTGAAAAAAATAAGGGGCTTGACGGGAAAAAGGTTAGGAGTAATAGACCGTCCGCGGTGTCACGGGGCCTGGGGGCCGTAGACATGATAAGGGGCGTGTTTTTCCCGGAAATGAGCTACGGGAAATACGCCGTTAAGATCGCGCCTAAACTGGAAGAGGTGATTTTCACCTTTGTTCCGTTCGTTCTTTCGGCAGCGGGCGTGTTGGCGGGCGAGATATCTTTGAGGGCCATGATCTTTGTTATGGCCGCCTCTTACTTTGTTTTCGTGGGGCTTCATATGATAAACCCATCGCACGAGGGTCTTTCCTCTCCCTGGGAGAGCTTAAAAGCCATAGCGCTGAAGATGGTCGTCCCGATTAAAATAGCGGCATTCAACTTCGTTATGGCTTCCTTTTTTGGAGGCGTAGCCGTTGGCTTGAATGGCCAATTGTCCGTATTCTCGCTTTTCTATAGCATGATACTTGCGGGTATCCTCTCAATGTTGACCTATCGTTTTCATGATAAGGTAGCGCAAAGAAGCGGTGTTCTTGTCGATGTTTCGGGAGAAATAGAGCTTTCTGAGCTAAAACAAAAGGTTAAGGATATCATTCCTGAAGTACCCGTGGTCGAGGTGCCCTATAACGCCTCAATGCATATCCTTTTGTCACTCAGGCAGATGAAGGAGGCCTGGAGAGGGAGGCAGTTCAGGTATGCGCTTGTTTACTTCTTTAACCTTGTCCTGTTCATGAGGACCCCGAACACCCAGCATGTTATATCCGATGACGGAGGATTGAGAGCGATCTCTATCTTTTCGGGAGGATGGACCCTGGGAGCTTTTCTCGCTCCTCTATCCGTCACCTCCACAGTGGTACTTCTTTTTTTCGGGTCTGTGCCTTTTTATGTTTTTTGTGTTGCCACGGCGGCGGCCGTTCCTTTTGTTGTGGACCTGATAATGTCTCCTTTCTATAAAGGTACAGCTGAAAGTCATGAATGGCTTCACGCGTACCAGTTCAAGCTTATCGAAAAAGCCCGCAGGGAAGGGAAGATCCGGGATGCGGGAGATTTTATTGAAAAGAACATGATGGCCCTTGAAACGATATGGATGTATGATCACAAGCCGCTTAACGAGGGGGTACTGAAAGAAGTGCGGCAGCATGTAGGATCCCTTATCGAGAGGGGGAGAGAAAAGACCTCAGATAAGGATCGCCCGAGCGTGATCCCGGAAGATGATCTTATGGAGGCTGTCCAGCCCGGGAACGTAAGGTTCCGGGACATCATTGTCGAGGAAACTATTCCTCAGGACGAAGATGCGGATGCGGAAAATACCAGCGCGGAAGATCGATACAGGAAAACCCTTATGAGGCGGCGGATAATGAAGAGCGGCGAATACACCGTGCCCGAGCTGGTGAACGCGCTTATTTCATCTTCGATGAAGAACGAAAAGACTGTACTTGTAATGGATATGGGGCTGGGCTCGGGAGAGGTCAACAGGATGCTGAGGGAGCTTGTTCGGGTATTCAGCGTTATCGAGGATAACAATGAGGAACTCAAGGCATTCTTATGGAATATTGAGGTGATAAAGGGGGAAGGGGCGTCTCTCTCACGAAGGGTTACGAATTTATCTAACCCGGAAAAAGGAAGCCTGTCACCGGAGAATATCGTTGTTATAACCACGAGCCGTAATATGGAGCTGTACAAAGGCATGGAAGGCAGGGCTTTTATCGCCGGGATAGATGATAGGACTTTCCCGGATACGGCCTGGATGCCCCTTATCGAGATAACGCTTTTCGCTATAGGGAAGCACCTGGGCTGGAGCGAAGAGAAGCTCAAGGAGATCTACGATAAAATACCGAATGTTGTCCCCCTGGAAGATCTTTCGGAAGACGATC
>JAQVSN010000116.1 GCA_028700515.1 Candidatus Omnitrophota bacterium
GTGGCATATAACCTTAAAGCCAATTCCGCAAGGTATAGTTCCAAAATAGTTTTCAATAACGCTTTTCTCACGATACTGTACGAGATGTGGCATGCCCACAGGGTCGAGCACACTCCGGCTAAGTGGTCAGAAGAGGTCGGGGCTCTGCAGGTGCTTATCGAAAGGCTTTTCCATGAGCTTGACCATGACCATGATGAGATAGTACAGATAACGAGAGACCGGCTGCTTTATAAAGCGATGTTCCTGGTTCACGGGTTCGTTCAGAACGCCGTTAAGTTCGATGCCGACATGCCTGTGGGAGTTGACGTTGGGGGCCACACAATGACCTTCGGGGAAGCCTTCAGGACCAATGAATATTTCGCCATGATACACCGCATATCGGAGTTGTCGGACCATAAAGACATAGACACCGAGATAAAGCGTTATCTGGAGGATACGTTCAGGTATAATTCGAGCAAAAGATCCATAGGGCTACCCGACCACAAGTTGGCATTTGCCGGGAAAATGCTCAAAGACCACGGGATAAATGACGATCCATTCGGGGAAAGTATAATGGGAGAGGATTTCCGGAAGTTCTTTCAGGATCATTGCCTCTTTACGAATGTTCCGCCGTACGACTATTACTACACCGAAAAAGAACGGAAGCTCTGGGTCCAATCTCTTTACCGCCGCAATGTACCGTACATAAAGGACAGGTTGCTTTCTGTAGGGAGGGGAATAGGCAAAGAGGATGAGACAGCCAGATGGATCAAGAACTCTCTTGCCCGTACCGATATAAAAGGGGCCGGCAGCACAAAACGAAAACTCTATCCGATTATACAATGGGCTTCCAGGGTCGTTCATCCGCAAAATTACGAGTTGCGGGAAGGGAAACTTTTCGGTTCGATCTATTATCACGGTCTTAACCTGATGACGGTCCCTATCTTTCCCCTGGACGCGCAGGGAGAAATTGATTGGGACCTTATGAAATGGGCCTATGAAGGGCCGAGGTCCGGCCTCAGATCAAGGGCTCCGCCGAAAACCTATTTTGATGCCAAAAAGATATCTCTTTATGAATATCTGATCACTCACAGCATCCCAGAGCCGCAGGTTGAATCGACCCAAGGAACAACATCCTTTGGCGACACGACGGAAAGGAGTCAGCCTTCACTGTTCGAGCAAGACCCTATACTTCCTTTCGCGGTACCGGGATATCCTGAGCCCGGCGAACCCGAGGTTGCTGACAAGCCCCAACCGCGGGATACCGCTCCGGTCAAGGGTAAGCCCGAGCAGCTTATGCTTTTTGACATAACACCTTACGAGGTGAACTCCAAAAGTAATGTCGAACTGACTCGCGGGACTACGTTCGAAGAAGTATCGCGTGATATCGAGATGATCCATCTGGCAACTATGTCGGTGGATATAACGCCTACCCTGGACATCGTTACGCATGTGATACTCGACAGTTCGGTGCTTGGAGACGGACAGGGTGAGATAAAAAGGTTTCTTAACAAAAGGGCACGGGACCCCTTGGTGGCGGAGAAGGTCGTGGTGCTTGACGGCCAGGCGATAGAGAGATACATGGCCGAGAACGGTTGTGACAGGGACAATACTGTGGTCATACTTCCTGACGATCTTTTGGCGGAAAGGCTGGGGGGGAAAGCCGGACTGCTTATTGCCTCCAAGGATGGGATAACGGATATAGTTAACGTAGAAGGGCTTTTGGGCGCGGCGCGATGCGTGCTCAATAAGGACTGGGACTCGTTCCGCGATATATTTGAGCTCCTTACCGGCGAAGAGTGTCCTGAGATAAGCCCGGAATGGCTCGATGATCCGGTACTTTTCGCGCGAAAACTTGTCGTCAAGCTTCCGCACATGAACATCATCGACGTAAGCGAACAGCTGCGCATTAACCAGATGCTCAAGGAAATGCTGGTAGCGGCGTAATAGTCTCTCGTCGCTCGTCTCTCGGCGCTCGTGGCTTGCAACAAGGGGGAAGTAGCGAGAGGGTAGTGCTCAATGAAGAAAAACCCGATCTTAAGAAAGATCGGGTTTTTTGTTGTCGTCGCTGTAGAAAGTTGTATTATTTTTTGGCTTTACCGGCCTTAAGGCACTTGGCGCAGGCATTGACCTTTTTCGCTTTGCCGTCTACCAAGGTCTTAACCGACTGTATGTTGGGCATGAAGCGGCGTAAGGTCTTACCGGTTATTTTCCGCCCTACTCCTCCCATACTCTTGGCCATACCTCTGCGGGTTATAGTCCTGCCGCTTGTCGGTTTCTTGCCGCAAAAAAAGCATTCTCTTGCCATGGTTAAACCTTTCTTTATATAATAGCCTGATCAAGTCGATATCAATTATGGCACGCCTCAATGAAACATGGCGCGTCGAAAAAACGTGTAAATCATACCAAAATAAAGAATATTATGCAAGAAAAAAAACCGGCAGAGGAAGTCCCCATACGTTACCTGAAGGGGGTGGGGCCCAAAAAGGCTGAGGTGTTGGAAAGGCTCGGTATCTTTACCGCAAGGGATCTTCTTTTTTTCCTTCCCAGAAGATATGAGGATAGGAGCGAGATCGTGTCCGTCAAGGACTTAAGGCCCGGCGATGTCAAGGCTGTGGTTGGAAAGGTCATGTCTTCAAGGACTTTCAGGGCCGGGACGGGAACGGTCATTACCGAGGCTGCCGTGGGGGAAGGAACGAGCAGGGTTTTCGCTGTCTGGTACAACCAGCCGTACATTAAGAAGTTCTTCACGGAGGGGGCCCATGTAATGCTATACGGTCGGGTGGATATCCAGAAGAGGCTCCAGATAGTACACCCGGCTTTTGAGGTGTTTGAGGAAGGCGGCGTGAGGAATACTCTCGATATCGGAAGGATAGTGCCGATATACAGGCTGACCGAGGGGGTGAACCAGAAGTACATGAGGAAGGTGGTCCATGGGGCGATCACGTCTTATGCCCGTGATATCCAAGACCCTTTACCGACAGGGATAAGGGCGAGGAGAAAACTTGCCGATATGAAATTTGCTGTGGAGAACATACATTTCCCATGCTCAAATGACAATCTCGAGAAAGCCTACAGACGTCTTGTTTTCGAAGAATTCTTTCTTCTGCAGACGGTCATGGCAAAGCGCAGGCTTATAAGGCCGCAGGCGGTATCCAGGCACGAAGTTAAGAATGGGATGCGGGAAGAACTTGGCGGACTTCTGGGCTTTGAATTCACGGAAAGCCAAAAAAAATGTATGAGCGACATAGAAAGGGATATGTCGTCCGAAAAGCCTATGTTCAGATTGCTTCAGGGGGATGTGGGAAGCGGTAAGACCGCTGTCGCCATGTACGCGACCCTCCTTTCGGTGCGGGGCGGCAGACAGGCTGCGGTGATGGCCCCTACTGAGATACTCGCAAGACAGCACTTTCTGTTGTTCAGCGAGGTCTTGATGCCGTTGGGAATGAACGTAAGATTGCTTGTTAGCGGGATGGACGCGTCTCAAAAAGAGATCGTAAAAAATGAGATCGTGTCAGGTGAGGCGGCCGTAATTATCGGTACCCATTCGATGATACAGGGAGAAGTGGATTTCAAGGATCTGGGGGTGGTGGTGGTCGACGAGCAGCATAAGTTCGGTGTGGAGCAGGGGAAGGCGCTTGTGAAGAAGGGGAAAATGCCCGATACTCTCATAATGACGGCGACGCCGATACCGAGAAGTTTGGCCCTGACCCTTTACGGGGATATGGATATTTCGGTCCTCAAGGAAAAACCGGCGGGCAGAGAGGATGTTGTTACCTATTGGGTCGGTGAAGAGAAGAGAGACAGTGTCTATGAATTCATCAGAGATGAAGTACGTTCGGGAAGACAGGCTTTCATCGTTTATCCCCGTATCGACGATAAGGGGAGATCGGAACTTCTTTCCGCGAGTGAGATGGCCGAACGGCTTGAAAGCAAGATATTCCCGTCTTTCAGGGTGGCTCTCCTCCACGGAAGGCTGTCTTCACAGGAAAAGGAAAGGATAATGCGTGAATTTGCCGCAGGAATGATAGATATTCTTGCCGCGACTACGGTAGTGGAGGTTGGGATCGACGTGCCAAATGTTACCGTTATGGTAGTTGAGAATGCCGACAGGTACGGACTGGCCCAGTTGCACCAGTTGAGGGGGCGCATAGGAAGAGGCAAACACCAGTCTTATTGCATTCTTCTAGCCGATGATGTCACAGAGGAAGCCTGCGAACGGCTTGAGGTCATGACCAGGACAGGTGACGGTTTTGAGATAGCCGAAAAAGACCTTGATCTGAGGGGGCCCGGAGAGTTCCTCGGCACAAGACAAAGCGGTTTACCCGAGCTTAAAGTGGGGAACATTGTTAGAGACATCAGCATACTCGAAGAAGCCAGGGAAGAGGCCTTCGCGATGGTAACGGAGGATCCAGACCTTTCAGACGAACGGCATGCTGGGATCAGGAAGGCTATAAAAGAGAGATTCGGCGGTTCCGTCTCTTGTCGCTAGTCTCTTGTCGCTAGATGTTACCAGCGACGAGCGACAATTTACGAGCGACCAGCGACGAGCGACAAGCGACCATCTATGAGGATAGGTGACTCATATGAGGATTATCGGCGGAGAATTCAGGGGCAGGAAGATCACACAGCCCGATCTCAAAACGGTCCGTCCCACAAAGGACAGAATAAGGGAAGCCGTTTTTAACGTGATCGCCGCCGAAGTTCCAGATGCCAAAATTC
>JAQVSN010000117.1 GCA_028700515.1 Candidatus Omnitrophota bacterium
AGGTGTGGAATATGCCGCCCTTAAGACCGAAAGCCTTTTCCATATCCACCTCTATGTCGGTACCCCAGGAATGGGTATAGACCGTCCTTCGCTCCATGCCTCCGGAAACGTTCCCAAGAACGTCAAAGACATAACTCGAAGAAAGCGTATACCCTTTTTCTTTGAACTCAGGCCTCAATCCGCCCCAGTCGCCGGTAAGATAGGGAGCGGCATTCCTGAGTGAAACCTGCGGCGTTGCTGTCCCCATGCCCGAATTATCGGTATTCAGCGGTAAGGGGTCTTCTTTTCCTCCTTGAGGAACAGCCTCCGCCGCCGCGGACGCGGCAAGGAAGAATGCTAAAAACAGGGCCTGTATCAGGATAAGGACCTTTTTCATCTTTCCTCCGTTCTTTGGCTCCGGGGGGTCAGTACTCGGAGCGTCTTTTGGTTGATGTCAAAAGATCAAAAAGACCGCCGCTGAGGTCCTTACGTCCCAGGATGGTCTCAATATCGATATGCATCCGGTATTTCCAGTAATGGCCGGGGTTTGACGGTACGTTTATCCTTTCTTCGCTTGGGTCGCCCGGACGCCTGAGGACAGGATCCATCGCGAGTATGTCCTGGATCGGGAATATGGTCCACATCGAAGGAGCCAAAAGATGCTGTGTGAAGATCTCCCGGGCTATTGCAGGGGTGAATTCCGAAGGCGCATCACCGGGATGGCCAAGGACAGAATTGTAATACCTCTGGGCCGCCGCTGGGTTTTCTCCCCACCAACCCCTTAATGTGGACATGTCATGCGTGGAAGTGGTCGCTACGGTGAGATACTCATATTCCCAGGGAAGACCGAATTCCTGCCCTTCCTTGTGGGGCATGCGCTGTACCCTGAGCCCCACAAGCCCCAGTTCTTCCATGACGGGTTTCACGCAGTGAGGTACCATGCCAAGGTCTTCTCCGCATATGAGCATGTCTGATGCCGAGATCAGCGCCGGAAGCTTCTCCATTCCGCTTTTTTCCCAAAAATCCTCATGTCTTCGCCAGAAGTAATCGTGATAGATGTTGATCAGCTTTTCCTGCATCCATTCGTCAAGACAGGAGAACGAGCATGTATCCATCATGTTCATCCTGGGATGGAAACCTTCCGAGTCCGGATCCTTAAGGAACACGATATTCGCCGCCAAGGAAGAAAGGGCCGATCTGAACCTCTCGATCCGGGCTTTCTCCCTGTCGCCGGCGTTTGCCGGGCATACAACGTTCTTTTCGATCAGAGCCTGGGTCGAATAAGCAGGTTTGAGCTGAAAACGGCGATCGCCGACCCGATCCAGGAAAGAGTCCATTGCCTCATCAAGGTCGGAGTCGAACATCATTTTTATCAGCCAATAGGGAATATAGGGTTTAGAAAGCCTATCGAAGTCCCATATCCCCTCGGGTTCGAGTTCGTCTTTTCTGAGGGGGAGGGCGGGATCAAAACGGCCCATAAGGCCCGAGATGTTCTCGTCCGGGATCTCCCATATCCTGAAGAAGCCCAGGACATGATCGAGACGTATCATTTGAAAGTAACGGGACATGATGCCGAGACGTTTTTTCCACCAATCGTAACCGTCTTTCCTCATTGCGCCCCAATCATACGTGGGGAATCCCCAGTTCTGGCCGGTGTCAGAAAAAGGATCCGGCGGGGCTCCGGCTGAACGGTCCATGTGGAAAAGTTCCGGGGAGGTCCAGCAGGAGTCGCTGTGTTTGTTTATCCCTATTGGGATGTCCCCCTTAAGGACGACCCCCATTTTTCCGGCATAACGCGATGCTTCATCGAGTTGGGAGTGAAGGTGATACTGTATAAAATATGTGAACGCTGCTTTTTCATAATGGGGGGAAGACGGCGAAAGAAGTTCATCGATATCGGAATTTTTTGGAGATGAATATTTCCCCCATTTAGCGGGATCCGCAGAACCGTTAATATCACGGAGGATCGAGAAGGCGGCATATGGTCTTAACCAGAAGGAATTTTCCGAAAGGAAATCCTCCAGTTCCCTTGACTTCATGAATTGTTCTTTCGAGAGCGAGAAGATCTCCTTAAGTAATGACAGTTTTGCGGACATCACTTTTTCATAGTTCACGTGGTCGAAGGAGTTCAGGTCCTTGCGGCGCCGGTCTATCTTTTCTCGGAGGTCTTTCGGAAGAGAGGCTATCGCTTCGAGGTTGAGGTAGAGAGGGTGCAGGGCAAAGACCGAAATATTAGAGTATGGGTATGAATCCGCTCTGGTCATGCTCGCTTGAGTGTCATTTACGGGTAATAGCTGTATGAGCTCGAACCCGGACCTTTTGGCCCAGTCAACAACGAGTTTTAGGTCCAGGAACTCACCTGTACCAAGACCGTTCCGGCTTCGTATAGAAAATACCGGTATGGCTACACCGGCTCCTTTCCATGGGGACGTATAGCGGAATCGGTCCCCGTGGGCGAAGACAAGCCTTTTTTCGGATGTTAGAGGAATGCGTCCGTTCGGGCCACCGGGGATCTCCGGGACGAAACGGTCCGGCCCCGATTCATATTCCACAAGGTTGCCTTTTTCATCGACTATTATGTATTTGTAGACAAAAGACTCGTCAAGCGACTTATCCGAAACCTCGAGATACCATTCTGGGTATTCCCCGCTTTTCAGAGGCAGGGCTTTTTTAATATCCCAATTTCCCAGAACGGAAGCGCTTCCGGCGACAAATATCCTGTCGGTACTCCTGAGCCGCGGCGCGGACACTTTGAAACGGGCAGTGGTGGAACCTTCGCGTTTTATACGGGGGCGCTGGACAGGAACGTCTTTCGTTCCCCGGAGGGCTCGGGAACAAATAACGTTACGGAATGCCGATGTGAGGAAAATGGAAGAGGTATCCGGGAACGGTCTCCAGGTATCAAGAACATCGGCGAATTTAAGGCCCTTGATCGCGGGAGAGTTCTCGCTGTCGGTGGTGAAGATCCGGTTATAGCCTTTTTCCCAGACACATCCGCCCTTATCGTCCTTTATGACGTATTTATATTCGAAATTAAGGTTTCCGTCTGCCTCTATGTCGACATCTCCCGCCCAGAAACCTCCCGGGTAGTAAGAGAGATCAAGCCCTTTTGCCGGGTCCCAAAGGCCGAGCGCCGCCTCGGAACCGGTAACCGATATTCTCCGGCCCCACTCGGCCGAGAAATGGATGGTAAAACGTATTTTCATATGACAGCCGCCTCTTTTGAAGGCCTCCCGGTCCGGACCCGGAGTACGAGTAAGGCCGCGATGAGCATGCTGAAGCCTCCGAGAACTACTGCCGCCATGGAATTGTTCCGGAGAAAAGCACGCATGAGGATGCCGAGGCCAAGGGACGCGACGATCTGCGGGATAACGATAAAGAAATTGAAGATCCCCATATATACCCCCATCCTTGAAGAGGGAAGTGAGCCGGCCAGAATCGCGTAGGGCATGGAAACAATGCTGGCCCACGCGATACCGATTCCCACCATTGGGACAAGCAGGAGCGTTTTATCGTGTATGAACGCTATCGACAGAAGGCCTGCTCCCCCCAGAGTGAGGCAGGCGGTGTGTATGGTTTTAGGGCTGACTTTCGACGAGAGCCATATCAGGAAAAAGGAAAAAACAAAGCATACCGCGTTATAGACAGAGAAACAAACTCCTCCCCACTGTATGCCTTCGGAAAAAAGCTTCGATGTATGGTCGGCGGCCCCGAAGATGTTATGAGCCACCGCTACCGAAAAATATATCCACATGCAGAACAGGCCGAACCACGTGAAGAGCTGTACCCATCCGAGATCTTTCATGGTGTCCGGCATTTCCCGGAACGTCCGGGCAAGCTCCCATGCGTTCTCTTTCAGGCCTTTTTTTTCGGAGCGCGATCTACGGAAGGCCGCCATATCCTCGGGAGGGTATTCCTTTGTGCTTATTACGGTCCAGAGAACCGCGGAAATGAAGACGATAGCTCCCACGGCGAAGGAATATCTGACAGTTTCGGGAATGGACATATTGCCGGTAACTGATGAAAGCGTGACCTTGAGGGATTCGTGGACGGTGTCGACGGCCTCTTTCGCCAGCGGTTCGGAAGATATCCCGAACCAGTTGGTCATCATCCATGGGAGGGAAGATGCCAGCACGGCGCCGAGGCCTATCATCAGACTCTGCATGGCGAAACCCCTGGCGCGTTGTTCGTCCGGCAGGATATCCCCGACAAAAGCACGGAAGGGTTCCATGCTGATATTAACGGAAAAGTCGAGTATCCAGAGCAGGAGTGCCGCCATCCATACGGTGGAGGAATGAGGCATCAGGACCAGGGCGAGGGACGCGAATATCGCTCCGCCGAGAAAGTAAGGACGCCTCCTTCCAAGCGGTCCCCAGGTGCGATCGCTCATAAAACCTACCACTGGCTGGACAAGAAGACCGGTGAGGGGAGCGGCAAGCCAAAGTATGGGGATCTGGTCGGCCTTGGCGCCGAGAAATTCGTAGATGGCCGACATATTAGCCATTTGGAGGCCCCACCCGAATTGAATGCCGAAAAAACCTAAACTCATGTTGAGGATCTTTACGATACTCAATGAAGGTTTTTGCATCAGGCATCCTCTTTCTATTTTTTGGGGAGATATCTTACTCAATATTATATTATGAAAGACCAATATGCAAG
>JAQVSN010000118.1:0-2587 GCA_028700515.1 Candidatus Omnitrophota bacterium
GCCCACTGGAAGGGTATGAGCGAAAAGATGCTCTATGGGATCTTCCGCGAGATCAAATATTCAAAGAACGTGAAAAGAGCGGTCGCCATTTTAAGAAAAAGAGGTTTTAAGTTCGCGGCCATATCAACGGGGCTTCAGTTCGTTACCGACAGGGTTAAAAGGGATCTTGGGTTCGAGCTTGTAATTGGGAACAGGCTGGACTCAAAGAGGGGAAAACTTACGGGCGGTGTGACCATAAACATCAGCCACGGAGGAAAAGGCCGGATGGTGGCCGGGATGCTCAAAGAGATAGGTATAAAACCCAGTGAAACTATCGCTGTCGGCGACTCTGACGGCGATATCCCGATGATGAGGCTCGCCGGGTATTCGATCGCATTCAATCCCTCAAGTGAAAAAGTGATGATGGCGGCTGATCATGTGTGCCGGACAGACGACTTTCTGGAAGTGAGCCGGAAGATCCTGGAGGTTGAGGGAATATGCCCGGGAAAAAGATAAGAAAGTCCTTTACTGAATATTCCCGAGAAAGGATAAAAAGGATCCACGGGCTTTCGAGCGAATACAATGGACGGGGAGGGAAACACACCGAAAAGCTACTTTTTCTCGTGAGAGAGCATGCGAGAGAGATAACAAGTCTTCATGCGGTCCGTGACGGGCACTTCGTCACGGAAACTGGAGATCTCCTGGTCCTTTGTCTTGAGCTTATTCTGGAAGAGGGAGCGGATCCGGACGCCGTGATAGAGCTCTGTTATGGCAGGTATCATTCAAAACTAAAGGGGCTTATAGACAGACGAAAGTCCCGGAACGGGAGGAAAAAATGTCAGCCGGCGGTAAGACTACCGCAAGACAGAAAGATATCGCGCGGGTGATGAGAGAACGCGGCAAGGCTCATAGGTGGAAGCTGTCCTCTTCGGACAAGAGACCCGCGAACCGCAAAAATAAGGCCGGAACATCATGATGAAAAGGATATTCATCATTGTCATGGTATGTGTATGTGCCTCGAATTCATTCGGCGAAGACGACGGATTTGCCGCAAAGAGACGATATATGGTCGATGCCCAGATCAAGGCCAGGGGGGTGTCCGATCCCAGAGTGCTGGAGGTGATGAAAAAAGTTCCGAGACATCTTTTTATTCCCGAGAACATCCGTCATCTGGCCTATGAAGATTACCCTCTGCCCATAGGATGGGGACAAACAATATCTCAGCCTTACATCGTGGGTTTCATGACCGAAGCCGCGGGGATATCATCGTCCGACAAGGTCCTTGAGATAGGGACGGGAAGCGGATATCAGGCCGCGGTCCTTTCGGAGCTCGCCGGGAGCGTTTATACTGTCGAAATAGTCGAAGAACTAGCGGCCCTGTCCGTGAAGACACTTGCTGAAAGAGGATATGGCAACGTCCATGTGAGGTATGGCAACGGGTATGAGGGATGGCCGGAAGAAGCGCCCTTCGACGTGATAATGGTGACCGCGGCCTCCCCCGGTTTCCCGGAAAAGCTCATGTCACAGCTCAAGGAAGGAGGCAGGATGGTGCTGCCGGTAGGCACCGCTTACCAGCAGCTTTACGTCGTAGAGCGCACGCCTTCGGGATTCGAGAAGACCCCGGTGCTTAATGTGAGGTTCGTCCCCATGATCGGAGAGAATAAATGAATGTAAGGATAGGGTGTTCCGGGTTCCCCCGTACTAAAGCCGAATATTACAGGAAGTTCCCTGTGGTGGAGTTATCAAAGACCTTTTACCGGATGCCTTCTTTGGGGACAGCCCAAAAATGGTCGTTTGACGCTCCTCCTTCGTTCGAGTTCATTGTGCGGGCACGGCAGGTCATAACACACGGCCTTGAAAGCCAGGTGTATACAAAAAAACAAAAAAAATTTTTTTCCGAAAAAGATGACAGAATAGGGCTTTTCAGGCCTACGGAAGAAGTTTTCAAGGCCTGGCATGAGACAGAGACCGTAGCCGCGGCGGTAAAGGCGAAACTTATCCTATTCTCGTGCCCCGACGACTTCGCCCCCACAGGGGAAAATATCACGAACGCTAAAACATTCTTCAAGGACATCGACCGAAAAAGATTTGTGCCGGTCTTTGAGCCGCCCTATTCATGGAAGGATGAAGAGGTATTGCGGTTCTGTATGGATATGGACCTGGTCCACTCGGCCGATCCATTCAAAAGGAAGGTGATCCCGTCCGGAGAAGCCAGATATCTGAGATTCTCGGGAATGAACGGGTACAAAAGCAAATATAAGGGCTGGGACCTCAAGCTTCTCAGGGATTTTTGCGAGGATCTTGAAGCCGCCTCCTCTAAGCCGGTGTACACTATTTTCGATAATGCCTACCGGATGACCGACGCTGAGAGGTTCGCCTGGATAGTCGCGAATACAGGCAGGACCAGGCATGCCGGTCTTGGGTTCTTCAAGGAGATATGCCGCAAGATAGATGTCGAAGAGGAGGATTCCAGGGTTGAGAGGATAAGCAGGGAGGCGGAGAAGATAGTGGCGCTTATCCTTCATACGGATTATCAGAAGGTGGATATCGATATTGAGAAGGAAAAACTCAGGGGTTTATGCCTGAAGTTCTTTCCGGATAAAGACTA
>JAQVSN010000118.1:2687-4581 GCA_028700515.1 Candidatus Omnitrophota bacterium
GCTTGGATGAATTGCCTCGGTATGAATACTAATGTATACTTATTGCAGTTCCGGAAAATTCCATCTATCACCACCGCTATAAAAACATGATATTTCTTATTGCGTCGAACATACTTGCGGTTATAGTTATCCTCATGATAGCGCGTAAGGCTATCAAGTACCGCCAAAACAGCATGGCCTTCCAGAGGCTTATTGATCGGGTGAATATAGCCTGTTTTCGGTACAGGTACAAGGATGGGGTCATACTGAGGACTAACCGGGGGCTTGTAGACATCCTTGAGCTCGATATCGCTCCCAGAGAGGCCGTAGGACGCTCACTCAATGAGCTGATGATATATGTTGACGGAGAGGATATCGTCAAGGAACAGGTCAGGATAATGGGGAACCTGAGAAATTATGAATATCACATAAAAACGCTCAGAGGAAAGGATAAGTGGGTTTTACATGATTCCTACATGGTCAGGGATCCATACACCGGAGAAGAATGCGTGGAAGCCATAATCCAGGATATCACTGAAGAAAGAGTTTCATACGATATGATGAAGCAGTCTCAGGAAAGATATGAAAAACTTTTTTCTAATTCGGGGGATATGGTGATCATATTTAAGGTCAACGGGTCCGCCATAGAAGAGGTCAATCCCGTAACCGAGTTGGTCACGGGATTTTCCTCCGCGGAACTTATGGGGAAACCTTTTGATGCCCTGTTCCACCCGTTGTCACGGATGAAGATCGAGGAGGCCAGAGAAGACCTTCTTTTCAAAGGAGGGTCACAGATAGAAGCGGTAGTTGTCAGCCGAAACGGAAATTACAAGAATGTTTTTCTTACCATGAGCGTGGTCGAATTGCAGGATGAGAGGCGTGTTATGGTCCTCGCGAAGGACATATCGGAACTCAAAAAGGATATGGAGGAACAGAAGCGCCGCAAGGCCGAACTTGAAGATTTTTGGAAGGCGGCAGTCGAAAGAGAAGAGAGGATCAAGGACCTCCGGCATGAGATAGAGGAGATAAGGGGAAAGGTGAAGGCCGATGAAAAATAAGGTCCGAGCCTCACATACCCAGGATGTGCTGTCTGAGTCCTTTGAGTACCAGGCAAAACTGCTGAAAACATCATTTGAGATACGGATATTCAATGTCATAGTGTGTCTCTTATGTGTAAGCGTGCTTAAGAATATGACCGGGGTCAGGGTCCCGGCATCGGCAACGGCGGTCCTTTATGCCTGGCTGCTTACGAGCGTTTTTTTCTTCCTATCGATGCGGCGCGGGACCTGCCGGTCCATGAGAGTGCTTGACAACGTCCACTTTGCCTACTACTTCCCGGGAGTGTTCTTTACGACGTTCGCGGTCTTTTTTCTGGGAGGCACCCACTGGGCGGCCTTCAGCCTTTATTTTTTCGACCTTGTCTATGCTAATGTCCTCATGAAACGGGGACGAGGCGCCCTCATAACGACCCTGGTGGTGGTATGCTATTCGGCTGTGGCGATAGTCGAATACATGGTCATTTTCCCCCAGCAGAGGGAATTTCTTGTTTCTCTTGTTTCCCGGGGAGGGGTGCAGGGGCTTGTGATCGCCAGTATGTTCATGCAGATAACCCTTTTCCTTCTTCTCTCCTACGGCACAGGGCTTTTTTCAAAGATGAAAGAGGAAAGAGAGAAGAACCTTCTTGAGTCCAAGAATAATTTCGCGGCCAAGACCCACCAGCTTGAGGAAATGACCGGCGCTCTCCGTAAAAATATCGCGGAAAACAAGTATCTCAAAAGGGCCACGATGGGCTACATAGAGAAAAAGGAATATGAACTTGCGCTGGTCAAGAAGGACCTTGAAGACCAGATCGAGAAATCGAGGAAAACACAGAAGTCGATGTTTTTCATGATCGAGGACCTGAATGAGATGAGCG
>JAQVSN010000119.1 GCA_028700515.1 Candidatus Omnitrophota bacterium
GCGGTTTGTGACAGGAAGAACGTGGTCGGTTTCGATGTGATGGAACTTTGTCCCATAAAAAGCCTGCCCGCGTCGGATTTTCTGGCGGCGAAGCTCGTATACAAGTTCCTTACCTATAAGTACACCTGCGCCGGATCGGCGCGTAAAAGATCAAAATAAAGGAAGCGGGATATGAAAAAAAAGAATAAAAAGAAGCAGCTCCTGAATAGTCCGGTAAAGCATATTGATATTACCAGTTTCGACGCCACGCCCATTATCGAAGCCATGAAACGCATGTCGTTCACGGCCCGCGATACCGCGCGCGCGGCCGGGATATTCGATATGATGCTTTCCGACAAGAAATGCACGACCGTGCTTTCGCTTGCGGGCAGTACTTCCGCCGCCGGGTGCATGCAGGTATATGTGGATATGGTCAAGAACAACATGATAGACGCCGTAGTGGCGACAGGCGCCAGTATAGTCGATATGGATTTTTTTGAGGCCCTTGGCTTCAAACATTATCAGGGCACCCCTTTTATCGATGACAACAAGCTCCGTTCCCTCTATATAGACAGGATCTACGACACCTATATCGATGAGGGGGAGCTTCAGGAATGCGACAAGACGATCACTAAGATCGCGGATTCCCTTGAACCGCGTCCTTATTCCTCGCGTGAGTTCATAAGGGAGATGGGCAGATACCTTACGAAACATTCCAAAAAGAAGGATTCACTTGTTCAGGCAGCTTATGAAAAAGACGTGCCTATTTTCTGCCCGGCTTTTTCTGATTCGAGCGCGGGTTTCGGCCTTGTACTTCACCAGGCGAAAAACCCGAAAAAACATGTTTCGATAGATTCCGTGAAGGATTTCCTTGAACTCACCCGGATCAAGCTTAAGAGCGGGGATTCGGGTATCTTCATGATCGGCGGAGGGGTGCCGAAGAACTTTATTCAGGACACGGTGGTTTGCGCCGAAGTGCTCGGCCACGAGGTCGACATGCACAAGTACGCTGTGCAGATAACCGTAGCCGACTCCCGTGACGGCGCCTGCTCGAGTTCCACGCTTAAAGAAGCGGCTTCATGGGGCAAAGTGGATACCACATATGAGCAGATGGTTTACGCCGAAGCCACTTCGGTGGTCCCGCTGATAGCGAGCTATGTTTACCATAAGGGCAGTTGGAAAAAGAGGAAAGCCCGTAAGTGGGCGAAGATATATTGAACCCAGAGGACTTTGTAGATACAGATCTAGGTTAAGGTTGAGGTTAAGGTTAAGTGGTTTTTCCCTCTCAACCTTTACCTTAACCTTTCCCTGAACCAGGAACTCAACCTAAACCTGAATGAACCATGCGCGATTACGATTTTACTTCTATAGAAGCCAAGTGGCAGAAGAGGTGGCGCGATACCGGCCTCTTCAAGGTGGACGTCAAGGATCCCCGGAACAAGTATTATTGCCTGATGATGTTCCCGTATCCGTCGGCGGCCCTGCATGTCGGCCACGGGAGGAACTATATCATAGGTGATGTGGTAGCCCGCTACAAAAAGATGAAAGGCCTCAATGTGCTCACCCCTATGGGCTTTGACGCCTTCGGCCTCCCTGCCGAGAACGCGGCAATAAAGAACGGTATACACCCCAGGACATCGACGCTCAATAATATCGCTACTATGAAAGAACAGCTTAAGGCCTGGGGCGTCGAGTACGATTGGGACCGTCAGGTGACCTCATGCCTTCCTGATTATTACAAATGGACCCAGTGGATATTCCTGAAACTTTACGAGAAAGGCCTGGCTTACAAGAAAAAGGCCTTTGTCAACTGGTGCCCTTCATGTAACACCGTTCTTGCCAACGAACAGGTCGTCTCCGGGGCATGTGAAAGATGCGACACCGCCGTGGAGCAGAAGGAGCTTGAGCAGTGGTTCTTCAAGATCACCGATCACGCTCAGCGCCTGCTTGACGATATAGAGAAGCTTGATGAATGGCCCGAGAAGGTGAAAACGATGCAGAAGAACTGGATCGGCAGTTCTGAAGGCGTCAATATAGATTTTCCCGTTGTGGATTCCGATATCATTCTTACATGCTTCACCACAAGGGTCGATACTATATTCGGATGCACGTACATGGTCCTCGCGGCGGAACATCCCAGGGTAGAGGACCTTGTGGCAGGTAGTCCGGACAGGGACAGGATAATGGCCTTTGTCAGTCAAGTGCGGAGAGGATCCAGGATAGAGAGGGCATCGACGGAGTCCGAGAAAAAGGGGATCTTTACCGGGCGGTACGTGATAAACAGGATGAACGGACGGAAAATACCGCTGTGGATAGCCGACTATGTGCTGATGGAGTACGGCACAGGGGCCGTTATGGCCGTGCCGGCCCATGATCAGAGGGATTTCCTGTTCGCCGGAAAGTACGGTCTTCCTATAGAGGTGGTAATAGACGATCCGAAGGAGCCACTCACGCCGGGTAATATGACCGAAGCCTGCGAAGCGGACGGTGTTCTTGTTAATTCGGGGCCGTTCTCCGGGCTCCCGAACCGCGAGGCCATGGAGAAAATAGCCGATCACATGGAGAGAGAGAACATAGGAAGAAGGGCGGTCCACTTCAAACTCCGGGATTGGCTTATTTCGCGCCAGAGATACTGGGGCGCGCCGATCCCTATGGTCTACTGCGATAAATGCGGAATGCTCCCGGTCCCGGAAAAGGACCTGCCTGTACTTCTTCCCGAGAATGTGGAGTTCCGCCCCACGGGTGAATCGCCGCTCAAGTTCGCCGAGGATTTCGTAAGAACGAAATGTCCGAAATGTTCCGGTCCGGCGCGCCGCGAGTTCGATACCATGGATACCTTTGTGGATTCCAGCTGGTATTTTCTGAGGTTCATATCGCCCGGGCTCACCGACAGGCCGTTCGATAAGACCGATGTGGATAATTGGTTGCCGGTCGACCAGTATATAGGAGGGGTTGAGCACGCCATATTGCATCTTCTTTACTCGCGTTTTATAACGAAAGTTCTTTGCGACATGGGATTCGTAAGTTTTGACGAACCTTTCAAGCGCCTCTTCACGCAGGGGATGATAGTTAAGGACGGGGCGAAAATGTCGAAATCTAAAGGCAACGTGGTAAGTCCGGACGGACTTATAGCCGATTACGGAGCCGACACCGTGAGACTCTACACACTTTTCATCGGTCCGCCCGAAAAGGACGCGGAATGGTCGGACAAGGGCGTAGACGGGGCATTCAGGTTCATCAAGCGTCTATGGAACCTGAACGAGCTCATCGAGAACGCCCCCGAAAAAGGTTCTGACGCTAAGTCTTCGGAGGATCTCACGAGGAAGATGCACCAGACGGTGAAAAAGGTCACTGAGGATATAGACGGAGAGTTCCATTTTAATACCGCTATAAGCGCCGCTATGGAGCTTGTGAACCTTGTATACTCGGGAATAAGTGAAAAGGGAAGAGGTTGTTTCGGCAAGGACCTTCTTAAAACGGTGGCCCGCAACACCGTGCTTCTTGTCGCTCCTTTTGTTCCTCACATCGCCGAAGAGATGTGGGAAATGATGAATGAGAAAGAAAGTATTTTTAAAGCCTCCTGGCCGGCTTACGACAAGGATATGCTGCTTGCCGACACCGTGGAGATCCCCGTCCAGTTCAACGGCAAACTACGCGGTAAGATCGAAGTTAAGCGCGGAACGGATGACGACGGAGTAAAGGCGGCGGTTATGTCGGATCCGCAGATAAGCGTGCACCTCTCGGGGAAACCCGTCCGCAAGTGGATAATCCTCAAAGACAGGCTTGTCAATATCGTAGTCTAGCTCTTCCGCAATGTCCCGTTCGTGATATACTTGTGGTATAAACCATGAAGATATCGGTCAAAATAATTTGCTTTATTCTGTGCCTTTGTGTTCTCCCTGTTCTTGCCGGCGGGGAAGGGCCTCTTATGTCCCCGTCCGAAGAGGTACTGCTCCCTCCCGTGGAGAAGGCTGAAAAATATCAGGGGAACATTCCCGCAAAAACACTCAAACGCGTAAAGATCCCCAAAGGATGGCACGAGGGACTCTTTTTTGACGGTAAGCTCATATGGGTAATGAACGGGAAGGGCGGCAACATATGGAAAGTGGATACCGAGGCGGAAGAGGTGGTGGATACGATAACGCCTGTGGGGCCTTTCACGGAAGGGCTCACTTCAGCCGGCGACGGTACTTATTGGCTTACCGATTGGGACGATAAAAAGATATACAGGGTAAGGACAGAAGGGGATACCATGACCGCCGATTACGATGTATCGGTGGCCCCGGCCCTCCCGGCGGGTATTGTATGGACAGGCGAGCGGCTGTATGTCGTTACCTGGACGCGGGGGCTTGCCGGCACGAAATTCCATCTTCTCGAGCTGGACAGGAACGAAACGGTGTTCCGAAAGTTCGAGATAAAAGGCATCCTTGAACCCGCGCACCTGGCGTGGGATGGCAGGTATCTCTGGGTAACGAGCTGGTACAGCCGGCTTGTTTACAAAATAGACCCCGTTACGCATAGTGTTCTTGGGCACTTTAAGTCCCCCGCCTCCGAGACCACCGGTATCGTCTGGGACGGCAA
>JAQVSN010000120.1 GCA_028700515.1 Candidatus Omnitrophota bacterium
GATAAGATTATAGGCGATCTGGTGCAGAAAACGCCTTACCATGTCCTTCCCGACGGTATGCTGTCCGATCCCGTAATGCGACCTCTTTCTGGCCAGGGATGTTGTCTGGGCCTCCATCTCGAGGATATTCTGCTGCCCCGCGCCTGATACGGACTGATAGGTGGACACCACTATCCTCTTGATACCGGCCGCTTTTTCTATGGCCTTCAAGGGAAGCACCATTTGTATGGTGGAGCAATTAGGATTGGCTATGATGCCTCTGTGTTTCTTCAGGTCGTGGGCATTGACCTCCGGGACCACAAGGGGAACACGCTTATCCATCCTGTAGGCGCTGGAGTTGTCGACGCACACCGCTTTGGCCTTGACCGCCCACGGAAGGAATTCCAGACTGCGTGATGCCCCGGCCGAAGCAAGCACTATGTCCACGCCTTTAAAGGAATCCTTGGTGAGGACCTTTACCGGGATATTTTTTCCCATGAACCTTAGTTTTTTCCCCTTGGACCTTTCGCTGGCCAGCAAAGTAAGCTCATCGATCGGAAAACGTCTTTCGGCAAGTATTTTAAGGAACTGTTCTCCTACGGCTCCGGTCGCTCCCATGACCGCGACGTTGTATTTTTTCTTTTTCTTCAGCATATATTTCTCTTTTCCTTTTATTTTTCCCGTAATAATGCGGTTTCGGTCACATCAAAGCGCGGCTACCACAAGATCGCCCACTTCCTCTGTGGAATATCCCATCTTTCCGGCCGCCAGGCTCTTGAGCTTGTTCGCGGTAACGTTCATTACGGCCTTCTCTATCATTTCAGATGCCTCTCGTTCTCCGAGATTATCCAGGAGCATGCCTCCCGCACATATCGCGGCCAGCGGGTTAATGACGTTCTTTCCGGTATATTTTGGGGCCGATCCTCCGATAGGCTCGAACATCGAAACACCTTCAGGGTTGATGTTGCCGCCGGCGGCGATGCCCATACCTCCCTGTATCATAGCGCCGAGGTCGGTTATGATGTCACCGAATATATTATCGGTAACTATAACGTCGAACCACTCCGGGTTCTTGATGAACCACATGCAGGTCGCGTCCACGTGGGCATAGTCGGTGGTTATCCCGGGGTATTCTCCGGCTAATTCTTTGAAGACCCTTTCCCACAGGCCCCAGGCGTACGTCAACACGTTGGTCTTTCCAACGAGCGTAAGTTTATTTTCCTTTTTTCGTCTTTTCGTGTATTCGAATGCATAACGAAGGCATCTCTCGACGCCCTTTCTGGTATTCACCGAGGTCTGTATCGCCACCTCATCGGCTGTCCCTTCCTTCAGGATACCGCCCGTACCGGTATAAAGGCCTTCCGTGTTCTCCCTGACGACGACAAAATCTATATCCTCAGGGGTCTTGTCCTTGACCGGACTCCACACCCCGGGATAAAGTTTCACGGGCCTTAAGTTGATGTATTGGTCGAAATGGAACCTTAGCGCGAGAAGTAATCCTTTCTCCAGGATGCCCGGTTTAACTTCAGGATGCCCGATGGCCCCAAGATAGATGGCGTCCGCGGTCCCAAGCTCTTTGAGCACACTCGGAGGAAGTATCTCGCCCGTACGTTTGTACCTTTCCCCTCCAAGATCGTACATGATCTTTTCATATTTAAAACCCGTCTTCTTCGCCGCCGCGTCCATTACCTTGAGCCCTTCCCGCACCACCTCGGGGCCAGTCCCGTCGCCGCCAAGAACGGCTATCTTATAAGATCTGTCCTTCGTCGTTTTTTCTTTTGCCATCGTAACCTTCCCTCTATTTTTTATTTTCGTCAACCTTCAACGTTTATCTATCGGCCTATTTCCTTCTCTTCGCCGCGTAGGCCATCAGACCGCCGCTCTTCATTATGTCCTGTATGAACCTGGGGAATATCTCGGCGCTGTACTGTTTCTTTGACCCGGCCTTCCTGATCTCGCCTTTATCCGTATCCACCTCGGCCACGTCACCTTTCAAGAGATCCTTGGCGGCGGGACTGGTAAATATCAAAAGTCCGATATTTATCGCGTTCCTGTAGAATATCCGGGAAAAACTTTCGGCTATCACGCAGGATATCCCGGCAGCTTTTATGGCTATCGGGGCATGTTCGCGGGAAGAGCCGCAGCCAAAGTTCTTACCTCCCACGATAATGTCACCCGGCTTCATCTTTTTCATGAAATCAGCGTCGGCGTCCTCCATGCAGTGTTGGGCAAGCTCGGAAGGAACGGACGTATTCAGATATCGGGCCGGTATTATTTCGTCGGTGTTTATATTATCGCCGAACTTATGTACTTTGCCTTTTAGCTTCATGATCACTCCTCTTTCAACGGAGAAACCCGTTTATCGTTTATCGTTGTTCGTTTTTCGACAAACGATGAACGAACAACGACAAACGAAAGCGCTTTTTCGAGTTACAGTTCCGCCGGATGCGCGATCTTTCCCTTTACCGCGCTGGCCGCGGCTACCGCCGGATTAGACAGATAAACATAGCTCTTGGGATGGCCCATGCGTCCCACAAAATTCCTGTTGGTGGTAGCGACCGCCACTTCACCTTCGGCCAATATACCCATATGTCCGCCAAGGCAAGGGCCGCAGCTCGGAGTACAGAACGTACCTCCGGCATTAATGAACGTCTCCGCGTATCCTTCGCTTACCGCTTCCTTGTAGATCGCCTGCGTCGCGGGTATGACCACTAGTCTTGTCCCGGGATTCACCTTTTTTCCCTTGAGGACCTGTGCCGCAAGTTTCAAGTCGCTCGATCTTCCGTTGGTGCACGACCCGATAACGACCTGGTTCACCCTCACATCCTTATATTCGCTGACCGGCCTGCCGTTCGACGGAAGATGCGGGGCGGCGACCACTGGCTCGAGTTTTGAAACGTTGTATTCCCTTACGTCCGCATAGACCGCGTCGGCATCGCTTTTCACAATTTTGTATGATTTGCGGGGCGGTTTGTATCTCCTTATAGCTTCTTTCACGTACCTCTCGGTTATTTTGTCTGGCGCTATTATGCCGTTCTTCGCTCCGGCCTCGATGGCCATGTTGCACATCGAGAACCTTTCATCCATCTGGAGATTATCTATGGCATCACCGGTTATCTCAAGAGCCATCTCATGGCCTCCGTCCACGCCGAGGTCGGCTATAGCATGCAGTATGAGATCCTTGCCGGTAACCCATTTCTTAGGTTTTCCCTTGTACACCAGCTTTATCGTTCCCGGTACTTTAAGCCATACCTCACCAAAGGCCATCGCGAACGCGAGGTCCGTGCTGCCTACCCCGGTGGCGAAAGCTCCGAGAGCCCCGTGGGTACATGTATGTGAATCCGCCCCGATAACAAGATCTCCCGGTAATATCAGCCCTCTTTCCGGAAGAAGCGCGTGTTCCACTCCCATCTCTCCAAGCTCGAAATAGTTATCTATGCCGAACTCAGCGGCGAACTTCTTCAGCGTCAACGCCTGATTCGCGCTCTGGACATCCTTAGCGGGGAGAAAATGGTCTGGGACAAGAGCTATCCTCTTCTGGTTAAAGACCTTCTTGCGACCAAGGCCCCTGAACTCTCTTATGGATATCGGAGCGGTAATATCGTTACCAAGGCAAAAATCTATATTAGCCATTATAAAATCTTTGGGAGCGATCTTTTTTACGCCTTTGGCGTGAGAAAGTAATATTTTCTCGGTAATAGTATATCCCATATAATACTCCTCGTTAATCTCTTCGCTTTGCGCTCTGCGCTTTGCGCTTTGCGCGAATGAGTTGTCAGTTTAGCAAATTTATGCGCGAAAATCAATCTTGTAGTGAGGAGAAGAAACTCAAATTCATAGAAGGTAACAGACGCTGCCTAACATGTCGCTGGTCCCGGTCTAAAAGGCCGGGATGGCTTCAAGCAGTTCTCTTGTATACCCGTCTTTAGGCGAACGATATATGTCCTCTGCTGGGGCCGTCTCAACGAACCGGCCATCCTTCATCACCCCGACGGTATCGGACATAAACTCCACAACCCTAAGATCGTGTGATATAAAGAAATACGAAACTCCAAGCTCTTCTTTGAGATCCTTAAGCAGGTTCAGTATCCCCGCCTGGATCGACACATCCAGGCTTGAAACAGGCTCATCGAGTATGATAATATCCGGTCTTCTAATAAGAGCCCGGGCTATAGCTATCCTTTGTCTCTCTCCTCCGGAGAACTGATGAGGATACTTCATCATCGACGTATCCGGATCGAGCCTGACCATTCCCAAAACCCTCT
This sequence comes from Candidatus Omnitrophota bacterium, assembly GCA_028700515.1. Taxonomy (GTDB): domain Bacteria; phylum Omnitrophota; class Gorgyraeia; order Tantalellales; family Tantalellaceae; genus JAQVSN01. The sequence goes on from JAQVSN010000120.1 coordinate 4,245, forward strand.
CCACCTCAACCTTAACCTTTGCCTTCAGTCCACCTCTGACCAGCAGCCCTTCCCCTACTATCTCCTGCGCTGTCATCCTGGGATTAAGAGAGCTGTACGGATCCTGGAACACCATATCAAACTCTCCATGTAACGAAACATCCCCTGAATCAGGCCTTATCATGCCCGCTATCACCCTTGCAAGAGTGGTCTTTCCGCACCCGGAGGCTCCGACAAGACCGAAAGTCTTGCCTCTTTCGACAGAAAAGCTCACCCCGTCGACGGCCTTGACGACGTCCGGATGAGCGTCAAA
>JAQVSN010000019.1 GCA_028700515.1 Candidatus Omnitrophota bacterium
GATATATATCCGGAGAAGAGGATCTTTCACAGTTCTATCCCATAGAGAAGTTCATGAGATCGTACAACACATACCGGGGGATAAGACCCTCGGGGTCCGGATCCGCGCTGATAGACGGGGCCATCAGGCAGCTTTCTGCCGGGATACCTGAAGAAGATGAAGGGTCGATAGGCGATATGGACGAGGCCGACCTTCTTGAGGAATTCACGTACAGCCCAGGCTTAAGGGCAAGGACGCTTATAGTTGAAAAGGCAGGGAAGGTACTCCGGGCACAAGAGGGTATACCCGAAGCGGGAATAAAGAGCGCGGCCGGAAGACTTCTCTTTCTTCTCGGGGCTTCAGCCGAACGCGGAACATTTACTTATTTGGGCAGGGAAGATACCGAGATATGGTCCGGACGGTTCCGGGAACATTTTGATATCGGACAGGATGCCGGACAAGAGATCGGGGGGCCGTATGCCGAAGGCGAGGCGACGGATATTTTTCTTGAGGATTTCGTAAGGTCCCAGGCTATCAGGGAGCTAAGCGCCTATCACAGGGTGATGTCCGCGAAGTATCTTAAGCGCTTTTATTCTGTTATATTCGATCAAAAGCAGGAAAGAGAGCTGTCTTTCCTGTTCAATACCTTGAAAGACGCTTTTTTGGATATTCTTGATCCGGGGATGGAGGCGTATGCTAAGGGGGCTTCGGTAAGAAGGGCCGCGGCCGAAGCTCTTGAAGAGCTTCTTGAAACAAGGGGCATATATTTAAGGGCTATGGCGGCGATCGAAAAGCCCGACCGGGCCGGAGCGGATAGCGCGCTTTCAGCGTTCGAAGAAGATACCGGGCTGACACTGTCGACTTTGGGACGGCTGGTACTTGGGTTATCGCCGCCTGAAAAGGACCTCTATGTGAGGCGGGCGGTCCTCAGGATAATGTCGGCCAGAGCGAAGACCGGCAGTTTTGATCCGGGGGTTCTGATAGAAAGCCTTTTCGACATGTCCGGGACCATGGAGGGGCGGCATGCCGGCTTGAGGGAGGCCGTCGATGCCTATGTTGCTGAGATCATCATGAAGAACGGAGATGAGAATTCTATAGCCGCTTTGGGCGTGATAGCCGCTAAAAAAGATTCTGATCTTGGAAGAACCGTTCGTTCGAGCCTCCTCTCCAACGGATACCCGGACCCGGCAGACAGTTTGATGGTAAAGAGCTCTCCGGATGGGTCCCCGCACGCGATCTTCGAACTTCTTCGTCAAAAAGGTCCCGCTGACGCGCGGGAATTAAGGGAGCATACGAAAGGAAGGGACCCGGAAGGGCATCTTACGGTCAGGACCATAAGGAGGGATCTCGGCACGCTGGTCTTTCTCGGGCTCGTGAACATAGAGGGCAGGGGAAATGATGCGACATACATCGCATCGGACATAAGCCCATCGCTCATGAACGAAATTAGACCTGTCCTTATCTCCCTGGGCTCAAGACCGTCGTTCGAGGAAAAAAAGGCGGCTAAAGAACGGATCGACAGAATATTTTCCTCATCCCAGGATGGGACGGAAGCCCTTGTGCAGGGGGTTACAGCGGCACATGTAAAAGAGATCATCCTGGATGTCAAAAAGGATTGCGGCGACTGGGGGGCTTGCAACATACACGCTCCGGAACTTCTCAGAAGGCTCGCTAAAGCCGGGATCTCCGGCAAGGTGATGAAGATGGACGAGCCTCGTTACTGGGTAGAAGCCGGAGGATATGTTATTGACGCTTTTCCGGAAGGAATGGGGGAAGAATATGTACAGAAGGCAGCCGAGCTTGGCGACGAGCGTTTTATCATCGCCAAAGCGGGATCCGACGCGTTGGGAGGGCTTTATAGAGGGTATGATGATGAAGAGTTGACGGAAAAGGCCATCTTGTTAAAAGACGACGACGGGTCCTTTTATGCCGCGAAAGCCGAATTCGCTTCGAGGATCATGCGCGAAAGGGTAATGAGCCTTGTTGCCGACGGGAACGAAGCTGATGTAGAGAAAGATAAAGAGTATCTTCGATGGAAGAAAGCCGCCGAGAGCGCTATAAACGCGCTGGAAAGGGCTTTCCTGGCCAAGAGGACAAAGAATTATTACATGGCGGCAAGGGGGCTCCCCGATGGTTCGCCTCACAGCGTGTTTTCCATGCTGAATAGCGATTTTTCAGGAAGATGGGTTACCGCCGAGGATATACGCTCGATGACATCGGGCATGGCCGAAGACGGACATCTCAGTATTGGAACCGTTCTCCGTGACCTGGGTACACTTGAGCAGCTCGGACTGGTGAAGAGGAGGATGGAAAGAAGCGGTGTTCTTTACAGGGCAAGGGAAATAACCGAAGAAGATATCCGGGATGAGATCGATCTTGTGCTGCGGGAACTTGGCGACAGGCCGGGTGCCGCGGAAAAAGAAGCCGCCGGCCTAAAAGTGCGGACTCTTTTAGGAAGTTCCAAGGCCGGGCCGGAACGCGCAGGCATGGTCGATATGCCTTTGGATATTGTGCCCCGGGAAGAGATAAAGAACATCCTGGTCTACGGTCTGCAGAAGAAGCTCTTCGGCACGGAACCGAAGCTTGGAGAGATGGTGATAGATATGTGGCCCCTGGTGACAGGTCTGTATCAAAAATATCCGCAGGCGCGGATATGGGTGGCGTCGCCCTATCCCGAGATATTTTCGGCGAAACAATTCGGGGGAAGGGTAATAGAAGCTCCTCTTGCGATGTTCCTCTCACACGAGAAAAAGATGGGCTTTCTGGTTGAGAATTCTATCGATCTGGTCGCGGAGGTGTCCCCGGCACCTGGTGATATGAGGCCCGATCACCTGAAAATTTCCGAGTTGGGGGGCAGGATCCCGTACTACTGCGGGTTTAGGGCCGCGTCATCCCTTACGGGCGCGACGGAACCGGCCATGCTTAGAAAACCTGAGCCGGCTGCCTTCCTCGACCGGGAGGGGAACAGCTATGATGTTGATGGTATGGATGCGGTTCTTCTGGAAGTTGCCTACAAAGATAACGACGCGAGATCATTGCGGAGCGGTTATGGAGAGACATGGAACCTTAAGGAAGCCGGTTCGTGGAATCTTTCCATGGGAAAGTGCCGGACACTTGGCCTCGAGGTCGATGCCGATAACCTCGCGTCTATTGAACTTGGCCTCGAGGAGTCGGTTGCCGCGCTTGAGTGGTTGGAAGATCTTTACTACGCAGGAGGGCCGGAGGAAACAAAAAACGTTCCTTTCGATCCCACAAAAAAAATAGTGGTGGTCAACGTATATGCCGTTACTCAGCAGGATCTTATCAGCGAAGATGAATGGGTAGAGGTCATAGTAAAGCTTATGGAGAACGTCCAGAACGCGTATTTCATATTTACCCACGGCGGCATCATGGACGATAATTTCAATTATGTTGATGAGATCGCAAGTAAGGTCCAGGCGCGGATGCGTTTTCGAGGAGCGGGTTTCAGGATGGCCGGAGGAAGAGAGAACACAAGCCAGGTCATATTGCCCAGGGTCAGGAAGATATACCCTTACATCAACAACGTTCTCGGCATAGCCAGCGCCGCGGTAACTCTTGATACCGGGTTCAGCCATTTGGCGAGCGGAGTATACAACGTGCCGACAGCCGTCATAACCCACTCGGGGATACTCCAGTGGATGCCCCCCCGAAAGAACGTCACGGCTGTGGTAATGCCTTCCGCGATGGACATGTTCAGGCTGTACGAATTATTAGATTCCGTTCCGGAGTTCGCGAAGGCGGCGCTCGACGGACCGCTTTCCCGTGACGGAAAAATAAAAAAACTCTCCCGGGAATTTGAAGCCTTTGCCGAAGTTGTAAACACCTCGAGTGAAAGACATTCGGCCGCCATGGCCAAGGCGGCGGCGCTTTCAAGCAGAAAAAGGTCGGAGCTTGACGCGGAGCTGATAGACCGCTCCCGGCCCATGGGCCCCGTGATAAGGGATAATTTAGAATTTGTCCGCACATGCCTCAAGGCTATTGGCATGGCCGATCTTAGACTGCTTCCGGCCGTAGCGGTGGTTGACAGCGCCGAACAGATGGGGATAGACGAACCGAGATTCATATTCAAACTCCATAAGGAGGCCGGAGGAGATTCCGTACTTATGGTTGATAAGACGGCTTTCCGTGTATCCGATGGGACCTCGATATTAAAGAGGAGAATAGAGCTCCTCCACGAAGTAGTGGGACATAAACTGGCTCGGCTTATGTTCCCGGAATTCGTAGAAGCCGCTGTCGAGGCCGCCGCAGCCGACGATTCCGAGGACATACTTATTACAAAAACCATTGAGGAGGTCCTGGCCTGGCTGGTGACCTTTAGGGCGGTGGGGGTAATCGTCCGCGACGCCGCCAATATAATAAAAGAGGAGGAACTTAAGCGTATCGGGATGCCGGGCTACGCACCGGATGCGTCCACTCCGGTCCAGATCCAGCTGGTGATGGACGAAATGCTCATGAAGAACCAGGAACTCAGCGCGTTCCGGTACAGGGTCCCTATCCGTGATTTCGGAGAAAAGATAAAGCGCGCCATTGAGGACATATATCTCCCGGCGGTCGACAATCTTTTTTATAAAGCCCTCGGAGATACCGCGGGAGAAAGGATGCTCGAAGAGGAAGCGATCATTCTTCCCGATAACGGAGAGAGAATATCGATAAAAGCTCTAAGCGTAGGGAACACCCACAGGATGCTTCAGGCGTATGACGGAAAGGAGCGGAGGGTGGGAATGGTATTCGCCCAGTATGATCAGCCGTCGGGCTTGCAGCTTGTAAGCGCCGACGAGATGCCCTCCGGACAGGAACCGACCCTTGGGATAAAGGGAGTGATGGTGCACAAGGACTACCGGACCCGCGGACTACAGGAAGCGCTCATTGAGGCCATCGCGAAAAAATTCAGCAACCTGAATGTCATTCATCCATCCGTAAAAAATCCCATTATTATCATGACAGCCCAGGAGAAACTGGGTTTCATACCGGTGGACCCGATGGAAGAGAACGCTTTGTATGTGGCAAGGGAACCGGGGCCGGAAGGTATGACAGAAATTTGGCTGCCATTGCCTGAGAAAAAAGTTTTATGGAAGCTAAACCCAAGATCGATCGGGGCGATGGGGCTAAAGGAGGCCGAGGGAAGACCTGAGGATCTTTCAGGCTTTGTAAAGGTATATGCCAATACCCGATACAGGAAGATAGGAGGCGACTTTCCGCGGAAGAAAGATCCGGAAAGAACGCCTGTTGAGCCAACGAAATATTGGGCGTTCGAGGATGATTCCGCGGATATGATAGTGTCGCGCGCGGCGGTGAATTTCTATACAAGGCTGGATGGCGGGGAACTGTACAGCGCGTCATATTACGCGGAACATTATCGCAGCCATACGGTCGAAGATTATGATCTGACGTTCGGCCTCAAGGGAAATAACAGGGTTGCCGGCAGGATCGAAAAATGGCAAAAGGAACATCCCGGTGAAACGTTCCGGATAATAGACATGGGGACCGGCAGGGCGGCTTTTCTTGCCAGCCTGGGAAAGGAAAATGGCATAGACGCGAAGAGGCTTTCGGCTTTCGGAGTGAATAATATCGCGGAAAAAGAAGATTGGGACAAGTTGACAGGCCCCGCTCTCGAGGCATGTTCCGGATACGCCGAGGCGGGGATAAAATATTTTGATTTTTTTGAGGGTTGGATGGGCCGCGAAACCGATCGGGAGATCCTTCCGGAGGGGTATCCGATGACGTCGCAGAGGATATTCCACTTTATCAGTGAGATGGTAAGGGTGCTTAAACCGGGCGGGATCGCCCACATCCACGTGGGGACCCTTTACGATCATGATGTGGAACTTATAAGACGTATCATCGAGAACGGAGCCAAGCCGGGATTGATCTCTTACGGAAAAGGAGTACTCCACATAAAACTCCTTGAGCCGGCTAAACGCGTAAGCGGCCGGGCCCCTGCCATTTCCCTGATAAAAAAAGGAAATAAATGGGAAGCGTATTTTATCGACAACGACCAGCACATACTTATCAACGCCGTCTGGAAACAGATATGGAACGAGGGGTATGAGATACCCGATGATGACGTGATAGCCGGAGATATCAGAAAGGCCCTCCCCCGTGGCATAGAAAAACTTCCAATACACATACACAGCCCTCCGGGGACGGTCTTTTATGACCGATTGTACGAACTAGCGGAAGACTTCCGGATATTCCTTCCGGCCAGAAAAGATTTCCGGCTTGTCACCCACCCCGGAACTTTTAGGGGCAATGAAGGCGCAAGGTCATTTAATCTCCTTATACCTCTGGAAGACCTGGATCTTCTCAAAAACCTGAGAAAAGAAGACCCGGCGGCTTATTCAAGATGGCTCGAACATGAAGTCGGGCATCTTGTCGACAGGGCGGCGTCCAAAAAAGGCACAGAGAAGGACGAGGAAGAGATAGTCTCAGAAAATCCGATAACGGAGTTGGTCGCAGCGTATAATCACGATCCCTTGATGTCGGGATCGACCGGAATAAAAGTCAGAAAAACTGAAACCCCCGCCTCGCGGCTCAGGGAAGTGATAAAGGGACTTTATGATCCCGATCCATATGTCCGAGCCGCCTCGGCAAGAGATATCAGCGGCCTGATACGGGACAGAGTCAGTTATCCAAAAAACGATCAGGCGCTCAGGAGGGCTATTCCCCGGCTGATAGAGTGCCTGTATGATAATGAAACCTTCGTGGTACAGGAAGCGATGAGCGCTCTGGCGGGACTGGTCGGACAGTATAGGCTGACGGAGGAAGAAGAAGGAACTCTTATTGCAGGTGTATTGGGTTCTGACCGGATGTCCGTACGGATCATGAAAGACCTTGCCAGGATGGTGGGGCCCTCGGCCATGACGTCCGCAGGTTTCAGGAATAACATCCTCTTTTTATTGATGGAATCGATGTCCGTCGAGGCGGATCCCGAGCTGCAGGAAGAGAGCATGGAAATACTGGCCGGGTTCGATTATTTTGTGCCGGGGGCAAGAACAGAGAACCTCCGCGTGGCCCTTCTTGTCCTTCAGTCTATCTTGATAAAGGGTGAATGTCCGGAAGTTTCCGGGTATTATGGCCCCCAGATACGCAAGAGCACTCAAGGTTTCGCGAGTTACGGTATCCGGGCAAGGCGTAAAGCAGCCCTGGCGCTTACCAAACTACTTAGGAGGGTCGCCGCGCATTCGGGCAGGGTAGCTTTGTTCAGCGGGGCCGACGGAACTGTCATATACAGAAGCCTGATCGAGATATATTCAGGGATCTTTAGCGCTGAGATGGCTTTGATCCACCCATCTTCAGAGTATAGAGACCAAAACAGGGTGATCAGGGAAGCCGCCTCTTTTGGGGTGTCTGGAATAACAAAGGCGACATTCGACATATTAATGGAGGTATCTACGGCGGCCGGGATCATGCCGATGAGGCAGAGGATAGAAATCGCGGCTTTGACCACCAAGCTTATGAGGGAAGTATCCGGGCACATCGCGGGTATTCTGGGAGGCGTAGGCCCGATAGCCGACAGCCCCGTTGTAAAGAGAGAGCTCATGAGGGCGCTCGCCGAGGTGGTCATTCCCGGTTTTAATGCACATGATACTATTTTGCCCCGGATCTTTGACCTGGAAGAAGCTCCCCTGGCCGACGGCGGGATCGTCGAGCTTACCGTTAAGACGATCACCAGGAGCGGGGACGAGAAGGCCCTTGCCGTTCTGAGGAGTTTAGCTCTTAAAAGCGATTCGGAGCTTGCCAGGATTATTGGTGATAGTCTTTTGCAATATGACGTCATGGAGGAAGAGAACGTTTATGGCAGGGACGGTCCTTCGCCGGTGGGACTCATTGTTCCGGGTCCGAGATACCATATATCCGACATCGAAAAAAGGATAGAGGATGCCACAAGGCAATTTTGTCTGCCTTACGAAAAAGACGAGTCGACGATCCTTTCTCCGGAAGAGATCGGCTGGGAGAAGATCAACGCGCTGTTATCGCAAAAAGGTTTGCGGACTTTCCCGGAGGGAAGAAGGCCGGTCCTTCACCTGATAGACGTTAATACCTCTGAGGGAGAACCTCTTTTCGGTTTTCCGATAATGGAAGAAGCGTCTGAATTCATTGATACGGTGCCTGTAGTGTCCTATGTATCTTCCGAAGACGGGTTGATACATGTTTTTATGACACGGACCTTCTATGACGACTATATCGACATAGTACACGTATACAGTTCGATCGGTACGAGGGCTCTGCGGGTCATGAGGCTCGCCGAGATACTGGATCACGAAGATTACGAGAATTCCGCCGAGGTCAGGGCTCTCCCGCCGGACGAAAGACATCACAATGCCGCCCTGAGGGCCAGGGAATTCATACCTAAAAGGAGAAAAATAAGTTCCTTCCATAAATGGGTAATAGATACACTTGCCCTTACACCCCGGGGGATAGACCACATAACGCTTCTTCTGGACGAGCAGAGGCCCCAGCCCGAAGATCCTGATCAGAGATCTTATGAAGAAGAGTTCTATTCATACGCGAGAGGGGTCATACCCAGAAAGAAGTTTTCCAAAAAAACACAAAAAGCCGCCCATCACATCATGAGGGCATACAGGTACGGCGACAGAAGAGCCTTTGGGGATATCTGTTTTTCCCTGGGGATCTCCCCGAAATCGTTGGATGAGAAGATACAGGTTTCGGAGAATGAGCACATAAAGAACGTCATCGGGAGTTTTAGACCGGAAGTGACGGTTACCGGAACAAGCGAAACGGACGTTGATATCGACAGCGCTAAAAAAATAGTACGAAAGAGGCCAAAAGGCGAAAATACGGATGCAAAGACAGTGGTGGACAGCTACTTAAAGTCCCGGGAAAGGTTGGGCGGCCTCATAGCCGACTTAAGCGTTATTGACGGGACAATATACCAGGAAAAGGTTACACCGCTCACTGTGTATCTTCAGCACCTGGTGGCCGGAACGGGCCCGTTCGAGCGTCTTGGAGACAAGTCGTACGATAACAAACTCGAGATCGGGAAAGATGTTCTTCGCAGATATATGGAGTGTATTATCGAGTTCGCGAAAAGAGGGGCTCTAATAAGCAATCTGAAAGTAACGAACTTCGGGGTCAGGGAGAACGGGGAGGTGGTGCTTATAGACCTTGGGCCGTCAACGGTCATATGGGCCGACGACGACAAAGGATATGTAAGCCTTGGGAAGGATATGATCCTTATTAAGTCGGGATGGGATATCCGCCGTTTAAGGGACCTCAATTCGGGAGCGAACGCGGAAGAGACTGGTTCCATTGTTGATCTTTCCGGAGTGCCCCGTGAGCGGGAATTACAGGCGGCGTTGGCGGATCACTGGCAGGAGCTGATAACCGGCAGGAAGGTCGAGGCCCATGAGGAATACCTGTTTGAAGGAGGAGAAGAATTGCTTGCCCGGGTCGAAGAAGCCTTCCCCGAGAATATAAGCGACGCGGCCAGGGAATGGCGGATGATGACTTTTATACCGACTGCCGCGGCGGAGGATGAAATACTTGAACTGATAATGCAGGAAGTGGAAACGGCGGGGGCTTCATCCGTGCCGGACGGATCCCCATACTTTATTTACAGGATCCTTTCCGGGCGTTTTTCCGGGCATGCCGCGGATACAGACGAGATAAGGGTAGAAACACGAGGCAGGGCCCCTGATGGGCATCTTTCGGAAGATACCGTTCTCAGGGACCTGAACACGCTCGTCTATTTAGGTCTTGTTGAGAAAAAGGTAACGAAAGGACCCGGCAAGCGAGTTTCAGAATGGAAAGCTGTCATGCCGGAGACGGAGGTCTCCGAGGAGGTGCTTGATATTCTGATCTCCATGGGACCGCGTCCGACGGCACACGAGAAAAGGAAGGCTCTCTCGGAGATAAAAGAAAAACTCGGAAAAAATGACATAGCATCTCTTCAGGGCATCAGGTTCGTCCCTTCAAATATCGGGAATGCAAGGAAGACACTTACGGCCTTTGATCGTAATGGTGAGGAAATAGGGTTCGTGTACGCCCAGCAGGATGAAGGTCTTGTTTCGGGAGAAGAAGCAAGGCTGGGTCTGAGGGGAATATATATACGCCCCAAGGACAGGCATGCCGGGGTGGGACGCGCCCTGCTCGGAGAGTTTTTCAGGGAATATCCCGGGATAAACACGATACACAGGACCGTTATGAACCCCGTGCTTATCTATACAGCCCAAAAACATCTTGGGTTTGAGCCTGTAGAACCCAAAGCGGAGAACATCGCTTATATCTACATTTCAAGGCATCCCGACGTCAGGAGCAGGATATGGATACCGAACGGGGACTTGAGATTCGACCATAGGTTCGGTCCTGAAGAAGCCATGACCGGGGAGCTTGACGTTCTTGACGAAGCACCCGGGGATATGGCGGAGTTCATTCCTATCTATCTCGCCACGGTCTACGAAAGACCGGCTCCGGCTCCGGGAGCTGAGGACATGATGAAAGAAGCCCCAAGAGGACCGCCTTCTCTTGAAGAGATATATGGCAGCGGAAAGAACATCAGCGGAGGGATCGCCGACCTGGACAGGCAGTATTTTGGGAATATAACTTCAGAACTTACCAAAAAGATAAGCGAAGAACGGGCCGGGCCCGTAAAAATACTGATAATAGGGCAGGGAAGAGGATTTGAGGCGTTCGAACTTATGAGGGAACATAAAGAGGAAGTGGAGGTTTTTGTCGCGTCAAGAGAAGACCTGTTGTACTTGAGGGGGGAAGAACTGTCCGCCCGTTTCGACGAGGACGGCTTACGGGTCACCCCGGGTGAGGCCGAACATTTGATAAAGGACCTGAGAGGCAGGTTCTACAAGTACGATGTTGAGGCCGGTATTCCGATATCGGACGGCGCGTTCGACATGGTTGTGATCGACGCGGTCTCAATGGGGAACGTAATGGATAAGATGCGCGTTATCAATGAAATGACCCGCGTTACAAGGGAGGGCGGCACAGTTTACTGCGCTCCGCATTCGGGTTTTGTCGATGTCGGGGACGGGGTAAAGACCCTGCCGGAATATATATATGAAAGGAAGATAAACGGAGTAAAGGACCTGGACGGGGAAAAAGGCCCGTGGATGAAGATCGTCAAGACGGCCGGCGCGGATCTTCCCGGACTCGACGCAAGAAGGGTCTTGCCGATATCTATAAGTTCTCCGAACGGACAGGAAGAAAGGGTTGGATGGAAAACCGTCTATGAACCCCGCGAGGCGGTGCGTTCAGGACGAGCAACGCCAAACGCCTCGCCGCAGGAATACAGGAAATGGCTTGAGCTTTCCTTTCCGGAAGATGGATCCGGAGGCAGGATAAGCCCAGTAACGATCAGGGACGTCCAGGCCGTAAAGACCATTTCAAAACGGATCTCACACGCAGGGCTTAATACATGGACGATAGAAAGGATAGCCTCGGGTGAGGACGAGAGCATGAGGGACATTTATGTTCTTGAAGACCCTGACGGGATAAAAGGGTACATATATTTCTCGCTAAGCGAGAATGCCGACAAGATGATCATAGAAGAGATAGCGGTAGCGAAGTCCGAAGAGGGAAAAGGGACCGCTTCGCGTCTTTTGGCAAAAGCCATGGAGGAAGCTTTAGACCTCGGGGTGATCTTATTTGAGGCCAGGATAAAAGCCACCGAAAAAAGATCCTCGTCGCTTTTCTCGAGGTTCGGGTTCATGCCTTCGATGCCTTCTCCTCCGGGCAACGCGGTGCATTACAAGTTGGAACTATCCGGAAAAGGGACCGATGCCCCGCCCGTGTCCGCCGGTAACAAGGGCGAAAACAACTCCGGCATTCGAACGGCCGTGTTTTCCCGGGGCCTCCCCCTTACAGCGGACAAAATAAAAAGGATCCCGCTTTCGGCTGAAACGAGCGATATCCCGTCCGGGGTGCGGGCTCTTCAGGAAGGCATGGCGGAGGGAATGAAAAACGGTGGTTTCCTACCAAGGGTAGGAGACATAGTCGTTCCCGAGTGTTGTGATCCTTTCGAATGCGTGATCTATTCACACGGCAGGGTAAAGATACCCATGTTCCGTGTTGATAGGCATTTAACGGAAAATGGAAAGATCACCGATACCAACGGTGAGGAGTATGTTTTCTCCGTCATGGATGAGAACGGGGAACACATAGGGCACGGCATCATTTATATGCTGGATATGTCCGGCACGGCTCTTTTCAGGTTCTCGATACATGTTCCCCGGGACCCTTCGGCGGCTGGAAGTAAGAAGGGATACAGGGGGCGCGGCTACGGTTCCGAAACCCTGGCCGCCATAACCGCTATTGCGGCTAAAGGCGGACTTTTCAGTGTTCCTGTGGACGAGCTTGTGTTCTCACACAGAGCGCAGGACGCCCTCTCCGGGATCGATATTAACGGGATGTCCGCTATGGTACGCCTTCTGGATAAAGCCGGCTTTTCGAAGGCCCTTTCGTTCGATATGAAGGAAGCCTTTCAAACCTCGGAAGAGCTTTTTTTGTGGGAAAGATCCAGGGGGCTTGATCTTGTTCTTCCCGAACGATACAACTCTAAAAAATATTCTGACGTGACAAGAGATGTTCAGGAATTTCTCATGGATGAAGGTATCCCTGACCCGTACCTCTCGGATATACAGGACGCTATTGCGGAACTTTCTCTTAACATTATGGAGCACGGGAAAGGAGGGGTGGTAAGGCTGAATGGTATGGATGGCGGGGAAGAAGGGATCCGGACAATAAGGGTAACTGCCGCGGATATGGGGCCGGGTCTGGGGGCTTCACCTGACGCGCTTCTGGCTCGAGGGAGACAGAGAGACGGACGAGAGGCCCATGGATACGGCCTTGAAAATATATTGCTCCTGCCCGGGCGTGTTACGATCGAATACTCAGGGGATAGGTGGGAAAAGGTATCCCCGGAAGTTGCGGGGAAGAGATTTACCAGAACGGCGGCAAGCGATATAACTGAAGGAACTTTATTCGATCTTGAGTTCGACGTAAAAACGGGACAGCATGAGGAAGATGAACTATCCCGATATTTTCCTCTCACCCAAGAGAATGATGCCCCCGACTGGAGACGGGACAAGGCAAGAGCCTTCCTTAACGAGATAATGATAAAAGCCCTTAAAGAAGAGACTGTAATAATCGGCGTTGATACCAGCTGGGTGCCGGCCGTTCAGGAAGCCGATGTCCAGGCCCTTTTATCGGAGCTTTCAAGGATATATAAGAAAAAGGGAATGAATAATATTGTCATTCGAAGGATAAAGGGAGATGGGCTTGCGGGAGAATTGAAGGAGGATATAGAAAAAACGGGGGCGTCACTTTCGAATGTGGTTCTGCTCGGAGATGTAAAAGTGCTTTCATCACGGGAGTTCGACTATTTGAGGGGTACGCCGGAAGAAGGGGCTTTCTTCGCTTCTGTAGACATTCCGAAAGAATTTCCGGAGAATAGTTACCTCGCGGTACTCGAAATGATAGCATCGGCTTTAAGGCTTGCTTCGGGCGCGGACTTGAACGCCGCTGACGAGGGTATAGAGGCGGTCAGCACCGGGCCAAGGTCATTTCGGTTCATTCCCAAAGTGAGGCCGATGGACCTCGGGGAGCTCAAGGCCGTTTACCTTGCCCAGAGACAGTTCATAACTTCGGTCTAACCAAAAAGAGCCGAGAGATCAGAGGCCGGAGTTTAAACCGAAATACCTTGATTCCGGCCCGGTGAATTGTTATAATCATGCTCACAAGGCAATCAACGCGGGGTGGAGCAGAGGTAGCTCGTGAGGCTCATAACCTCAAGGTCGAAGGTTCGATTCCTTCCCCCGCAACCAAATAAATGAATCCCCGGGATATACCCTCGGGGGTTTTATTTTTGGTAAGCTGTAATTTGCTTTATCCCTTTCTTAAGGTTGCAAATTTCAAGAAGAGGATAACACCACAATTGTCCCGCGCGCCGCAGCCGCATACCACAATATATGGACATGCAAGGCTCTGTTCTCATCCGGTCATGCTCCTAACCCTTCTCAATTGACATCAAGCCTTCCCATATGTTATAAAAAAGTCTCCGGAAGAAGGTTCTTAACCCGAAGACCCCAAATATAAGGAAATAAATATGATAGAAAGATATACACGCCCGGAAATGGCAAAGATCTGGACGGATCAGAACAGGTTCGCGAAGATGCTGGATGTGGAGATCTACGCGTGCGAAGCGTTCGCGAAACTTGGAATGGTGCCCGGACCGGCCCTCGAGAATATCAGGAAAAAAGCCGCGTTTGACGTCAAAAGGATACAAGAGATAGAAGAAAAGACCAACCATGATGTTGTGGCGTTCATTAAGAACATTTCCGAGAACATCGGAGATGACGCTAAATACCTGCATTTTGGGTTGACCTCAAGCGATATATTGGATACAGCGCTCTCCTCACAGATGGCCGAGGCTATGGATATACTGATAAAGGGGGCCGAGGCGCTCAAGGCAGCCCTGAAGATCAAGGCGATCCAGCATAAAAAGACCCCCATGATGGGTCGTTCCCACGGCGTTCATGCCGAACCTACGAGTTTCGGGCTCAAGATGGCGTTATTCTACCGCGAGGTCGAAAGGGATATCGAAAGAATGAAAGCCGCCAGAAAGGATATCGCCGCGGGAAAGATATCGGGAGCCGTGGGTACCTTTGCCAACGTTGACCCGTTCGTGGAGGAGTATGTCTGCGAAAAGATGGGGCTTGAACCCGCTCGTGTTTCGAGCCAGGTGATACAACGCGACCGGCACGCCTACTATATGAGCGTGTTGGCTATTACCGCCGCGACTCTTGAGAAGATAGCCGTCGAGATAAGAGGGCTGCAGAGGACAGAGATAGGGGAGGCACAGGAGTATTTTGCCGCCGGACAGACAGGGTCTTCTGCTATGCCACACAAACAGAATCCAATAATATCCGAACGCGTAACCGGGCTTGCTCGTATATTGAGGTCGAACGCGATGGCCGCGATTGAGAACGTAGCTCTATGGCATGAGAGGGATATTTCTCATTCATCCGTAGAGCGTGTGATCGTCCCGGACTCGACGATACTTCTGGATTATATGCTTGATAAGACCACAAAACTCATAGAAAAGCTCGTGGTGAACAAGTCCAAGATGATGGAAAATATCGGGACCACAAAGGGGCTCATCTTTTCCCAAAGACTGCTTCTTGAGCTGATAAGAAAAGGCGTGACAAGGGTAGACGCTTATGACATCGTGCAGCAGCTCGCTTTGAAGGCCATTGCGGAAGGAAAGGGATATGAAGCGGTAGTGAGCGCTTCCGGGGACGTAAAAAAATATCTTAGTCCGGATGAGATAAAGGACTGTTTCAGCCTCGAGTACCACATGAAAAGAGTGGATGAGGTTTTCAAGAAAATAGGGATCGAATAAGTGTCGGGTGCCGCTCGGCGGGGATCCCGCCCAAGATCCATATCCAATGTGATGATGCACCATTTTGAAGGGGAATCTTTATGAAAAAAAGGGTGACATACAGATCGTCCGGCGTCGACATACAAAAAGCGAACGGTCTTATCGGGGCTATCCGTAAAGATGTAAGTTCAACCCGGGTACTTGGCAGCGTGGACTCCATAGGCGGGTTTGGAGGGCTTTTTGACGCCTCGAAATGCGGAGTTAAGAACCAGCTGCTCGTAGCGGGGACGGACGGCGTCGGGACCAAGCTTATTGTGGCCAAGATGGCCGGAAAACACGATACTGTAGGGATAGACCTGGTGGCCATGAGCGTGAACGATGTCCTTTGCCTCGGGGCCAGACCTCTTTTTTTCCTCGATTATTTCGCCGCGGGCAGGCTTGACCCTGAATTGTGGAAAGATGTTCTTAAGGGGATAATAAAAGGATGCCGCATGTCCGGCTGTGCTCTGCTTGGAGGGGAAACGGCCGAAATGCCGGGGATGTACCCCGCGGGGGAGTATGATCTTGCCGGGTTCTGCGTCGGAGTGGTAGATAAGAACAAGGTCATAGACGGAAGGGACATAAGGCCCAATGACGTTATTGTAGGCATCGGCTCGAGTGGTTTCCATTCTAACGGGTATTCGCTCGTCAGAAAGGTTTTTTCTCCGAAGGAGCTGAAAAAGAACGCGGCCCTTTTTCTTAAACCGACGCACATCTATGTGAGATCGGTTTTGGATGTCATTTCACGCGTTAAGGTCAAGGGGATCGCCAATATAACGGGCGGCGGGTTCTACGACAATATACCGCGTGTTTTTCCCGGTAACGTCAAAGGCGTTATCTACAAGGGGACCTGGAAGATGCCGCGGGTGTTCGATATGGTCCGAGACGCCGCGGATATAAGCGAAAAAGAACTTTTCAAGACCCTGAACATGGGTATAGGCATGATAATGGTCCTTTCGATCAAAGAAGCCGTAAAGGTGCAGCCGATCATTAAGAAGTACGGCCTTAAGAGCTGGATAATAGGCAGGATAGAAAAAGGAAGAGGGGAGATAGAGATAGTTTAAAAGATATTTTGTCGTCAATTATCGGTTGTCCGCGTCCGGCGGACACGGGCAATCGCGGCCGGGGCCCCCTTCGGTCTTAAGAAAGGCAGACATGAACATTCTCGTAATAGGTTCAGGCGGCAGGGAACACGCGATATGCTGGAAGCTGAGACAGTCCAGGCTGGTCAAAGACATATTCTGCTCGCCCGGCAACGCCGGGACTGCGGTCGCCGCCGATAATGTTGTTTTGGATACCGCTGAGCATTCGGCCGTGATCGATCTGTGCCGGAGGAATAGGATCGATCTGGTGATAGTAGGACCCGAAGCTCCGCTCGCCATGGGCATAGCCGATGACCTGGCGGAGGCCGGCATAAGGGTGTTCGGCCCGAAATACGAGGCCGCGAGGCTGGAATCGAGCAAGATATTCGCCAAGGAGATGATGGGCGGGTACAGTATTCCCACGGCCGGGTTCAGGGTCTTTGAAGATTTTAAAAAAGTCGAGCCATATCTGGACTCGGCAAAGTTCCCTCTGGTGGTAAAGGCTTACGGGCTTGCCGCCGGCAAAGGGGTCGCTATTTGCTCGAACTCCGACGAAGCCTTGGCCGTGTCCAGGGAAATGCTTGTCGAAAGAAAGTTCGGTTCGGCGGGACAAAAAATAATAATCGAGGAATTCCTTGCGGGCGAGGAAGCGTCCATACTGGTAGTTACGGACGGGAAGAACATCATACCGCTGGTTTCTAGCCAGGATCACAAACGCGTTTTTGATGGTGACGAAGGGCCTAATACGGGAGGAATGGGAGCTTATTCTCCCGCTCCTGTCGTTGATGACCGTCTTTTGGGCGTCATTATGGATACCATAATCGAACCGACCATAAAGGGGCTTAGCAGGGAAGGGTTCCTTTACCGGGGTGTTCTCTATGCCGGGATAATGGTGACTTCGGAAGGGCCTAAGGTACTCGAGTACAATGTCAGGTTCGGAGATCCGGAAACACAGGTCATCCTTCCAAGGCTCAAGTCGGACCTCGCCGAACTTGCAATAGCGGCGGCCGAGGGGGATATCTCCGGAATAAAGCTCGAATGGGACGCGAGCCCGTGCGGCGGAGTAGTCCTCGCTTCGGGGGGATACCCCGGCGAATACGAAAAAGGCAGAGCGATCACGGGAATTGAGGACGCCGAAAAAGAAGGCGTGTTGGTTTTCCATGCCGGCACGGCTATGCAAAACGGGAAGGTCGTCACGGATGGCGGCAGGGTCATGGTCGTTTCGGCGCTGGGTAAAGACATAAAAGAGGCTATGGCGAACGCCTATCGAGGAGTTAAAAAGATACATTTTGAAGGAATGCATTACCGTAAGGATATCGGATACAGAGCGATCCAGAGAATGAAAGCCTGACTTTACAGGCGGTCGACGAGCTGCGGACCACCGCGGACGACAGATAATTGCGGACAGAAGAGCAAGGAGGATAGATGTCAAAAAAACCCATAGTGAGCATTATCATGGGCAGCGATTCTGACCTGCCGATAATGAAGGATGCGGCCCAGACGCTCGATAAGTTCGGCATATCTTACGA
>JAQVSN010000121.1 GCA_028700515.1 Candidatus Omnitrophota bacterium
AAAGAGGACGTTCCTTCAATTCCTTGGGAAAGTAGATGATCTCGGCGACGCGGTCACGGGGCCTTTCAACTCCAACGGGAATCTTGGAAAAATGAAAGGCAAAGTACAGTCGCTGACCATGCGGCAGAGCACCGATTCTTACAACAGGGACGGCTCGGTAAAAGAGACCAAAACGGTAACGAGCACTATGGCCTTTTTCCTGGACTATGTCACTCCGGAATTCGCCGGTTTCACAGGCGGACTCCAGTATGTCTACGTCACGAAATTATACGACGGCCATCACAGCGTACCTTTTAACGACGCCTATTACGCTTTTAACGAGAAATACCATGTGCTGAACGAGTTTTACGTGAATTATAACGCGAAAGCCCTCGGCATGGGAAAGACCAACTTAAGGGCAGGTAGACAGATAATAAATTACGATTTTTTCAAGAAGGCGGCCTTGAGGCATAAGGAGGCGGCCGCTGAAGGCGTTGTGTTCTCGACAAAGGACATAAAGGATACTGAGCTTTCGGTGGGGCATATCTGGAAATACAGCAGTTTCGCCTCAAGGGACTATCCCCCGTATCCCACACAGTTCATGAATATCGGCGATGTAATGCGGGTCCCCTACCGCACCGCCGGGGCCACTTTTGCCTCAGCCTCTTACAGCGGTATATCTAATTTCAAACTTACAACTTATGACTGGATACTCTACAACCTGTTCAACGTGCAGGGCAACAAGATCGAGTACTTTATGGGTGAGGGGGATTTCAAGGTCGTGCCGAGGGTCCATTTCGCCTGGGAACGCGACGCCGGCAGGATGGCCAAAGACGGGCTTGGGAAGATAGAATCCTATGCCCTGGAAACAGCGGTCGCACTTAAATATAAAAGATCATACCTGGAATGGGGCTGGCTTTCGATAGCCGATAACAAGCGTGACGGCAAGGTCCATAATTTCCAGCACCCCTTCGACTCTTCGTTCACATCGGACTGCGAGAAAGGCGGAGACTTTACCCGACAGTTCAACGCCGGTGCCCAAACGACGCATCTAAGAGCCTTTCTGGAATGGGACTGTTTCAGTTTTGTGACCACCTACTACTACACGATACACCAAAAGGCCGCCGTCAACGGCGCCACCGACAGAGGAACACGAGACCAGCAGATAGAAGCCGATCTGGGCGTACAGATCACCAGGAACATGTCGGCCAAGGCGACTTTCATATACGGACAACTCGGAACGAACATGACTGACCGTAAATATCTGGAGAAAAAAGACGCGCGCATATGGATCACTTACGCTTTTTAACGACCTACGGAGATAAATGGGAAAAAGACCGCGAATAGCCGATAAATTGCTGAATCTGGCCTCTCCTCTGGCCTTTCTCGCCGTCTGGGAATTAGCGTCCGTGTCGGGTTTTGTCCCGAAGTTCCTTTTTCCGCCTCCATCCTCTATTTTTTCGAGGATCTTCACCATGTTCCTGACCGGAGGTCTTTTAAGGGATTCCGGTTTAAGCCTCATGCGTATAACGACGGGGCTTGCCGCCGGGACGCTTCTAGGAGTTTTTCTCGGTCTTCTTGCGGGCAGAATGAAACTCTTTAGACGTATGATCCACCCGATAGTATCGCTTTCCTATCCCGTGCCCAAGATCGCAATAATACCTTTCCTTATACTCTTCTTTGGCATAGGAGAGACCTCAAAAATAGTCCTCATAGGACTGGGCGGGTTTTTCCTTGTATACCTTAGCACGCTCCACGGAGTAATGTGTATCGACCCGAGATATTTTGACGCCGCCAGGATATTCTCTCTTTCAAGGACCGACACATGGACAAAGATAGTCCTGCCGGCTACCCTGCCGTCGATCTTCAACGGGATCAAGCTCGCGACAGGTATGTGTTTTATCCTGGTGGTCGCATCGGAATTCATCGGAGGTTCTTCGGGGATAGGCTATAGGATCTGGAATTCATGGGAGAACTTCGACGTGACGGGGATGTTCGCGGCCCTTTTCGTAATATCATTCCTCGGATGGATCTTCGGAGAGGTTGTTGATCTCACCGCGAAAGCATGTATGCCCTGGCGCCGTTCCTGAATCTCTCGCAAAAAAAACAGTCTTACCTGAATCTTCTTTTGACCACAGACCCGAATACCGCGTAAACCGGCCAAAACAGGGTTTTGAGCGTCCCGGCTAAAGCCTCATGCGCGGAATTGATACCTTTCCCTTCCGGCTTTCCTCCAATATATTCGATACGGACAGACCCGCCGCTTCCGGCATCCATCCCGCTTTTGCCTTTTTCTTTGAGCCGAAGGTCGATAAGTTCCCTCATACGGGGGACCATATCCCGCACATAAGACGCAACGATCGTTTCAGGAGTGCCGAGCGGCGACGCCTGTTGGCGGATATTAGAGAAGAACGCCACCCAGCAAAGCGGCTGTATGGTCTTCATGGCGAATATCTCTATGCCTGTTCTGTACCTTTTTTTCCGGAGAATATCCTCGGTGTCATCCGGAAAGTCGTACACAGGATTGAAATATTCTATCCCATATTCGGCAAAAAGGTCCTTGACCTGGTTTATGACCTTTATCTTGTGTGATGAATGGTAATATTCCATCCTTGTGGCGCCGTCGGCGCAGTATTTAATGCCGTTCCGGGCGCAGTATATTATCGAAGCGGCACGCATCGTAAGCTGGCAGCTGCAGCACCAAAGCCCCATAGGCGCCCATTCGGCGGAATATTTATCCGCGAAGGATGAAAAACCCGATAGGAGCTTTTTTTGTACATCCCGGACATCGATGGTCTTGTGAGTTATCTTTGTTCCGGGGAACTCCTTTATTAGGCGGGTAACATTACGCTTCGCGAGGCGATGCGCGGTTGACGTTAACACACGGAATGTAACAAGCTCCAGTTCCGCTGCTTCAGGCGCAAGGATAATAGCGGCGGCCAAAGAGTCATACCCGCCTGAAAAATTCAGCATTACCTTATCGTATTTGATCCCAGATCTCAATGAACACCCCCCAGTCGTCGGTCATCGGTCTTCAGTCGTCGGTCGTCTCTCTTCTTTTCTCTCTATCACTTGTCGGACCTATACGGCCCCAGTTCTTTCACCGCATATTCGGCGAATTCATCATCGACTATGTCGTTTACGTCCGGTCTGGATGCAACATAACCATGGTCATAATACCAATCGATGTCTTCCTTAACACTTTCCTTGTCGACAAAACCGTCAGGGTTAAGACCCCCGAAACTTATGCGCTTGAACACGTCATAATTCTTGATCGAAGTGTATTTGCTGATAATATCGAATATCTCTTTGTCGTCTATCTTCCCGTTCAGGAAATCGTTGAAGACCCTTACACCTTTCAGATACGCTACCATCCATTTGTCGGCAGCTTCTTTGTTGGATATGAACCCTCCTGAATAAAGTAAGATCCCGCCCTGGAATTTGGGCCTTATGTCCCCCGCTTTAACTACCGGCAAGGCATACCCTTCGGCGATACCCATCGAAGCGAATGGTTCGAGTTGAACAGAGCCAAAGATCGCCCCTGAAGCCAGCGCCATGTTGATATTAGGATATGACATCGTAACTATCTCGACATCGCCGATCCCAAGACCGTATCCAGAGAGGAATTTTTCTATTATGATCTCATGTATCACACCTCTGGACGGGATGGCGAATTTCTGCCCCCTTATCCTGTCGGCCGTGAGTTCTCCCGTTTCCTTTGAATTCACAACTACTATTAGATGCGACCGGGCCCCCTCGTGCCTTCCCATACACGCCACCATGCGTACGCCCGTATCCTGATTGAACGCGTTGATGATCCCGGCCCCCAAAGCACAACCCCCGACATCGAGTTTGTTCGTGGCAAGAAGCGGCAGGATCTCCACCGTCGTTTGCTGGTGTACGGTAAGCTCCACATCAAGCCCCTCTTCCCTGAAAAAACCCTTTTCATAGGCTATAAAAATACCTGCGGATGCGAAAGACGGTGAAGCCCCTACCCTGACTTTTGCCGAAGCTTCTGTCCCCTTCTCCTCAGAAAAAGCCCCTTGGGAAAATGATAATATCACTGATATAGCCAGCACCATTGATAAAACCGTTTTTTTCACAGCTCCCTCCTTTTATCTTGAATTACGCAGCAATGTCGGCATAAAGATTCAATTCTCCATCGGCATACGCTTCTTTCTTGAAAGGCGCGTGGTCCGGATGATAAAAGAACTGGCAGACTTCGTCCGCGACGAACCGCCCTCTCGGAGTAAGGGTCATTTTCTCCCCGTCCTCGACGATGAGCCCATGCTTCACCAGAGCTTCGCGCTTTGACTTGAAAACACCGTCAAAAGGAATGCCTGTCCTTTCCTCGTATACCTTCTTCATTACCTTCCCCCAGCATTTCAGGGGCATGGTAATATGCCTTCTCATTTCGTCGTCCGCCGTCCTTTCTATCCCGGAAACTATTGGCACCTTTCCGCGGGAGACCAAACCCTCATACTTGGATATATCTTCCCTTACATTCCAGCCTATGGCAGCGCCGTGCGCGCTCCACGAGGAAAGCCCGA
>JAQVSN010000122.1 GCA_028700515.1 Candidatus Omnitrophota bacterium
GATAGATTCAGGCAATGTAGCTGAAGTCTTTTATTATCCTTCAGAAACCAACTATCCAGCCGCAATAAGATACTCTGAACCTGACGATGTAGGGAACATATATTATCATTTTCTAGATGAGAACTGGCAGGGGCAGGGTTATGGCAGGTCTGATGTGGTGGGTCGCTTACAATCCGATGAAGAGGGCGCTTTAGCTTATGTCCTTGATTATAATTTCAGGTCCGCGGCCGGGTTTATGGAAGGACAAAACCCCATCGATCAGGAAGAGCACGTCGGATATAAAGCGAGTTACGCAAGGATCAACACAGTTAATCCGATTTCTCCCATTACACTGGAAGAAGATCTGCTTATCGTCCACACCTATTATGACTGTTTTTTTAATGACGAATACGGGAAATGGGTGGATTTTGACCCGAATATCGCGCGACTCAGAACGAAAGAGATCATGCATGACGCCGAAGGTAAACACACCAAATACTATTTTAGGCGCGAAGGTCTGACAGGTTCGAACGGCCGGATATGGGCGGAAGTGAATTTTACCGACGAATGGTATGACCTGATAGAATACGCGAACTTGAACAATGCCGTTGATCTGCGGCTTTTCATTAAGGAGCGTTACGGATCCAGTGACCCCGCGCACCATGTCCTTATGTCGCGCTTGGAGTATTACCCGAACGGCAATCTCAAGAGGCATTCCGACGCTGTTGCTATCACGGAATTTCTTAATGAAGATCATGCCGGGTCCGGCAGGGGGCGAACATGGATGCACTGTGACGTGTCCGCGGACAAATACTATGTATATGAGTGGTGCCGCACACAGGTCATAATAGATGTTTATAGCGGTACATATCAGCCCGATCGGGGGGGTGATGTTTTTGTAAGCCCCGAAACCGATGATGTCCTCCTCGAGACCCAGGTATTGGTGCACAAGGGGGAACAATTGAACCTTGATAATAACAGAGAAAGCCCGGCCTATAATGGCTGGCTATGGGCGTATAAGTCGGTATACGACGCTGACAAAGTGGAGACATATAAATTTTACATAAATAACGATAACCGTGTTGAGATCGTATGGAAATCCAATGGCGACATATACAAATACAGTGACGAAAATATAAGTGATGGCATGGGACACCTGGAATGGGTAATGAATGTGGAAAAAGGCGAGTTTAAAACATATGAATATCATCCTAATGGGAACACGCGGTATGTACATGTCTATCTTTTTAGACGAGGAACGGCAGACACATGGGATTACCTGAGCAGTTATGAATATGATAGCGGCGGGCAGTATCTCAATTTAATGGTGGTGCCCTCCCTTAGCGGGACTCGGATGGTTACTCCCGCACCAACCCCTGAGATAGAGGAGCCTGAGCTTGTAATACCTCCGGATTTTGTGGAGATGGAGCAGACCATAACTCTTAAAATCGGATGGAATTTTGTAGGCACATTCGGAACCAGTTTTAAGCCATTCAGGGAGGTAGTTCCTCCGGGGTCGATAATATTTAGTTATGATCCGGCATCTCGGGCTTACTGTATTGTGAAAGATGACGGCTTCTTTGAGCCGGGTAAAGGGTATGTGATATTTAACCGTGGCCCTGAGGATATAAGCATAAATGTTCAGGGTATGGCTGAGGCCGGACCCCAGAAAATCCCAGTACGTCCTGGGTGGAACCTCATTGCTGGGCCTTCGTCCGAAGTTGATATAAGCGATATTGAGTTCCTGAATGGGGCGAGCAGCCTTATGGAAGGGGCGTGGTCATGGGATCCGGTAAAGGGGAGATATGTCTTCAATAAGACCCTGTTACCCGGAAAAGCTTACTGGATATTTATTATGATGGATGAATCTGGGGAAGGCCTGGAGGGATTGCTATTGTTCCCGGGAACAGGAACCGGAAGTCGCACAGAAGGTGAAAGGTCTTCAAGGGATGTTGAAAGTGTATTGCGGCGCAGCAATTTTACGAATATCGAGATTGTTCTGGGGGGAGGAGTGATCGCCTCATTTGCGTTTTTTATGTCTCCGCAACTTTCCGCTTTGATCTTAGTTATGGCCGGTATCGTACTATTTTCATGGAAAATGTACAGTGGGGGGCTTCAGTCCGTGTTGGCGGCTATCCCGGGTGTTTTGAAAAGTGATTCGATCCCCCTCGATCTGGAAGCTTTGGCTCGGGAAATACCCAAACTCCCGAGAATAGTGATTCGAGAGAAAGATACTGGTGTAGGAGAAAAAAGTCTTGGAGCAGCTTACGAGGAAGAGAAGTACATACCCTCCGGAAGAGTTAACTATGAAGGTCTTCCCGATGACAGGAAGCTTAGCATAAATGAGATAATTAAATATACAAAAGATATGGCGAGACTTGAGGTCATGGAAGGGAAAGACGCATCCATCGAACTGGCTAAAGCCATGACCGGATATGTTTCGGCCAACGAGGACTTTTTCAGAGGATTCATTGCCGAAGGACAGGAGCCTGTACTTTTGCGTATACCTGTTGAGGTAATGGAAGGTCTTGCCGGTACAGAGGCGGAAAAATGGATAGCATCCCTTAACAACAACATTGAAAGGATATTTGTTGAACTGTATACCATGCAGGATCCTGACGGGGTGACGTTTGGAACCGGAGTTTACAGTAGATATGGTCTTACAAAAAAAGATTTTTTGTCCCAGCGGTCTTTGAAGAATACTCTCAGCATTATCGGCATTAATCCGGGCATGTCAGTAGAAGAAAGACGTGACCTGCAGCTTACTGTGCAAACAAGCCAGAGTTTGAGAGATTCGGTAATGATGCCCATGGCGTACAAGGGGGATGCCTCCGGAGTTATAAGGAGCGTGATCTTTGGGTTCAGGGTGATATATATCGCCAATTATCCGGAAAATAATGATTTTATCGAAGAGACGGTAAGTTCATATAACGACTTTATCGGATCGTTCAGCATGAGCCCGGACAGGTTGACAGTGGATGACATCTTGGCCTTGTTGGACATTTCGAGTATAAACAGTGTTCTGCGTGTCCTGAGGAAAATAATAGACATGCTTCCTGTGGAAAGGATGCCGGCGGAAGAATTAAGAGTTATAAACGAACACGCCATGAAGATGGCTACAGCGGCATAAACTGTGTATGGCCCCCGTGATCCGCGATACCCGTTTTTAGAAACCTCGGGATAGCTATTAAGATCTTTTTTCTGCCGGTATGATTTTGTCTTTCATTTATCACCCCGCTACTCTTCACGATCCGATCCTTCTGTTGTTTATATATCATAAGGGAGTTATGGCAAAATGTTCCTATCTCCATTTTCCTCGATATTTCCACGTTGGATATTTCGCTATATAGACAGAATAACGTTAACTTGTTATAAAAAATTTTTCTGACAGGCAGGAAGTAGATTTCAGAGCTTGCTTTGATAATGCATTTGCGTAGTGTAATATTATAATAATAAAATCACACGTATTTGAACTATTTAAAACCTGGGATCAGGGGCCGGGTTTTAATGAAAGGAGCAGATATGACGGCCGACAGGGATAAGATAAATGAAAAGGTGAAAAAAGAGAGCGTTTTTGTGAAGGGGCTTTTGGATGGGATGGGGAAGGTCATAGTCGGACAACGATATTTCATGGAAAGGCTTGTTGTGGGGCTTCTCGCCAATGGGCATCTTTTGGTGGAGAGTGTTCCTGGGTTAGCCAAAACCTTGTCCATAATGACGCTTTCAAAGTGTGTCAGTGCCCGTTTCCAGCGCATACAATTCACACCCGACCTTCTTCCGGCCGATATAGTTGGAACTCTCATATATAACGCACAGAAAGGGACATTTGAGGTGAAAAAGGGACCGATTTTCGCGAACATCGTACTTGCGGACGAGGTGAACCGTTCTCCGGGCAAGGTCCAGGCGGCGCTTCTTGAGGCTATGCAGGAAAGACAGGTCACTATCGGGACGGAAAGCTACAAGCTTGAGCCGCCTTTTCTTGTTATGGCGACACAGAACCCAATAGAGCAGGAAGGCACTTACCCTCTGCCGGAGGCCCAGGTTGACAGGTTCATGCTCAAGCTCACTATAACGTATCCCGAGCCAGAGGAAGAGCTGGAGGTACTTACGAGGATGGGGAAGGATTCTCCCGATATCGAGACGGAATCCGTGGTCACAACGGAAGACATATTGAAAGCCCGGAAGACAGTTGATGAAGTATATGTGGACGATAAGATCAAAAAATACATTATTGACGTGGTTTTCGCCACGAGATTCCCCAAAAAGTATGCCCTTGAGGATCTTGAGAACATGATACAACTGGGTGCCTCCCCGCGTGCCAGCATATCACTTATGAAAGCGGCAAAAGCCTATGCTTTCATCAACTCCAGGGGGTATGTGACCCCGCAGGACGTGAAATCCATCGGGTACGACATACTTAGGCACAGGATCATACTTAGTTACGAGGGAGAGGCCGAGGAGATCACACAGGAAGATATAATCAAAAAGATATTCGAAACTGT
>JAQVSN010000123.1 GCA_028700515.1 Candidatus Omnitrophota bacterium
GCGTCCACGGTAATGTTCCTGAGACATCGGTGATCATATGGACAAGCTGTGTCCGCGCAGGGAGAGCATCCTGCCGGCTCGTGGAACACTACGTGCCCCTCTCCCCACGGACGCCATCTCGCGGGACTTACACCCGGGATATTGCGCCCAAAAATAGCTATTACCTTAACGCCCATAGCGGCGGCCATATGCATTGGTCCCGCGTCGTTACCGATAAAAAGACGGCTCCTTTTGAGCAGCGCGGCCGTCCTTGCAAGAGAAAGGTCACCGGCCAGGTTGGCGGCATCTACTCCGGAACTCTTTATTATCCTTTCGGCAAGCACGCGTTCCTCCTTGCCGCCGATCAGGCAAACGGCGCACCCGGTCTCATTCTTAAGCCTGGCGACAAGATCGGAATAATTATCCATGGGCCATATCTTCGCCTTATTACTGCTCCCTGGATGTACTACCGCTATCGGCTTATCTTTTTTTATCCCTTTCCCCGTCAGAATACCCTCCGCATAGGCCGAATCGGCGTGTCCAACAAACAATCGCGGAGCGGGAACCTCCCCCTTCACGTCTATGAGCCTTAGAAGGTCCATAACATATTCAACTTCATGTTTCTTGCCGTCATTTTTTGTATCGGGGATCTTATCAGTAAGCAAAAACCCCCATTTCCGGTCATAGCCGATCCTCCGGGGTATTCCCGCCAAAAAACACCCGAGATGCAGCGATTTGTGAGGATTGAGTATCACGGCCGTATCGAACTTTTCCCCCTTAAGCATGGCGGCAAGATGCAAAGCTCCCGCGAAGAAATTTCTCTTCCTGATGGTATCAAAAAGCTTTAGTCTCTGTATATCTGCGCGCGTGGATAAAAGGGGTTCTGAATACCTCGATGTCACGAAAGATATCTTCGCCTCAGGATAACGCCTCTTTATTGCGTCTATCGCCACCGTGGAAAGAAGGACTTCCCCTATACGGTCGGTCCTAAGTACCACCACTTTATCAGGTTCGGTATTTTTTTTCATCGTCGGTAAGGGTCAAAGAATACCCCAGGAGCGCATAAAAGAATATGGACAATGTGACCGAGAATAGATGGGTATCGACGGCGCTGTTCAGCGCGAACCCTACCATGCCCGCTATGATCCCCGCGGCAAGATCTCTTTTAAAACCCTGTCCCAGTCTTTTGAGACGGGATGAAGCGGATACAATAGCACTCAAAATAAAACCCGCGAACAGTACCCCTCCGGGAATACCGGTCTCGGCCGCCATGTGCAGGTAACAGTTATGCGAATACCTCACATCGGTATAATCAGCCGGCTTGTAGTCCGGAAAGTTCCGGCTGTATGTATTTATCCCGAAGCCCAGCACCGGATGGGCTTTTATCATTTCTATGGTACCCTTCCAAAGCTGGATCCTCTCCCATGTCGTCCCCTCATGGATATCAGCGACCCCCACTATACTCTTTTTCATCCCGGCCGGCATGATAACGAAAATCGCCACAAGGATAACGGCAAAAGCTGCAAGGACTTTACGTGACCTCAGCCACCCAAGAGACAAAAAAGCCGCCGCGGCCGACAGGAACGCACCTCTCGACCTCGTCATCAGGAGCGCAATAGACGAAATTGTAAGGGATACTGCCGCGACCGCACGTCCTGATATCTTGGCCGAACGCGAGATAACCACCGAGGTCAGCGTAACGCAAACCACCATAAGATAGACCCCAAAATCGTTAGGATGCACAAAGGATGATGATATCCGTCTCATGGCCTCATCCGGCTGGAGAACACGGTGCCGTATGAGATCCGTCCCGGAAAAATACTGGTAAAACCCGTTCACAGAGATCAATATCGCCCCCAGGGCCAGCACAAAAAAAGCTTTTCCGGGGATATTTTTATGCCTCAGCTCCGAAGAGGCTGCAAAAAAAACCGCTCCCTGCTCAAGGACCTTGAAAACCCCTCTGAAACTCTCCTTGGAATAGCTGCTGTTAAAACAGGATAAAATGACCCATCCCAGGAACAACAAAAAAAATACAGTCGGAACTTTTGGGAGACGTCCCAGATCCCTCTCAATGACCATCTTAAGGACCCATGCCGATATCATCGACACCGCGGCGATCTCCACCAAGGAATTCGAAAAAGCCACCACCACAAGCAGGGTATAGAATGAATATTCCATTACCCTGTCGCAAATGGCTACTATGTGGGTTTTAGTTATCTTCATACTTGTTTTAAGTCCCCGATCGCGCTGTCCACGGGATGCGTCATAGGTTAAGTCAACACGCAAAGGCTTTCGTTTTTCGTTTATCGTTATTCGTTTATCGAGCTACGAAAAACGAACAACGAAAAACGATAAACGAGCTAATACGCGTTCTTCATCGCGAATACCGACATAAGCAGTATCTTCAGGTCGAACGCCAGAGACCAGTTCTCGATATAGTAGAGATCGTACTTTGTCCTCTCCTGTATCGACGTATTACCTCTCAGGCCGTTGACCTGGGCCCAGCCCGTCATCCCGGACCTTATCTTGTGACGCGCCATATAGCGCGGAATATCTTCCTTGAATTTTTCCACGAAATGCGGTCTTTCCGGTCTCGGCCCTACAAGGCTCATCTCTCCCTTAAGCACGTTGAACAGCTGTGGAAGCTCGTCTATATTGCTTTTCCTCAGGAAAGCTCCTATCCCCGTACGCCTGGGATCGTTCTCTTTCGCCCATACCGGACCTGTCTCCTTTTCGGCATCGGCGACCATGGTACGGAACTTCATCATTTTAAAAAGCCTCCCGTCCTCTCCTATCCTCTCCTGAAGATAAAGTACCGGTCCGGACGAACCTCGCTTCACTAATACGGCTATTACGACCAATAGAGGCGAGAGAAAAAAGATCCCAAGCGCCGAAAAACATATGTCCAGGGTCCTTTTTACCGCGCGGTTAAAACTATCGGCCAAAGGTGACTCCTTAAGCCCGAGAAGAGGAACACCGTCAATACTCCTCATATCTACCTGGTTCGTCACCATACCAAGAAGGTCCGCCACAAGCCTGAACTCGACAAGCCTTTTTTCGCATTCGAGGATCATTTCAAGTATCCTCGCCCGAGGAAGATCAGATCGCGTAAGTATCACGGAATCGATATCATAAGAATCTATCAGTCTCCCGAGGCCTTGAGTGCCATCCAGGATGGGTACTCCCGCCGAAGAAGTCCCGGGGGGCTCCTCGGCACGCATAATACCCTTCACGTTGTAATCCCAGTGGGGATCGGAGGCTATATGATCAATTATCCTGCCCACCATCAGGTCGTCGCCGACAATAAGGAGGTTCCGCGTCTTCCCTATCTTTTTGCGGACAAAGAACTGCGCACGGTTCGCGATGAATCTCCAGATGCCGAGAAATATCACAAGGACCGGCCAGGAGAGCATCAGCATGCCGCGTGAAAATGAATACTCACGATAAACAAAGGTTGCCGCCATGAATATGAATATCCCTATGACCACGGTCCTGATTATGAGGAACCCCTCATCGACGATGGAAAGACGTGCTTTCGCTGAGTACAGGTTCTCCGACCGCATTATGAAAAGCATTATTATGGTAAGGAACGGGAACACGGGGAAATAATGGCTTACGTGCGGGGTTCCGTATATTATGGGAAAAGCCCCTGAATTGAACCTGAGCCAGTAAGTAAAAAGAAATCCGGCGTTGATGGCGATAACATCGCCGATCAACAATATCGGGCCTATCTTGAAAGGTTTATGGTTGGTCATTCTCGTTAATGGGTTAAAGGGTTAATGCGTTGATGCGTTAATGGGTTGATGGTTGCTGAACAAACACATAAAAACATGAACGCATAAACTATACTACGATCTCAAGTTTACTCTCGATATACTCCCTTATCTCATTCCTATACCTGTCGCGCCCAAATCTTAAGGCGTTGGCCCTTATGACGTCAGGGTCAAACTTATCCCTGTTCATTTCGAACTCTTCAACAGCTTTGTTCAGAGCCTCAACCGTCTGCTCAGGAAAATACACTCCGGTCGCCCCTCCCCCATGACCCTTGACACATGACCCTTGACCCTCAAGAGGCACGACCGTCTCCAGGGCCCCGCCTTTACCATAAGCTATCACCGGTTTACCATGCGCCTGAGCCTCAAGAGGTACTATCCCAAAATCTTCTTCGCCCGGAAATATAAGCGCCGTCGCGAGGGAATAATACTCCCTGAGCTTTGTGTCATCTGTCCACCCAAGGAACTCGACGTTCGGTCCTGCCCCCTGCCTGACATCCTCGGAGACGTTCCCTTCGCCTATTACGACAAGCCTCCTGCCATTCCCGGTAAAGGCCTTGACGGCAAGGTCTACCCTCTTATACGGAACAAGTGCGGACACCACAAGGTAATACCCCCTATCCTCTCTGGAGACAAGATGCTCTCCGGTATCTACCGGGGGGTATATTATATCCGAGCTTCTCCCATAGAACTCCC
>JAQVSN010000124.1 GCA_028700515.1 Candidatus Omnitrophota bacterium
GTCGGGAAACAGTACATCACCTCGACGAGGCGCATTATCACGGAATCGATAATGCCTCCGTAATATCCGCTGACACCTCCCAGAAAACCGCCTATCACGAGCGATATGAGGACAGCGATAAAACCAATGCTCAAGGAAACCCTCGCGCCGTAAACCATTCTGCTATAGACATCACGCCCGAGATTGTCCGTCCCGAAAAAGTGTTCTTTCGAAGGAGGTTGCAACATTCCCTCAAGGGAAAGATCCGTCCTGAGCGGGTCGTGTGTAGCGATAAAAGGCGCCAACGCCGCTATAAGCGCCATGAGGATCACCACCGATATTCCGAATATAAGCCGCTTGTTCATAGTTTTGTTTTCGGTCAGTACCAATAAGAAGCGTGGGCCCATGACCAGTAACGATAACTGGTCAGGGGTCGTGTGTCATGGGTCATGAGGACGTATCACACAATAACACAACAACGCAATAACACAATAACGTTCCTCACGCACGACGCACTACGTCTTCCTCTCCCCCGCTCACTTCCTCCCCTCCAACCTGATCCTCGGGTCCACGAGCGCGTAAGCTACATCGGATAAAAATACACCGACAAGCGTTAGCAGGGTCGAGATGAGCCCAACACCCATCACCATCGGGTAATCATAGTTCATTACGGCCTCATACCCCAGCCTGCCCATACCCGGCCAGGCGAATATAGTCTCAAAAATGAAACTTCCGGAAATAAGCGCCGGTAGAGTAAGCCCCAATATCGTTATAATGGGAAGCAATGCGTTCTTCAGTGCATGCACCAGTATAACCCTTCTCTCCCGAAGCCCCTTGGCCCGGGCGGTCAGTATGTAATTTTCGCCGAGAACTTCTATCATGCTTGCTCTTGAATACCTGGAAAGCCCGGCCAGACCGCCGAAAGCCGTAACAATGACCGGCAGGACCATATGACGCGCGAGAGTAAGGACGTTCTCCGGTAAGCTCAGATACTGCGCGTACCATGGGCTCATTCCGGATATGGGCAACCACTGAAGCCTTACTCCGAACACCATTATCAGAATGAGCGCCAGCCAGAAGGCCGGCATGGCGTAACCCACAAAAACGGATACGGTCATAACACGGTCGAAAACCGAATCTTTCCTCACCGCGCTTAGGACCCCTATCGGCAGGGCAAGACAAAATATCACGGCAAGGGATACTACCTGCAAAAGAAGCGTGGCGGGAAGCCGGGATAATATCTTCTCCCTGACAGGAGCGTCATCCATAAGCGACCTCCCAAGGTCCAGGACCGCGATCCTTTTCATCCATCCGATGAACTGTTCGGAAATGGGTTTATCGAGGCCATACATGCTGTTGAACCGGGCCCTGGCGCTGTCTGAAACCTCGGGGTTAAGACCATAACGTATGCTCGAGGGGTCTCCCGGCGCGAGATGCATCACGGCAAAGAGGATAAATGAAATACCGATAAGCATCGGGGCCATTAAGAGAAGTCTTTTAATTACATATCGCCTCATAAAAACCTATTCATTAAAGGAATTTGCGTCCTTTTACGATCATCTAGAACTTATACCTCACCTCATCCTCAGGCACGTACCAGTCTATGAAATTATATCCTATGCCCGCCGGAGCAGGTTCTATCCCCTTGAAACGCCTGTTCACGGCCGGGGTGGCGTAAGGGAAGAACAAAAAAGTATAAGGCGCGTCCTCGGATATAAGACGGTGTATCTCGCGGTATATCCTTTTTCTCTCTCCGGGATCGAATTCGGCCCTTCCCTCATCGATAAGCCTGTCCACCTCAGGATCGGAATACGAAACAAAATTCAACCCTCCGGGTGCGGACGCCCTGGAATGCCATATGGGGTCGGGGTCCGGATCCACCGGGAGTGTCCATCCAAGTATTACCGCCTGAAAATTCTTTTTATCTATGAAATGGTCCAGGAACGCGGCCCAGGCGACGACCTGTATCTCCACCTTTACGCCTATTCCCGCCCACTGACGCTGTATAACGGTAGCCGCGTCCTCCCTTACCTGGCTTCCCTGATTCGTTGCAAGCACGAAACGAAGCTCCCTTCCGTCCTTTTCAAGAATACCGTCTTCATCCGTATCGACCCAACCGGCATCCTCAAGAAGCCTTTTCGCCTTTTCCATGTCATACGGATAGCCCGGCACCGAGTCATTGTAATAGGCCGATCCCTTCAGAAAGGGACCGGTGCATGGTTCTCCCAATCCCAAAAGGACCGAATCTACTATTTCTCTCGGATCTATCGCCAGGCTCAAGGCCTGCCTTACCCTCACATCTGAAAAAAGCGGATCCCTGAGATTGTAACCTATGTAGGTATAAGAGTGGCTCAGATACTCATATTTCTCGATCTCGTTTTTGAACAGGTCCGTGTCCGATCGGAGACGATACTGGTATGGGTTAAGCTCCATGGAATCTATCCCTCCGGAAAGAAGCTCAAGGAACTGTACCGACTGGTCGGGAATAATCAGCTGTACGTATCTCTTTATGCCCGGAGAGTGTTCATAGTAGTCATAATTCGCTTTAAGTATCAGATATCGACCTCTCTGCCACTCCTCGAAACGGTATGGCCCGGTCCCGACCGGGGATCTCGCGTAGGGTGACGACCTCATGTCCCCGATCCCTGAAAAAAGATGCTTTGGTATGATACCCATACCGAGCTTTACAAGCGCCGGGGCATATGGTCTGGAAAACGAGAACTTTACCGTATGATCTCCCACGGCCGTGACAGACTCAATATCCCTGAAATTCGCGGCATAAGGGCATCCGGTACCCGGATCCATGATCTTCTCATAAGTAAAGACCACGTCCGCCGATGTAAATGGTTCGCCGTCATGCCATTTGACGCCTTTACGAAGGAAAAAAGTTATCTCCATTCCGCCGCGGGCGACATCCCAGCTCTCGGCGAGATCCCCTGTAACATTCAAGTTCTTATCTATCCTGGTAAGACCGTTATACACCATGCCGCATATCGACGCGGAAGCGGTGTCATCGGCAAGAAACGGCACAAGGATACGCGCTTCCCCTATTGAGGCGCCCACAAAAGCGTCGCGCGTGCCTGCCCCGGATGCCCAGACAAGAACACAAAAACAAAACAAAAAGGCCACTACCGATATAACGGCAAGTGGCCTTTTAACGCTTTTCACGGCTCTTTTAAGTCGCATATCAATAATCGACCAACGGATTCTCCTCAGGCATATCAGAACTTCCCGGTACTATCGGCATAGCCTGGGTCGTAACGGGCACCCCTGCGCCCATGATGGATCTGGAGCTCCTCGCGGTCATCATTCCCAGTATAAGGCACGTTACAATGAAGGCTATCGCGCTGACCTCTGTGGCTCTTTTAAGGACGGTGGGGGCCTGTGTGCCGAGAACTGACTGCGCGGTGTCCCCGCCCATGGTCTCGCTAAGACCGCCTCCGCGTCCTGCCTGGAGAAGTATCACGGCAATGAGTATCAGACAGACAACTACATGAACGGCTATTATTACCCAATACATTTATTCCCCTTTTTCAGCGTAGAGACTTGATGTTATCTTTATCATATCCACAAAACCATCGGCCTTGAGGCTCGCTCCGCCTATGAGACCTCCGTCTATATCATCCTCTTTCATTAGCTCGAGCACATTGTCCGGCTTAACACTGCCCCCGTAAAGTATCCGTCTGGAATAGGAGAACTCCTCGGAATAAAGCTCCTTGAGAAGTTTCCTTATCATGGCATGCACTTCCTGAGCCTGGGCCGGCGTAGCTGTTTTACCTGTCCCGATAGCCCAAACCGGTTCATACGCGATAATAAGCTTGTCTAAATAATCGGCTGAAAGTCCCTTGAGCCCGCCGGTAACCTGGGTCTTCACTACTTCGAGGGTCTTCCCCGCTTCTCTTTCCTCAAGCGTTTCACCGACGCACATTATGGGTACGAGCCCTCCCGCTATGGCCGCGTTCACTTTCCTGCCCACGATCTCATCCGTCTCTAAAAAATACTTACGCCGTTCGGAATGACCGATTATGACGTACCTGCATCCTACGCTTTTAAGCATAGCTACCGATATCTCCCCGGTATACGCTCCTTCTTTCTCCCAATGGCAGTTCTGACCCCCAAGGCCGATATTGCTCTCTACGGTCATTTCCGATATCTCGGAAATATTGGTAAACGGGGGGCACAGAATTATCTCAACATTATCGATCCTGTAAGCTCCCCTTTTTATCTCGTTAGCGAGCTGGACAGCTTCGTCCATATCCTTATACATCTTCCAGTTACCGGCGATTATCGGTCTACGCATGTCGCTCCTGTCCTTTTCGTGGTCCGTGTTTCGTGGTTCGTGTTTCGGAACGAACTACGGACGAACAATTACTTGTCATTAAGTGCCGCGATCCCGGGGAGCACCTTGCCCTCGAGATATTCAAGTGAAGCACCGCCGCCGGTGGATATATG
>JAQVSN010000020.1 GCA_028700515.1 Candidatus Omnitrophota bacterium
TCCCCTTTTTCCTTTTACTTTGCTATCCAACAACTCCGGCACTTCAATTCTCCCTCATCAAACTCTGCAACTCTGCAACTTGGCAACTCTGTCTCCCTGCAACTTAAAAGAAGCTTTCCGGCACTGTAACTATATCTCCGGCCTTGAGCTCGATGTCGTCTTCCTTACGGCCGCCGTTGATAATGTCGCCGGCACGCACGTTCAGGGTGGTCTTGGTACCGTCGGGGTTCGTACGGAGAACTTTTACGCCGTTGGGCGCGGCGACTTTAGTGAACCCTTCGGCCATGGATATAGCCTCGACCACTGTAAGCCTGCCTTTGATCTCATATGTGCTGGGTTTATTGACCTGACCAATAATGGATACCGTGCTGTATTCTTCGATGAACACGGATACCTGAGGGTTCACAAGATAGTCTTTTTCTAGAAGTTCCGTAAGCTTGATCTCAAGTTCGTTGACGGTCATACCCTGGACAGGCACCTCACCAAGCA
This sequence comes from Candidatus Omnitrophota bacterium, assembly GCA_028700515.1. Classification (GTDB taxonomy): domain Bacteria; phylum Omnitrophota; class Gorgyraeia; order Tantalellales; family Tantalellaceae; genus JAQVSN01. The sequence continues at coordinate 490 of JAQVSN010000020.1, forward strand.
GCGGGAATGTAATAAGACCGTTGGAGGTCACCCTTACCTTTCTCTCCATGCTCTTATCCCTGCCGTAATACACGTCAATTTTGAGGACGTTCTGCGGGCCGATCTTGTATTCCAGGCGCGTCCTGATGTCCTTTTCGTCATTAGCGGCATGAGCATACGGGGAAGTGCCCGTTAAGATCAAAGCCAAGGCAAAAACAAATGTAAGGATAGGCAATATAGGGTTTTTTGTAGTTTTCATAATAGTGTGTATTATACACACCATGCGGGACGGGGGTCAAGAAACTTGTGGAATTTTGGACTTAAGTTTTGTTATTGCGTTCGTTGCGTTATTGCGTTTTTGTGTGCTTAGAGCGTTACAGGGACCTCCCCGCCCTCTACGCAAAAATACCTGTATCGCTATAAGCACTCAATAACACAATGACGCAATAACACAATAACGAAACACAAACAGCAAGTTGACCTCCCGCGCCCGTCATCGCGAGCCCCCGTGACTGGTTTTGCGAAGCAAAACCGCGGGGGCGTGGCGATCTCAAAAGTATTTTTAGATTGCTTCGTCGCCTTCGGCTCCTCGCAATGACAATGAGTGAATGGCGCCTCGCAATGCCAAGAAGTGAAGAGCTCCTCGCAATGACGAAGGGGGTCTGCTTCCCGCAATAACGCAATAATGACGCCGCTCTCCGCTTACCATTCACCATTCACTATTCACAGGGTTCATGGTTCGTGATTCTAGAAACCAACCCGCTTCAATGTCATTCCCGCGAAGGCGGGAATCTATAAGATGAAAATGGCAATCCTACTTTCATATTATGGATCCCTGCTTTCACATGGATGACAAGTTTCGGGTTCATGGTTCGGGGTTCGAAAAACGACGCATTACGCACGACGAAAAAGCACAAGGAGTTAAACATCATACCCATTCGAAAAACTTCCGCCGGAATCGGAGTTATCTTCGCTTCCGGAAGGACTTATAACCTTTTTCTCTTCGGGCTTGGTCTTCTGGTCCTCAAGGTCCTTTGTGTCCGTCTCGGTCTTTTCGCCCTCGGTAAGTTCGTCCTCTCCGGCGGCCTCGCTTGAACCCGCGCCGGACTGGACTGCTTCCACAAAAGCGTCCCACACCGCAAGCTCGTTAGCGGAAAGTTCCGCGGGCGGAGTTACATTACCGGCCGCCACCTGGCTTTTCCAACCTTCGGGTATAACTACCTCCGCGTCGACTGGATTACCTGCCGCGTCAAGACCCTGCACAAAAACCTTGTCGTCAAAAGCCGCTACTACTGTCATGTTGTTTATAAAATCAACTCCCATGCCGGAACCCCTTATACCGCAAGCGGCGTTCGGGGTCTTCACCACAAAAGACGAACCGGGTTTTATGTTCTTGAAAAGCGCGAGAACGGAGCCTTGAGCCAGTTTCACAAGCGAATCATCTATGGTCAGGGTGGTGTTCTCCTTGATCTTCAATACGTTAAGGCCTTGTTTGTCAAAAGCTATTTCCACCGATGAGGCCGATCCCGTCTTAAGTTTAGCGCCTTTCATGAGCTTAAGGTCCTTAAAACACATGACCCAGTTCCCGTCGCCCAGAAGATCGGCTTTAACGTCGCCGGCAATTTCAATAACCGCTGCCTCGTAGATGCTGTCCACAGCGGCGTAAGATGCCCCCGTAAAGGCGGAAAGCAGACAAAATATCACGACCAAACTTATCGCGGTTTTCATGTAGGACCCCTTTGTTTAAAAATATTTGCGCGAAAACTTACCTTCAAAATATCACATAGGAGAGTAACTCGTCAATGATGGCCTTGTGGTCCTGAAATTCGTTATTGCGTTTTTTGCGTTATTGGGTTATTGAGTGCTAATAGCAGTACGGGCGTTGTTGAGTTATTTTCGTTATTGCTTTCGTTGCGTTATTGCGTTTTTGTGTGCTTAGAGCATTACAGGGACCTCTCCGCCTTCTACGCAAAAATACCTGTATTGCTATAACCACGCAATAACACAATAACCCAATAACGCAATAACCAAACACTAGATCCCTCGACTGCGCTCACTTCGTTCGCTCCGCTCGGGATGACAAGTTTGGGGTTCGTGGTTCGGGGTTCGAAAAACGACGCACTACGCATCACGCAAAACGCACGACGGGCCTCGAAGGCCTGTTAACAATAGCGGTACATCACAGCGTGCCATCCTCGTTCACTGGGAGCTTTGAGACACTTAAGGCCTTTCCCATCAAAAGATCTCCTGAAGGTCTTATAGTTGTCCGAGGAAACGCCCGAGACAATGAGATATCCGCCCGGTGCAACGAATGAGAGGATCTTTTTCCTGAACGTTAACAAGTCGTGTGTTATAAGGTTCGCCGCGACAAGATCGAACTTCTTTTTTCTTCCGAATTTCATGATATCGGCCGTCTTGATCAGCGATAACGTGACGTCGTTACCCTCGGAGTTCTTCATGGCCGTCTCAATGGATTCAGGGTCTATGTCCACGGCCCAGACGGTAGAGGACCCCAATTTCGAGGCTATAATGGCCAAAATACCTGTCCCGGTGCCGATATCGAAAAAAGTGTCCCATCCGGGTTTTGTCGATACCATCATTTCAGCGACCAGTTTTGTGGTGGGATGTGTGCCCATACCGAAGGCCAGTATGGAATCGATATAGATGTCCTTTTTTGTCATCTTCATAACGCCGCTTTCCTCCTTGAGCGGCACAACGCGGAATCTTCCCGCGAGAGTGAAAGGCTTAATATGTTTTTTCCACGCTGTCTTCCATGAATCCCCGAGACAGTTAAGTTTGGCCGGCACCCCCTTTAGCCCCAAGCCGGAGAATCCCTTTACGGCCTGAACGGCCTTTTTTTCATCGCTGAAGTATACGCTGAGCCGCACCCTCCCCTTTTCATCATACTCGACAATATCTTTTTCATCAGTTCCAAGACGTACAAGCATATCCCGGATCAGTCCGGATAGCGACGCCTTGCGGCCGGAAAGTGAAACGCTTAACTCGTATATGTGCTCTGAAGACATAAGACTCCTTTGGTCGTTGTGCGCCGGAGAGAACTTTGAGCCAAAGTTACGTTATTGTGTTCTTTGCGTTATTGGGTTATTGAGTGGAGAACTTCCGAGTAGCCCCCCACTTTGTCATTCCCTGCGAAGGCGGGAATCTATAAGATGAAAATGGACCATCCTACTTTCATATTATGGATCCCTGCCTTCGCAGGGATGACAAGTTTGGGGTTCATGGTTCGTGGTTCGCGCCTCGAAAAACGAACAACGAAAAACGATAAACGATAAACGATACTACGCTCCCCTCCTCAGTCCTCTCAAGCACCCCATGAACTTACGCATCGATTATTACGTCGTGCGCTCTCCCCCCATGCCCTGTTTCATAGAAACAAGTTTTTCCTCAAGCAGGGAAAACCCGTTCTTCACATAATAACGGCGGGCGGCCGGATCAAGTATCGACCCAAGTTTGACCTTATAGTCTTTTTCGCCCAGCGTTTTAATGACCTTTATCATTTTTTCAACTTTGTCAGGATGTATCATGGGTAAGTTTATGCCCTTCCTGATAATAAACTCCATATCGAAGAAGTCCCTTATCTCCCTTCGCTCTAAAGCGGCCTCGATCTTATTTAACAGAGTCTGCTCAAGGGTATGGGTCCTTAAAAGCACCTGTTTGTCGCTGAACTTGGAATATGCTATGCGCTCCTGCCAATCGCAATTTTTAACTTTCTTACGGACCTCCAATTTAAGCAGTCTGGGATAGTTCGGGGATCTCAATTCAAAGAGCAATGTGTTGAAATTATCACAAGCATCGGTAAGTTCATATTTACTTGAAAGCGTTTTTTTAGCCGCCGAAAAGTATTTCGAGGTATCTGCTTCCTTAATGAACCAGAAGTCCAGGTCTACAGAATATCTGTTAAGCTCATAGCACAACCTCAACATGGTCCCGCCGCCGAAAACCAGCGGTTCCAGAAGCTTCCCGGAGTTAAGCAGCTCTAGTACCTCCATCTCGAAAACCTCGTGTCTTTTCAGGATATCCATGTTTTCACCTCTTTCCTGACCCTCTCCGGAAGATCTTTAGATAACTTATGGAGTTTCCCCGGGTTAAGCTTTCCTTTCTCTATCGAGGACGTATCAAAAGCGTACTTGGCAAAAATCGAAAGATACAGGGCGTCAAGGAACGCTTTTTCGGGAGAAGCGATAAAAAAACCATCTTGGCGGCTGAACCCATGATAAAGCGACTTGCCTATACGGGTATAGCCGAAATAGATATCTTTTATTTCGACTGACTTGGTCCTCTTAAGCGCAATGGATTCGATGTATCCCTGCTGCAACTGGGTAGTCACCCCGTGGTAGGATAAGGCGGTGGTAAGGGAAATGTAGGATGGCACCTGAAGAACGTTCGCCAGAGCGAAAAGATCCTTTTCCGAGAGGGTTTCCCAGCGGCTTTTAAGTATGTACATACCTCTTTTTACCCTGAGAATATACCCTTTAGCACAGTACCGATTAGCCGAGACCTTAGCTGAAGACGGGCCTATTTCCAAAGCCTTAGCTATGTCGTTGGTGGTGAAATATATCTTGCTTATCTCATCAAGTTTGGCGATCTTCATAAAGTATACCAAGTTAACATTTATGTTAATTAAGTATACTTTATGAATATGCGGCTGTCAAGGGAAGCTTTGGGGGCTACGCACACCCAGGACTCATGGCCCATGCCTCGTCGTGCGTGCTTCCGTCGTGCGGGATGCGTCGTGCGTTCCGTCCGCAAAGTGCTGAGCGCTTGTGGCTCATGGTTCGTGGCTCGTGCCTCGAAAAACGATAAACGAACAACGATAAACGAATCTCCCCTGTCATCCCGACCGAGGGTGACTTTGGGGGTCAGACCTTGAAATGTGAAATTTTACGTAATTCCTAAAAGGCATTTCGAATTTCACATTTCAAGGTCTGACCCCAAGCTCTACTGATATCTTTATCCCGACAACTTTTCCGTTAGATATATCGATAACAAGACTTGCGGGAACAACAATATCTTTCTGGTGGAACCTGAATATCTCTATATCCTCATAACTGATCCGGCCAGATCCATCAATATTTTTTGCAAGCGCCGGAAGCATATCTACAACACTATTCTCATCCATCCCTACACTAACGCGGCCATAAACGGTATACACACTATCCGTTCTCTCCTCAATATTTTCATTCCTTACACTCTCTCTGACTTTTCCCCGCAAAACATAATCATGGCTGAACTCCTCCGCGCTTTTCACCACAGGGTAAGCGATTTTGTCCAGATAGTTGATCTCCCCGATATAATATTTTTCGTTCGGAAGAAATAACTTTTCTTCGTCCACATACTTCCTGATTTCCGCGATGCGTTCTTCCGATGGAGGATGGCTGTTAAAATACCTTTTAACCGCGCCCCCTAGCGCTATTACTGTATCCCCTACCGGGGTCATAGTTCGGGGTGGCTCCTTATTTTCCGCATATGCCGCGTCAATGTTCTTGAGAAGATTACTCATGGCCATAGGATGATATCCTGCCGCGCAGGCCAAATATACTCCTCCTTTATCCGCTTCCCCTTCCTGCACTTCCGAATAACCAGGTTCCAGTAACGTGTTGAATGATATGCCTCCCCGCACAAGCGCAATATGCATAGCGTCAATATGAGTCATCTCATGTCCCAGCAAATAAGCCAGTTCCGCTTCCGACTCAATATTCTCAAGCAACCCAATGCCAACATAAACGTGCCCTCCGGGAGCAGCGAAGGCCAAAGGGTATTTTGACTTGATAATATGGAACTTATATTTTATGTCCGAGCGCTTAACTTTTTGAGCCAAGGTTTTACCAACCCTGCTCACATAACTATCAAGCGGAGACCCTTCCAGATCAGCCACAAGCCCCTTACCCTTAATTTCTTCATATAGTTGGTCGCCCAGTTCGATCTCCTTTGCCGTGGTCATGTGATTTAGCATAATATCGGTCCTGCCCATGTGATGGAGAACAGTTTCCCCAATACGAATAACAGAATCCAAGCTAACCTTGTCCGGCGGAGCTCCGGATCCAAGTAGGACAGCGATACACGCGACACACGACAGGACACACGCCACCAGAAAGCCATATTTCCACTTCATGTCACACCTCTAATACAAGATTCCTGATCTTTTCTTTGTTCTTTGTATAGATGAAAGACACTAAAAGCAATATCGTTCCCAGGACAATGAGAGACAGAATGTACATCAAGGTTCCATACTGTCTCATGTCTATCACAAAAACCTTCAGCACAGTGACAAGGAGTATAAGTAGGCCATATGATCTCAAAAACCTGTCCTTCAGAAAAAACCCTCCTAAAAGCAGAAAGAAAGACTCTATCCCCAAAGTTATATTTAATGCGTTACCGCCGATCTTTGCCACTAAGAGGGCCGTCAAGAGAGTGGTCGCGACAGCCCCAAGTACCACTCTTGGCGTGTACAAGATCATTCTCAACCTACCCTGATATACTTTAGACGCGAGTGTTATTCCGTGAAGTCCGACCACCGAACAAAAGACATTGCCCAGATATAGCAGTGCTATGGCCAGAGCCGGTCCCGCCAGCCCCATATCCGGACCCAACATGTAAACGGGATACATAATGTTAAAGTATAATACGCGAAGAAGGACACACAAGACAGCGAATGACGCTATGGGATAATCTACTCTCTTTTTCGAATAATACCCTTTTAAAAGGTAAACGATGGATATCCCGGCCCACGCGGATCCCACGTAAGAAGAGAGACATTCATATCTCACAAGAAGCATCAACCCGGAGAAAACCATGAGCTCAAGCACGATGTGCATCCTGTTCTCTCTTATTGTCAGCTCCACCCCATGCGCTTTTTCTTCCAACATGAGTGTTATATAGTACAGCATAAAAATAACCGGCACGGCTGTCATAAGCCTGTAGCTGAATACGGAAACGCCTCCTACTAACAAAAAGTTGGAAAGTACCAGACGTAGGAAACCTCCCGCCGCGAGGGCATATCCCTGCCATCTCTGATAGATGTTCCTTTTTACATATCCAACATGGAACAACACTCCTCCTATCAATCCCCACGCTGGCGCTGTCAATGCTTTCGGAAGGTCCAACCATGTCGCCAGCGCGTATATGGCCGGGAACGCGAAGGACAAGAAGGTCGGCCACCACAATTCGATCTTTGAAAGCATCCCTCTTTGCCTGATCCGGAGATAGAGCACGTAGTTAAAAAGGTATATCAGAAAGCTGCCAACAAGCAATAAAGAACGTTGGCTGACACCGGCAAATATGCCGGCGGAATCCGCCATAAACGGGTCGAGCAGTACAAGTTTTGCAAGCACTGCCATCAACAGGATACCGGATAAGAGACGCCAATATATCTCCCTGAACAGTATTCCACAGGCAAGTATCACTTGCGTGAGCACTACAAAAGAGATAGTTAGCGGGTAGCCGGAATATCGGGTAACCAAACACGCGGATGCTAGGATAACGGAAACCGTAGAACTGATTATCATGAGCATTCTTTCCTTCTTCGATCTCGTCAATACGGAAATAAGGAAATATGCTTCCATCCCCAAAAACAACATAGATAATTTATAAGAAAGATACCCTAAAGAAAGAAGATACCATCCCGCATATATCAATATGGCCGCGTTGACCGTAAGAAATATCTCCCTAACTCCGATCGCGAGATCTGTACCCCGTATTTTTACGGGATCAACTTCATTGACCAGAAGAGCGTTGACCGTGGAAAAGATCCCTCCAAGCAACATGATCCCGAGATAGAGGAACCACCTTACCTCGGGAATATGATCGCTGAAAAGATGCTTCCCGCTCATCTTCATCACTAATGTCAGAAGAACACAAAAAAGCCCGGAATAAGCGATCATTCTCCAATATCTCTCTTTGAACACAACACCCGCAAGGAGAACCAACTGTAAGAATAAGAAAAAGGCGAATGGCGAAGCAGCCGAACTGACCGTCCTGTCCAGCCATACGGCACATGAAAATATCGCGAAGCTTGACGCGGTCACCACAACCGACCGCGTCTTTTTCCTGTATGCCAGTATCGTTGGAATAAGATACAATCCGGAAATAAGCTGCATCATCGGGCCGTCAAAATACGAATACCCACTGTCAAGCAAGTAGGTTACCATAAGCAAAAAAATTATAGCGTTGCCGATGATCATCGCCTCTCTCGCTCCAAACGCGATTTCCCCGCCAAGGTCGAGTTTTTTATCATTCTTGATCAAGCAGGAAGTGACAATTGAAAATACCCAATAAAATAGCGTCCATCCAAGGTAAGTAAGCCATTGACCGTAAGGAACTATGATCCCTCCGGCCCTCCCGCCCGTTAACTGTCCTAGCAATAAAATGGCCTTGAAATAACCTATATAAGAAAGGATCCTCCAGTACTTCTCATTGAAATAAGTGCCCGCGAGAGACACCAAACAGACAAACATCAAAAAAACCAGACATAATGGCACTCCTGAAAACCGAAAAAATATCCAGGCAGAGACAAAACCTATGACCGCCGTAGAGCTGATCATGGATAAGGACCTTTGACCCAATATTCGATTTGCCACCGTAAGAACAAGGTAAAGCGCCGTACCTAAAGCCAACATGTGAGGGATAAACCGCGTCATTCCAGAAGACGTGATCAATAGCCAGACGCACAATGAAACCAGAGCGACATTAAGGATATGAGTAAGGTCTTTAATGTTCCTCGGAAAAGCACGTATCGCCTCATCTTTCTTATCCTCAACTTTCATTCGCATGACAGCGAAAGTGAATATGGCCCAACAGATACCAAGAAACGCCACGGAAGCGACAAATTCCATGGGGGTTCTCACCGCTCTGGGAACAGCAATGTAGCTTATGTAAGTCAGCATGAGACCGTAGGCCCCGAATGAATTCCAGCTATTCCGCAACATGAAGAACACAAGCGAAGCGGCAGCGACAAGAACAGCGGCTACGGTGTAAAGGGTCGGCGGGGCGGTCATCAGGCTGACGAATATCAGCAAATACGAAAACCCGGTAACCAATTGCGACCTGTATTTATAGGTGTGAGCCACGACCAAAACGGAAACAACAAGCAATAAAGTAATCCCTTCTGCCATATTGTTGACTATCTTCACCGCGGGAATATGCGATATGGCAAATGTGCAAAAATAAATGATCGCCCATCCGCCAGCAATAAGCGTTTTTCCATACACGGAAATGTCTTTTTTCTTTTCTAGAACTATTCCCGCAATGAGCAACCCAGCTCCGGAGGCATAACCAATTAACAGTTTTACCAAAGGACCAAGATACTGGTATGAGTACCCCAAAAACAGCGCTACGCCGAGCACTACAGCGAATATACCCAGTTTATTGAACAAATTCCCACCCAGAACCTGTTCAAAGCTCTCGGATATACCCTTTTCATGTCCTCTCCAAATGGAACCGGTCTGTTCTGTTTCAAGCGGAGCTATCCTTGCTGAGCGCTTCAGACCGGATCGTAACCCGAAACGTTCTTTTGATACCGGAGTTGGTGCCTGTTTGGGTGCCACCTTGGATGCGGGCTCAAGCTTGACCTGAGGGTCGGTTATCGGAGTGGTGGTAGAAGACATCTCTGGATAACCGGTGGCTTCCTCCTTGGGACCGCTCAGGACCATGTTCAAACGATCCTTCTCCCGGTTTAGAGAATCTTTTGCCCGAATAAATTCCTCCTGTAGAATCCGCATCTTTTCATCTATGCTCCGGATACCGCGTTGTATCTCCTCAAGTTCCTTTTTTTGAGTTTCCGAGATACTCCACTCATTGGCGCGGATTATCCGCGCTATCAGATCCTGATCTAACAACTCAACAGAACATGACAGACACCTGCTCCAGCTGTCATCATAGACCTTGCCGCATTTTGGACACTTCCTCATTCTATCCCCCTAATTATTGGGTCACCTGCTCATTGGGGTCAGACCTTGAAATGTGAAATTATTCTCTCAACACCGCCCCTAAAACCTCTATCCTCTTCCATCAACCTATCTACCCCTCCCGCTACCTTACTCACCGCAGAATAGCTAATACCGAACTGATCACCTATTTCCCTATTTGTCATTGCAGTTAACCTTTTAAGTAAGTATATCGCCACTTTCTTGGCCAGCATAGACCTATCATCCGAACCACATAATATGTCAGTTTCTGACCCATAGAACCTGGCAACCATCTCCCTCACCTTGATCGGGTCTAAAGCCTGTAAATCCATCTTATACGAAATATCTTTATCCTCAAGTTCTGTTCCAATATTAGAGATCGTATCCTTAATAAATTGCTCGCTTCCAAGTATAAATCCAGCATAGAGGGAGTCGAGCGGTGACCTCCCAGCCTCCCCAATGCCCTCAATCACAAACTTTTCATAGTCAGCTCTTGAGATCTTAAGATATCGTTCCATCTCTTTCATGTCAATAAGGCCTGTATCCATTTCTCCTATCCACTCGTTATAGCTGGACCACTTGTACTCACCCGGCAAAGATACCACCTTAGCATTCACCGGGTTAAGATGTATATACCGGGAAAGCTCCTGAAAGTAGCTATCGGCCTCAACAAGTATTGATCTATATCTCCCCTGAAACAGATGCCCGCACTTTTCATATTTAACGTTGTGATACACCGTATAGGAAGTATTGATATATTGCATTATTCTGGACAGGTTAGGCAAAGTAGTTTCCAAGAAGAGATGGTAGTGGTTTTTCATCAGACAATAAGCGTAGAGATAGAATTTAAATTTCTCTTTTGCCTTTTTTAGATATCCGAGAAATTTTAAAAAATCCTTTTCGAAATGAAATATAGCTCTACGCTCATTACCTCGGCTTGTAATGTGATAGATACAGTCTTTTCCTTGTACTCTATATGGTCTTGCCATGGCATGAATTCAGGCTTTGGGGTCAGACCTTGAAATGTGAAATCCGCAACACCTTTCCCACACAACGTTTAATTTCACATTTCAAGGTCTGACCCCATGCTTATAGCTCGAGTCTATTTATTCCTGGAATTGCGCCACTTCTATCTTATCAATCGCTCTTTGCGCGTTGTGACGGATGTAATCTTCCGGATCATCTTGAGCGATCTTCTTGAGCAAGGGGATAGCCTTGGTATCCTCCAGATACTCCAACATTAGAACCCCATTTGCCCTATACCTATTTGAATTAGCCATCTCTATCGCATAATTGTAAGCTGGAGGATATTTCAATTTTGACAGAGCCTCCAAGGCCCTAATATTGTCCGGAACAATGATATCTTCGGAAAGGCTATAATTAATCGGTTTACTTTTCGCGATCTTCACAAGAGCCTCTATGGCGCGTTCATCGCCGATCTTTCCAAGCTCCAACATTGCTGCTCGTCTCCGATCCCGACTCCATGACTTCAGCTCTCGAATCAGGTAGGGAACAATTTTGGGGTCCTTGCGCTCACATAAAACACTAACAGCTATGAATTTATAAGGATCATAAATGATGGGACTATCGAGTTTTTTCAATAAAATATCAGACCCCAGACCTCTGTGACTTGCCTCAATTTGCTTAATCTCTTTTGATGGGATTGTAATAAAAATAAAGTACCACACAACCTGAAGAGCCACCCAAAGACCTGCCATTACAAGACACAGTTTTGCCAGCATCATATAGCTCTTCATTTTAACCTGCCTTGAAGAATCCCCTCACCTCAGGCTTTAGATCAAAGGTGCGTTATTGCGTAGTTACTCCCCCTCCATCATCCCGGACGCGACGAATGGAGGGATCTAACGTTATATCCCTGCCCCCGCAGGGATGACAAACAACGGTTTCACTCCCAGCTTAATCACCAATATTATTGACTTTCTTTATGTGCGCTATAGCTTCGTCGATCCTTGGGCGATAGACCTCATCAAGGATATCGTTCCCGCTGAATTTTGCCCCCATATCTTCGATCATGCTGATTGTTTTTGGATCCGCGTATTCCCTCAACAGAGCAATTGATATCGGGTTCTTCTTTTTTGCCAAATAAACCACATAGGGATATGCCTCTTCACTCTTCATCTTAGCTAATGATTCTAAAACAAGCCGATATTCATAATCATTCTCGGATCTTGTTGTTACAATCTTCATGAGATCGGGAATAGCCTTTCTGTCACCAATTTCTCCTAATGCTGTGATCGCGGTCTGCCGAGTCCCCCTATCCCGGGAGCTAAGCTTTTTGATCAACGCCGGAACCGCTTCTTCTGCTTTTCTTTCCCCTAAAATCGATATTGCCATGCTTGGGTATGGACTGAACGGGTCCACGCTATGCATCTTTCGCATCAATTCCTCAGTGGAAAGCAATTTCATCCCCTCTTCTTCTCGTATCAGGATCATCGGATCCTCCGATATTGCTCGCCATAGCCAGTATAAATAGAAAGCTCCAGGATACGCTGCCATCATAACGGCAACTATGACCATGATCTTCAGGAGTTTTTTCCACATGTCATCAGCATAACTTTTTTAGTCCAGGCTTTGGGGTCAGACCTTGAAATGTGAAATTAAACGTTGTTCGTGAAAGGTGTTGCGGATTTCACATTTCAAGGTCTGACCCCGAGCTTATACGTTTACTCCTGAAGTTGCGCTGCTTCTATCTTATCAATTGCCCTTTGCGCTTTGTGGCGAATATAATCTTCTGGATCGTTCTTAGAGATCTTCAAGAGTAAGGGAATAGCCTGGGGATCCTCCAGGTATTCTAGCATCGTGATGCCATATGCCCTAAAATCATTTAAATCATTTTTAAGAGCAGCAAATTCAACCGCATATTGGCGCACTTCTTTGTATTTCATTTTAGCTAAAGATTCAAGGGCTTGAATGTAGTCCGGCGTTGCTACCCCATCATAGGTAAGGTCAACTCTGCTTCCTGTAGCGATCTTCATAAGTGGGGCAATGGCCCGTTCATCTCCGATCTTCCCAAGCTCCATCATTGCGGTACTTCTTCTACTCCTATTCCATGACTTCAGCTCTCGGATCAGGTAGGGAACAACTTTGGGGTCTTTACGTTCACATAAGACACTTGCGGCAATAACCCTGTATGGATCAAAAATAATGAAACTATCAAGTTTCCCCTGCAACTCATCAGACGATAAACCCTTATAAGTTCTTTCGATCTTATCTACGTCTTTCAGCGGCAAGGTCTCATACATAAAATACCATGCCACCTGGAGGGCCACCCAAAGACCAGTCATTACCAGACACAATTTCGCCAACATCTTATAGCTTTTCATTTTAACCTGCCTTGGAGAATTTCCTTATTCAGGCTTTGGGGTCAGACCTTGAAATGGGAAATCCGCAACACCTTTCACACACAACGTTCAATTTCACATTTCAAGGTCTGACCCCGAGCTTATAATCTCATTTGCCTCCCGGAAACGTCTTTATTAATTCTATCAAGCGTGTTTTTTGCCTTGGTTCGGACATACTCCTGTGGATTATTTTGAGCTATGTTCTTCAAAACTACTTGTGTTTCGGAGTTATTCCCAAAGTTTTCCAGCATATCGATTGCCCATGACACATGATATCCGTCCTTCACCATCTGCAAGATCTCCGGATAGATCTTCTCGTAATGCAAAGCGGAAAGTGCTTCCATAGAAATAAGGTAATCCGAGCTCGTTCTGCCCTTTTTCTGCAATTCTAACAAGGGTTCAATAGCCCTTTGGTCCCCTATTGAAGCAAGGGCTTTGGCCGCGTCAGCTCTTCTTTGCGAATTGCCTGACTTTAAAAGCTCGGCAATAGCCTCAACTGCCTCTCTATCCTTTCTTTCCACCAAAACCTTCATCGCAACATGAGAATTGTAGGGGCTAAAGCTCCTTATCTCCCCAATTAAAAACCGAGACGATCTATTCCTGTAATTATCCATTCCCCTGCTAACCAGATCGGGATCCAAATACCCCCGAATCACCCAAAAGAAATTAAAAAAGATCGGGAGCGACCCAACCGCGGCAATGATCAATAAAATAAAAACTGTCTTTTTAAAGAATTTCATTATTGATTTCTCCCATTTATTATAGTTTTCAAGACCTGTTCTAAAGATATTTTTTCCTTAAATTCACCATTGTCAATAATGTCAAAAGTTTCCCCATTGAGCAGACCTTCTATGGCAGCCTTATGGCTTGAAAAAGAATTCCAATCACTAACTCCGTCCCCCTTTATCAGTTTCACATGATTCCACTTCAGTGAATCGTCTGAATTCAAATTATCAGCAAAATCGCCACCAGGCACCTTTCTCATATCTCCTTGAGTTTCGACTACTATTACCTTGTCGCTCGATATTCCAGATTTTTTCATCTGCTGAATCAATTCTTCAGGGGTAAATTGTGGAGAAATAAAGACATGAAACTCGGCTCTTTTTTCAAGAACGACCAGCTCCGACTCCATGCCCATATATTTCAGCGCTCCCACCGAACTTGCGCTGAAACCAACGCTAATCCTATGCTTCCCACCAAGTTTATCATATAATAGCTCGAAATCATACTTCCCCACACTGTCTTGATTTGTCAACCCATCCGTATTGATCCCGCCGCCGTAGACAAATCTGTAGCCTTCATTGAACAATTTTGCTCTTGCCTGAGCATCTAGAGAAGTAGACATATCCCACCGATCGCTGGCAGACACTACTGTAAGAGCATCATTATTTAAAACGGCACTGTTTCCAGCAAATACTTGCCCAACATCGATGATAACTGATGTCAAGCTTGTGCTCCCCGGCCACTTGACATTAAGGTCAATATTTGCGCACACACCCCTGCTATCTCTTATTATCTCGGGTTCTTGATAATTTTCTATCATCCTGAAACTTAAATTTTTGCCGGATATAAATAGCATTTTCCCGTTTTCGATAAACGAGTTCTTGTCGCTTCGTTCTTCCGAATTAAACGACAGATCGTTTAATTCAGAGAGAGCGGACTTTACCTCATTTTCCCTTGCAATAATTTCCTGTAAAGCATCATCCGCCTCCACCAACTCCACCCCGAATGACGCGAATTGGGAGGCGAGGTCACGGGGGGATGATTTAAGGAGGTCGCCCGGTGTTATCTTGAGCTTGACGGCGTTCCCCACCGCCGGGAGGGTTTGCATGGCCAGGATGCCCTTCGCGAGGAGCCCGGAGCTTATAGCCGCGATGCACGGGCCCGCGAGGGAAGCCGCGTTGAACCCCCCGGCAGAGGCTACGGTCGAGCTCACCGCCGCCGATGTAAAGAACCCGCACGCGGTGTCCGCGGCATATCCGAGCGTGAAGGTCGGAAGTTCCGACACCGTGAACACGCCCGAGACCGCTGAAAGGTCCAGCCCCGTCGTGGAACCGTATATGGCGGCGTCGGCTAACGGCGCGATAAAGGATTCCAACTGGGCGGGAGCCCCCAGTGCTACACCCATATTACCCAAAAGCCCCGACAATGAGATCTTGAGGCCTTCTACCGCCGCCGCTATACCGCCCACAACAGCGTTTATGACCGCGCTTATGGCGCTTATCAGCGGCGCCGCTATGGTCGTTATCGCCGTGATAGCCGTCGTTACCACAGAGGCGATGATCACGGATATGGAATAAGCGGCCGCGAATATCAGATTGAAAAAAGCTCCTTTTATCCTTTTTGCCGCGGACACGCTAAGGATCCTGGAGGCCTCGATCTTATCCGAAGTTATTACGTTACCCTGCCATCCTCTAAAGAAATCATCAGAGTTCACCGTGACCTCACCGCCTGATCTGCCGTAGTTATTATCCCAATAAACGACTTTCCCGGAGCTTATGGAAAGTACGGTCACGTAGTGATCGCCGTCTATGAGGGTCATAAAAGGTTTTTTGAGGCGCGCGGCTTCATCACGGGTTATCCGGGCGCTTTGTGCCACGACCCCGTACGCGGCAGCGATCAGGCTGACAGTGTGCATCGATATAGCGAGGCTGTTTGACGCCGCGGGTACAATGACCCCCAGAAGCAGGTCCGCGGCGATGGTCTTAACGCATAGTTCCGAGAGGTCCGCCGCCTTGCCGCTCGCGGCCAGGAATTCCCGCAGCGCGCCGAAAGCGCTTTTACCGAAATGATTGTCCAACCCTTTCAGCCATAGAACCACTTTGTCCACATAGGCCGCGTCGACATCTATCACGTTCTCGTCAGGAGAAATGCCAAGCCCTTTTAGGATGGAACTTCTGATACCTCCGGAGACGCCGCCCGGAATAAAACCCGACAGGAGCGCGGTGACCCCCGAGATCACCTGAGCCCTGAACCGTTCTGAAGAGGCGTATTCCTCCGAGGCCAGCAGATCGGCTTTGAGCCCGAAAACATTGAACTCGGTTATACGTTCGAATATTGCCTTCACCTCGTTCTCCGAAGCGTCGCGGCCGAGTATGTCCCTGTATTCCCTGTTTATCGCCGGAAGGGCTTCACGGCACAGGATGGCCTTCATTACTGTCTCCCCTTGAACTGCGTATTCTTCTAATACACGGTCTTTCTCGGCCAAAACAACGTTCATCCTGGCATCGTAAAGGCCTCCGAGTTTTTCCAGTTCCGAACGCACCTCGGCCTCAAAAACAGCTTCCTGCCTGTTGATCGAGGAGATGGCCTCGTCCACTCCGGGTCTTTCGACTTTTTCGGTCCAGGTCCACCACAGCACTTTGTGTTCTATCTCAACATAACGCTGAGCTTCTATCTCTTGCCTCGAAGCGGCAAAGTCTGCCCTGGCGAGCATGACTTTTTCCATGAAATCCTCTTCGATGATCTTTTTCTCCTCGGACAAAAGCAGCAGCGCGTCGCTTGCTCTTCTTTCCACCTCCAGGGCTGCGGATCCCATACCAGCGGCCAAGCGTTCCCTTGCTCCGGAAAGAACAGTTCTTTCAAACTCGCCCGAAGATGAGTAGACGTTCTCGGCGAATACCGCGCCTTCCTCCGAAATGACCCGCGTTACCCTGCCCGAAGCGTCAAGAAGGGACGTGGTGCCGTCAGCCTTCATAACCGAAGTGATGTTGCCATTCTTATCATATACAGCCGTGACCGTCATGGTCCCAGGCAGGATATATGAGGAAAGTAAAGGAGCTATGCCGGAAATCTCTTCGGCCACCTGTCTGTCAAGGCACAGATCTATGCCATTTTTCACAAGATATTCAGAGACCC
>JAQVSN010000125.1 GCA_028700515.1 Candidatus Omnitrophota bacterium
GCTGATTCCTCCAACGGCAGGTCCGGGATTATAAGACCGTCAGCTCCGCAAAATTTCGCGTCTCTCACGAACCGTTCAACCCCGTAGTTGAAAACGATATTGAAATAGGTCATGAACACTATCGGGATATCAACTTTCTTTCTGAGAGTTTTAACGAGGGCGAGGACCTTTTTAGCGGTACAACCGTTATCAAGGGAACGTTTTATCGCCCTCTGAATAGTAGGTCCGTCGGCCATCGGGTCGGAAAAAGGTATACCAAGTTCGATGATATCAGCCCCGGACCTCTCTAGGGCCATCACAAGTTTTCCTGTGGCCTTAAGGTCGGGGTCACCGGCCGTGATGTAAGGGATAAAAGCCGTCCTGCCGAGTGTTTTGAGTTCCTTGAACTTCGAGTCGATCCTGTTCATTCTGAGCCTGTCCTTTTTAAAGGTATTCCTTAAGTATGTCGATGTCCTTATCCCCTCTTCCAGAGAGACAAAGGACTATTACGTCGCTTTTTTTTGTCTTTTTAGCGAGTTTAGGAAGATATGCGACCGCGTGAGCCGGTTCGAGGGCGGGAATAATGCCTTCGGTCCTTGAGAGAAGCTTAACACCTTCAAGGGCTTCATCATCCCTGATCGAGACATAGCTTGCCCGGCCGCTATTCTTGTAGAAAGAATGCTCGGGGCCGACGCCGGGGTAATCCAGCCCGGCGGATACCGAATGAGCGAGGCTCACCTGCCCGTCAGCGTCCTCAAGAAGGTAACTTTTACTGCCGTGGAGTATCCCTACTTTGCCGTGGGCAAGAGCGGCGGCGTGTTTTCCTGTGCTGATGCCTAATCCGGCCGCTTCCACTCCGATCATCTTTACCTTTCTATCCCTGTAGAACGGATAGAACATACCCATGGCGTTACTCCCTCCGCCCACGCAGGCTACCAGGTATTGAGGAAGCTTTCCCGCGGCTTTGAGGACCTGGGCTCTGGTCTCGACCCCTATCACAGACTGGAAGTCTCTTACCATCATCGGATAGGGGTGTGGTCCGGCTACGCTGCCTATCAGGTAATATGTATCAGAGACGTTCGTGACCCAATCCCTGATCGCTTCGTTCATCGCGTCTTTGAGCGTGCAGGACCCGCTGGATACGGGTATAACCGAAGCCCCCAGCAGTTTCATCCTGAAAACGTTGAGCCTCTGCCTTTCGATGTCCTCCGTGCCCATGTACACGTCGCATTTCATCCCGAAAAGCGCCGCGACGGTGGCGGTCGCCACCCCATGCTGACCGGCTCCGGTCTCCGCTATGATCCTTTTCTTACCCATGCTGGCCGCGAGCAGGGCCTGTCCCACGGTATTATTGATCTTGTGCGCGCCGGTATGCAGAAGGTCCTCACGTTTGATATAGATCTTCCCTCCTCCAAGACGCCCGGTAAGACTAGCGGCGAAATAAAGCGGCGAAGGTCTGCCTGCATATTCCTTCAGGTAGGAAGAAAGCCTTTTCTTGAATTTCCCGCTGGACCGTGTCTTACGGTAAGCGGCCGCAAGTTCCCTGAGAGCCGGCATAAGGGTCTCCGGGACGTATTCGCCCCCGAACTCACCGAAATATCCTTTGCTGTCAGGCAGTTTGATGTTTTCTCGCATTTTCTATGAACTCCTTCATAAGTGCCTTGTCCTTTTTCCCCGTCGAACTCTCCACACCGCTTGAGACATCAACGCCGCAGGGACGAAGTGCCTTGACGACCTCAGAAACGTTCATCGGGTCGAGCCCCCCCGCGACAAAAAATGGGCGTTCGAGTTTTGCCCTGCTCTTTTTCAGACTGGGCCAATCAAAAGCCCTTCCGGTCCCACCGCTCAATTCCGGATGATACGTATCAAAGAGATAGAGATCGGCTTCCGCGTAATCTTCCGGACCGAAAACACCGCACGGCATTATTCCCTTTCGGACCTTAAAGACCTTCATTATCCGGATCTCAGGTATCCTTTTTTTTAGCTCGACGCATGTTTCCGGGGATTCATCCCCGTGAAGTTGGACATATCCAAGCCCACACTCCTTTACAACCTTTTCAATTACGTCGGGATCCTGGTCCCTGAAAAGACCGACAAGCCCGGTACTTCCATCCATACCGGCTGAAAGGTCCTTAACTATGCTCCGCACTATGTCCGCCTCTACATACCGGGGAGTGCCGGGAACAAAAACAAAACCCAGAAGGTCAGCCCCGTAGGAAACAGCAAGGGCAGCGTCTTCAGTGTTCGTTATCCCGCAGATCTTAACCTTTACCATAAGACCTTTCCCCGTTATCCCGTTCTCACAATGCGTTCAGCATTCTATGCAGGGCACATCCTTAAGCGCCTTGTCGATGGCCGACTGGGGCAGCTCAAGGTCTTTCAGCTTACCTGAAAGATACACGTCATAAGCCGCCAGATCGAAATGCCCGTGACCGCTGAAATTGAATATTATGCACTCCTCCCGGTTCTCGGCTTTGCATCTCAATGCCTCGTCGACAGCCGCCCTTATCGCATGCGCGGTCTCAGGGGCCGGCACGGTACCCTCTGTCCTGGCAAAAAGGACCGCCGCTTCGAATACCGAGTTCTGGCGATACGCCCTGGGCTCGACCAACCCCTGGTTGACCAGGAGACTTACGAGCGGAGCCATGCCGTGATACCTGAGCCCGCCCGCGTGTATCCCGGGCGGCACGAACTTGTGTCCGAGCGTATGCATCATTATCAGCGGGGTCATACCGGCCGTATCCCCGAAATCGTATCTATAAGGCGCCCTCGTAAGGGTGGGACAGGCTGAAGGCTCTGTACCAATTATCTTTATCGGCTTACCGTCAAGCTTATCCTTCACGAATGGGAAAGAGAGCCCGGCAAAGTTGCTTCCGCCTCCACAGCATCCGATTATCACATCCGGATGCTTTTCTCCGGCTTTTTTGAGCTGTGCCTTCGCCTCAAGACCTATAATGCTCTGATGCAAAAGGACGTGGTTCAGCACGCTCCCCAGAGCGTAATTGGTGTCCTTGGACTTGGCCGCGACTTCCACCGCTTCCGAGATCGCTATCCCGAGGCTTCCCGGGGTATTGGGATCTTCCTTGAGGATAGCCCTCCCCGACTCGGTCCTATCGCTCGGCGAGGGGTATACCTTACCGTTCCAGAGATGCATCAGGAACTTTCGGTACGGTTTTTGGTCATAACTGACCCTCACCATGTAGACCTCGCACTCTATACCGAAAAGATTGCAAGCGAAAGAAAGGGCGCTTCCCCACTGACCCGCTCCGGTCTCGGTAGAGATCTTCTTTATGCCGGCCTTTTTGTTGTAATATACCTGGGCTACGGCAGTGTTAGGTTTGTGGCTTCCCGCGGGCGAAACGCTTTCGTCCTTATAGTAGATCCTGGCGGGAGTGCCCAGGGCTTTTTCCAGACGCCTTGCCCTCCTGAGCGGGGCCGGCCTCCATACCTTGTAGACATCCATCAGCTCATCGGGTATCTCGATCCACCTTTCAAGAGATACTTCCTGTTTAATAAGCTCCATCGGAAATATTACGGAAAGGTCCTCCGGTCCTATAGGTTTACCTGTCGCGGGGTTGAGCGCGGGTTTAAGCGGCACCGGAAGGTCCGCCTGTATGTTGTACCACTTATCAGGCATTTCTTTTTCGCTCAAAAGTATCTTGTTCTCTTCCATTTGTTACTCCTTCTATTGCCTTATGTATTGTCCCGCGGCGGGCCTCCGGACAACGGACGGTCGGCCGCGGACACACCTCGGTCACTCCCTCATCAATTCCCTGATCTTCTCCGCTATGTTCTCCGATCTCATCAGCGTCTCGCCGATAAGCACGGCATTCACGCCCAGGCTTTTCAGGAACATTACCTGCTCGTATGTCTCTATCCCGCTCTCGGAAACTATCACCTTTCCCTCGGGCACCTCTCGTATGAGCCTTTCCGTTGCAGACAGGTCGACGTTGAACGTCGTGAGATCCCTGTTATTTATACCTATTATCGCCGCCTGACTGCCGATGGCCTTGTCGAGATCTTCCTCATTATGGACCTCCACAAGAACGTCCATTCCCAGTTCCTTCGCGAGGCTGTAATATCTCCTCAACTCATCATGCGTAAGTATCCCCGCTATCAGAAGTATGGCATCGGCATGGTTGGCCGCCGACTCCCATACCTGGTATTCGCTGATCACAAAATCCTTCCTCAAGACCGGTATGGTCACTTGCTCCTTTATGGCCTTGAGATACTCGATCTTTCCGTCAAAAAACCTTTCATCTGTAAGAACGCTCACGGCGCTGGCACCCGCCAGTTGGTACGTCAGGGCTATTTTCACGGGATCGAAATCCGCGCGTATAACGCCTTTCGAGGGAGAGCTCTTCTTCACCTCGGCGATAAGGTTAATATGGCCTTTCCTGGATACATACTTACGGAACGTACTCTTGATAGAAGCCGCCCGGGCTTT
>JAQVSN010000126.1 GCA_028700515.1 Candidatus Omnitrophota bacterium
GAAATGGCCGAGGAGCGCGTTCGCTATGAATGATGGATCCTTTCCCCCGCTTATCAACGAGTCCAGGGCTATGGCGGAGGCCGCGGTATCGCAGTCTATGATCGCCTGAACCGTCTCCTGGACCTTAGCCCTTCCAGCCATTCCCAAAAGTTCGTACACGCCTTCCGCCGTCACTTTTTTTCCCGAAAAAGATACCATTTGGTCTAGAACAACTATCCCGTCCCTCAAACTTCCGTCGGCATAACGGGCCATAACAAGAGCCGCTTCATCCGAAAGGTCTATACCCTCTTTTTTCGCTATCGCCATAAGAAGGTCGCGTATCTTGAGAGGAGGTATTCTGGAAAAATCGAAACGCTGGCATCGGGACATTATCGTCGGAAGCACCTTATGCGATTCGGTGGTTGCAAATATGAACTTAACGTGCGCCGGAGGTTCTTCAAGAGTTTTAAGCAGGGCATTGAAGGCCTCCTGAGTAAGCATATGGACTTCATCTATTATGTAGACCCTGTACCTGCCCCGGGAAGGAGAGAATTTCACGTTCTCCCTCAAAGCTCTTATCTCGTCTATCCCCCTGTTCGAAGCTCCGTCTATCTCCAGAACGTCCATTCCCGTTCCCTGCGCTATCTCCCTGCAGGCGGAACATTCGTCACACGGTCTTTTTTCCTCTCGGGCCTCACAGTTAAGCGTTTTTGCGAGAAGCCTTGCTACCGAAGTCTTACCAACGCCCCGTGGACCGCAAAACATGTACGCGTTGGCCACCCTGCCCATCCGGATGGAGTTCTGGAGAGTTCTGACCGCGGCTTCCTGTCCCACGACGTCGTCAAAAGACTGCGGTCTGTATTTACTGGCTAATACCTGATATGACATAAGTTCGCCTGGTTGTTGGTTGTATAATAAGAATGACGCTCCGCACAAACTATTCTATAACACAACTCTGATAAGCCAAAGACTTAAAATCCAGTAGTTAGAGTTCCGAACTCGGGAAAAGTCCTCGCCAACCCCTTCTTTGCCTCCTGCGACCGAACACGCAATGTGCGAGGGAGTGCCGAGGCCTCCGGACGAGGCCATCCTGCCTCCTGAATCCTGCATCCCGTATCCATGACCACGTTCTTCACCTTTCACTATCTCTTCCCGAGCTCCACCATCATGGCCCTGTATAATCCCTCTTCGGTAATATACGCCCCTTTGAATTTCCCGCCTTTCCCTTTTGCCGCTCTCACAGGTCCCGGGCCGGTCCCCATTGGAGAAGGCTGCGGTGCCACGCCTCCGGACGCCTGTATATCCTCTATGCAGCAGAAAGACTCCCACTCCTCAAAAACTTCGCTTACGGTCCTGGAGACAGCCCGGAAGAGCGAAAGGGCTGAAACCGAGTCACAGGTCGAGTTATAACGCATACTGTTATAAAGCGCCTTCTCCGACATAGAGGCATCTCCGGAGGCCTTTCCCGTAGCTACTGTTACGGGAACGTTCCGGCAGGGAGTTAGCGTATACAGGCATGAAGCTCCCTGAGGAAATGGTATGTTCGCGTGGCTGTACCCTTTCTGCCAGGTTCTCATAGCTTCGTCAATGGCCTTGGCGGCTACGATCAGACACTCATAATAATGCCTTGACCTGGTTCCGTCATCCAGACGCCTGACCTCTTCCACCGCGTTGAGCCATGGCCCCTTAACGCCTCCGGGAGGCAGGGATCCTCGGGAAGACTCTACCTCTACGTTCTCTATTACCGCGGTATCCTGCCATTTTTTCCAGGCCCTTGAGAGAGAGGAGGAAAGATCTTTGGCGAAACGTTCACTGTCTTCGGCGGAAAATGACCCTTCTTCCGTTATATCACCGAAAGAGCTGTGCGGTCCGAATGATAGAAAGACCGCGGCAATAAGCAGGAAAAAGGGTCTTGAAAAGGTCATTACTGTTATTTTACCAATGCCCCGCGCATTATTCCATATAATTCAGGATAGTACGGTCATGACATGAATACCGAGGCGGCGCCGTATATGCCCACATCTTTCTTGAGTTTAGCGGGAACTATCGGGGTACACCTTGCCATAATGTTGATCGTGCTCTGGCAGGCATATTTTCTTATCTCATCAAAGAGGGGCCGGCCAATAAGCGATACCCCTCCTCCTATAACTATTATCTCGGGGTCCAGCAGATTTATCATGCCCCCCAGCCAGATCCCCAAAAGCCTGCCTTCTTCTTTTATCGCTTCGATGGCGACTTCGTCGCCGTTCGAAGCAGCCTGATCTATTGTCTCCATGTTCAGTTTACTTAGGTCTCCTCCGACAAGGTCGGGTATCCTGGTCTTAGGTCTTGAAGAGCTTTCAAGCCTGTTCCTTAACCGTCTTACTGTTCCGGGGCCGGACGCCAGCGCCTCTATGCACCCTATCCTTCCACAGCCGCAAACCGCATTCTGCGCGTTATAGTCTATGGTAACGTGGCCGCCCTCGCCCGCCATCCCGTTCTTCCCGTGGTATATTTTGCCGTCCACTATTACCGCCGTTCCTATCCCTGTGCTGACGGTAACATAGAACACTTCTTTGTATCCCTTCGCGGCTCCCCATATTACTTCGGCCATGCCCGCGGCATTAGCGTCATTCTCTATCCTGGTTTTGATCTTGAAATGTTTCGATACAAGCTTTTCAAGGGGAACCTCTCGCCACCCTTTCAGGTTCGGAGGATTGTGCACAATGCCTCGTCTGGGGTCCAGCGGACCTGGAGCGCAAACACCTATCCCTTCTATCTCCCTCTTTTTGATCCCTGAAGTCTTAAGGAGTTCAACTATAGACGAGTATACCTGTTCGATGGAGACCGCGAAGCCTTCCTGTGCAAGTGTCGGCAGAACGACCTTTTTCACAAGCTTTCCCCTTCTGCTTATTATCCCGCTCGCTATCTTGGTCCCTCCGATATCCACACCGATGACATAGTTTCTCATCGAACCTCTCCTTTTGGTGCTTTAGATATTACGAAACGCGCCGGACCTCGTTAAATACTGTTTCTTTGGCCCGCCGGGCAGATAGAAAGACCCAAAAAAGCCTCATCGCAGGCGCGCGGACCTCATTAGCCCGAAACTTTTCCCGTGTTGGACGGTTTGCCGCGCCAAGGGACGGCCTCCTTCTGCTAACTGGCCGTTATATGATCCTGTGGTCTCTGAGCAGGTCTGGAAAAATTGACTTACCGGTCAACGATAGTCGCGTCTTGGAGGGCGCTCGCCCCTGTCCCTTTTCTGCATCGGTTGGGCAAAATCGATACGCAACGCTCGCCCCGCCATATCCTTCCCGTTCAGGGCGTCTTTGGCCTTGGCGGCCTCTTCCGGCGTGGACATCTCCACGAACCCGAAACCCTTACTGGGTATTACGGTGGCTTCTTTTACCGTCCCGTACCCGGCGAACAGCGCACCCAGCTGCTCGTTAGTTACGTCATATTTAAGATTGCCTACATAAAGTCTCGCGCCTTCCATATCTTTCTCCTTCCGCCTTGCCGTCTGGATGGCTCCCATGCCATCTCTTACACGCCGGAAATACATCGTCCGGCCTCTTGTTCGGACAACCTTCCCCTGATATCTTTACGGTCATTATATATCATCCGGGCTGGCTTTTTAAGAAGATTTTAACCTTAACAGCCGGAAGAGTCTTACAGCCATGGCAACAACTATGAAGGCCGTTGCCGAGACGAGTATTATCGCCGCACCCGACGGTATGTCCACCATGTAAGACAACGCAAGTCCCGACATCGTAAAAACCCCGCCAAGCAGCGATGACACTACCATCATACGTCTTAAACTGAAACAACCTATTTCCCGCGCGATCGAAGCGGGTATGGTCAAAAGTGCTATCACCAGCACTATTCCCACGACCCTGATAAGCACCACGACCGTAATAGCCACCAGACAGAGCATCAAAAGGTACAGCACCGTCGTCGCCAACCCCGAAACCTCGGCATATTCTTCGTCAAAAGAGACTGCAAGAAATTCTTTGTAAAGTAACGCGACAGATATAAGGATGATGAGGTCCAAAGCGGCCATTATGGCGATATCGGCCAGAGGCACGGTCAGTATGTTCCCGAAAATATAGCTGAACAGGTCCGGGGTATACCCGGGTGTGAGCCCCACGAATAATATCCCAATGGCCATGCCCACTGCCCAGAACATCCCGATGGCGGAATCTTCGCTGAGCCTGGTCTTCTTACTCACAAGACCTATACACAGCGCCGAAAGCACGCTGAATGGCAGGAGTGTAAGGACGGGGTTGACCCCGAGAAAATATCCTATCCCTACCCCTCCAAAAGCCGCGTGCGCGATAGCCCCGCTAATAAAACTTATCCGTTTTACCACCACGTACGTACCTATCACACCACAGGCCAGACTCGCCAGAAGGGCCGCCATAAGCGCGTTCCTCATGAATTCATACTGAAGGGCTTCGATCAT
>JAQVSN010000127.1 GCA_028700515.1 Candidatus Omnitrophota bacterium
ACCACGGCCGGAGCCGGGAGCCTGCCGAATGACATAATGTTGTTCGTAAAATAGATCACATCGGGGTTATCTCTCCGTACTGCCTCCGGAAATACCGCATGCGGAAAGACGAACTGGTCCCATACGGATTGGGGCACGTAACGCGGAGCGGGAAAGACCCTTTCATGCACCGCGGTACCAGTAAGGTCGGCGTGGGCTGAATTGGAGTACGCTAAATATTCGTTCTTCGGACTGATACGGGACATGGCCATGAGCGTCTTTATCGCCAGACGCCGGGCCCCTCCGAATTTGTGTCCCCATCCTATGTCAGCTGATATCTTCATCAAGGATCCCCGCTGCCTTATTTGAACGACGTTGCACGCACGGTCATTATCCGAACAGTCGGGCCATGATGGTCTTAAAAGCATGGACCACCATCCGATGCCCCCTGTAAAATGACTCGGGACTAAACCCCATAGTTATCGATCTTTGTAAGGCCCTTTCGTCCTTCATGTTGCGTATATGCCGAAGAAGAGTATAGCCGGGCAACACGGCCTTTATATAACCAAAACTTAAGCATTCTCCCGGGAACACCCTTCTTGACGGAGAACTCTTAAGGGCTTCGACAACATTCAGGCAATTCCTATACAGTACATAGTCCGCGGAGAGCATACCGGTAGAGACCCATTCAATATCTATCTGAGACCATCCTTTCTCGCCCCTTATTATGTTCCTGAAAGTAAAATCCAAAGCCGCCCCTTCCAACAGATCATATCCCTGCTCATCTTTTTTCCCGGAGGAGTACCTCCGTATGAGCTCCTGATAATACTCTTTCAACAGACCGATGATCCGGAAATGGGCCCCTCTTCCCAATGAGGCTTTATATACATCGAAGATCAGCAGGTCCCCCTTGACCCAGGGAGACGGGGACGTCTTATGGATGACCCCCTCCACATGTTCCTTTGAACATGCCTCGGGAACAAGTTTGATCTTTTCAACTATCGGATGGTCTCCCCGCTTAAGTACGGTAACACATCTAAAACTCTCTTTTCGGTTCATAATACTGAAACTTTGGGCTGCCCATTCCTGCCCCGAATAAGCGTCTTTACCCTGTTTATGGGCAAGTACCGCAAAAGAGTTGGCGAATTGTTTTAATATCCCGCTCTCGGATAATGTTTTTACGGCCAAACCTTCATGAAATGTCCTTCCCCTTCCGGTGCCGTAGCTCGGGAACGGGACCTTTATCCAGTTGTGGAGATACCCATCCGCCTCCGAGGGAACATCAGAAAAAATAACGGAAGTGAACTTGTAATCAGGAAAACAATAGTGGAAATCTATGTTACTGAAGGATGTGTTCAAGAAAAGGCGTGATAGTTCCGTCTTTGTAAAAGTTACGGCCTTCCCGGGAAGAGGATATCCGTGTATCCCATCATATATCCTTCCCGTATGATCTTCGGGACATCCACTCCAGTATTTCAGCCCTATCCTGTTCTCTATCGCCAGAACCAGTTTCCCTCCAGGCTTTAAAGCTCTTTCGGCGATATCTATAAGGCTGCGGCAGGCTTCCTCTTCATTCCCCCCGATGTACAAGGGGGCATATTCCAATACCCCCGACATTATCACCAGATCGTGATCATCTCCTGGATCCACCTCGGAGATGTTAGAGCAGAATACCCTGACATTTTCAAGGTCTCTGCACCTTTCCCTGGCTATGCATGATCGTTTAAAGCTCCCTTCCACAGCGTCAACCGACAAGAAATTCTCTCCTAAATACCTTGTTATAGCGCCGCACCCCGCCCCTAATTCGAGAACTTTTGAATTTCGGGGAAATGAAAAAGCTCTCAGGAAATTAGATCTTCCGGGTCCAAAATGATAACTGGAAGGCCAGTCCCTGCAGATCTTTAAAAGTTCTTCGGAACCGTCTCTTACATCCCGGATCTTCCTGAGATCCCTCAACATCCTCCCTTCAATAGCCGCGCCGTCCGAGTAGGATATCTGTCCGGCAGGGTCATTCCCTTCCCTGCCTGGGAAATATACCCCTGATGCCTTATGAAACAAAAGGGATTCCATTTTAATCTTTTTTTTGTTTTCTTCGGTCTCCATGCTCCCTCCCCTGGAAACTAAGATCTCCCTCCCCTGACGACATGAAGCGCGCAGGGATAGACCGCTAAAGCCAAAAAGGCCGATCCAACTATCGAGACATCTGCCAACCACCAGCTGGCCCCGACCATTATAAAAAGCGCGAAAACTATCTTTACCCCTTTCGTTAAATATTCCTTTAAGGACAGGGTATACCCCAGACGGGCTATCAGGCAAAGTTCAGCCACTATGACGAAAACCCTGGTAAGATTCGTGGCATGGCTCGCTCCTATATAACTGAACTTTGGTATCCATAGATAGTTCAGCAATATATTCCCGGCGAAAGAGGCGCCGGTCACCACCATGAGCATCTTCTGCCTGTTGCATGAAAGAAGAACGTTCGCGAGCACTCCTCCTACCGACGCGAACAGGAAAGATAACATCAGTATCCTCAATACCCGGGCGGCTGGCAAAAATTCCTGGCCATATACACCCACAGTTACGTTTTCCGCGTTCAACATAATGAAGACACAAATGGGAGAAGCTATGACCAGTGTGTTCTTAAGGAACCTGTCATATACATAACAGAGCTTTTCTTTTGAAACCGCGAAAGAACCGGCCATCCCGGGATAAAATGCCGCCTGCAAAAGGGACGGCAGGACCAGTAGGAACAGAAGCACTCTATACGCTGAATTATACCATCCTACATCAGCATCGGTTTTCATCAGGGATAACATCACCGTATCCACGTTATAGTATCCGGCGATAAAAACGAACGCCAGCCCGATAGGCCAGACCTCCTTAAGGATCTTCGTAAAAAAAACCCGGTCTATCCTGAAAAAGAACCTGACAAAATACGCGCGGACGAACGCGATCGAAAAGAGAAGGCTTACTATGGCCGACATAACATATGCAGCGCTTATACAGAACAGGGATCCCCTGGCCTTAATGGCGGCGACGACAAAAATCACGACAAGCAAAGCGTGAAACGCTCTGCACACCGTTTCGTATTGCATCTGCTGATTCGCGCGGAAAACACTGTGAAAAAAACCGGAAAAGGTAGAGATCATGGCGTAAAACCCAAGAATATAGAGCAGTCTCAGAACTTCAGGGGATTTCCCGAGGGATCTGCTGGCAAGGACCAGTAAAGAGAGAGAGATCAGACCAAGGACGGTCTTCACCGCAATAATGTTATCTATGTAGCGAGAGGCCTCTTCTCTTTCTCTCGAAAGTTCCCTCACCGCGTAATTGACCAATCCGAAATCGCCCACAGTAGCGAAGATACCCGCGAACCCCATCGCGAAGGCCCACTTCCCATAACCGACCGGGCCGAAATATCTGACAAGCCAGACGGTAAGGAAGAACAAAGCGCCTTTTTCCACGGCCTCGCTCAAAGCAAGCCAGAAAGCATTCTTTAATATCGTCTGTTTAAAAGAACTGTTCTTCAAGATCAGAGACCCAATATGTCGCGGACTGAAATTCACCATGGTCCCTCAAAAATAACAAACATTATTAGGCATAGCAAGAATGATGTCCATGTTGAGTGTCTTCGCTATAGCGCAAACGGCGAATATGGCCAGACCCGCGATAAGGGCGTACCTCATGGGTTTTACGGCCCTGGCGGACCTTTCGAGGATATGGTCCATGGCCCTCGCCGCCATGACCACGAGCGGTACCGTCACAGCGGCAATATACCTTGACTGGAAATTTCCCCAAAATATATAAAGCCCCAGTATGAGGATAACGGCCGTGTAAATAAACAGGTATTCCTTCCTTTTTACCGGATCGGCCGCCAAAAGAACCAACCCCGCGAAGGAGAGGATGTAAAAAGGCGACATCTCTATAAGCCTGCCTATGTAGAAATGCCAGGGCGCGGCGGCGAACATCCCCATGCTCCACCCCGCTTCCGGAACATGGCTCCAGTTCAGGGCATTGATCAGGCTTGGCCATGTAATTGCCAGAAGCGAAAGGGACACTATAGATGTCAGGGCCCAGATCACAGGGGCCTTCCATGAAGCGGATCTTTGGATAAGGGACTCGGGAACTCTGGGCTTGATGGTAACGCAAAGAAGAGCGGCTCCTGCCGCCACGAGGATCGCCCACCAGTAATCCTTAAGAGTTTGCCCGACCTTCGAGATCAAATGGGTTATCTCGGCATTGGCCAGAAAAAGTTCGGCCCCATAAACCCTGTAATTCCAGACCATCCATGGAACGATCATAAGGAACGGTATAACAAGTCCCGCGATGACAGTTCTTTTCCTGAAAAGCCCCCTGTCCGCTAGTACCACATAGATAAC
>JAQVSN010000128.1 GCA_028700515.1 Candidatus Omnitrophota bacterium
GAGGGTAGTCCGAGCCTATACCCACGCCAAGAAGAAAACGCAAGGCTATAAGCGAATTAACGTTCCAGGAAAAAGCTGTAGCGATCGACAGCGCTATAAAGATGATAATATTGGCGATGTATAAAGATCTCCTACCAAGTTTATCCGCTAAAGGGCCGCCCACAGCTGAACCAAGAACGGCTCCGAGAAGGGCGGAAGCCCCTATGAGGCCTACCATATGTGCCGGAGGTGAGAACATCGAGATTATAAGAGGCATGGCGACGCCTATGATAAAAAGGTCGAACCCATCAAGAAAAATACCCATGGCGGAAAGCCACCATATTTTCCAATGTAGCGGCTTCAGGGAAGCGTTGTCCATGGCTTCCGTCATACGTTGATGTATGTTCGCATGTGCATGTAAAGGCATTTTTTTATTCTATGACGCATATTCAATATTGAAAAGAAAAAAATTCTCTCAGGACTACCGGAAAGCTTTCCCGTCCCCTTATGCCAATACGAAGGAAAACCTTTTTTATTAAAAATCTCTTGCTATTTAAGGCCAAAAAGTGTAATATTGATAATGAAAACCATTTTCAATAAGGAGGAAAAATGCCGAGGATGGATGGATGCGGGCCCGGAGGGCCAATGGGTTGGAGAGGAAGGTTTAAGGGATGCGGATATCGCATGACCACCGGGAGAGAGGCGATACTTGATATTCTCACGGTTTCCGAAAAACACTTAAGCGCGGAAGACATATATAGGAAAGTTACCGAAAAATACCCGGGGGTTGGTCTTACGTCGGTGTACAGGACTCTTGAGATACTCTCAAATATGGGCATTGTGTATAAATTCGATTTCGGCGACGGAAGAGCCAGATATGAGCTTGCTGAAGGCTCAAAAAAACCTGATCATCACCATCATCTGGTATGTACTAAGTGTAAACGAGTGATAGATTACACGGAATTTATAGATGAAGAAGTGGAACTTCTTAAAAAAACAGAAAAAGGCCTTTCGAAAAGATATAATTTTGCGATCAATAACCATCTTATACAGTTCTATGGATTATGCGGAAAATGTAAAGCGGAAAGTCCAAAATGATCTTTTAGCTCATAAATGTAAAGACTTCCCGGAACCTCACCAGTTCGGTTCCTCGAAGTAATTTTTTATTCCATAAGGGTGAAGACTTCTCGGAACCTCACCAGTTCGGTTCCTCGAAGTAATTTTTTATTTCATAAAAAATTAGGAGGTGTGTTATGCCAGGATTTGACGGAACGGGGCCCATGGGAATGGGCGCAATGACAGGAGGAGGGAGAGGATATTGTGCTTTGCCGGCGGATAACGCCGCGCCGGGGATGTTTGTCGGAAGAGGGTACGGTATGGGACGCGGCAGAGGGTATAGGAACCGGTTTTTTGCAACCGGAATGACAGGCAGGATGAGAGCCGCTTTTGGGTATCCGGGCTACATGCCGGCTTACCCAAATGCCCAGGAATTTTCAGCCAGTGAAGAGAAGGAGATGTTAAAGGCTGAAGCCGAAGCGGTCAAAGCACAGCTTGACAATATCCAAAAACGCATTGATATGATCGAAAAACAAAGAGATGAAGAAAAATAACGGAAGGTAAGAACTGCCTTTTATTAAAAGGTCCATAAGACCAGGAGGATGGTATGAAAGCTGCAATTTCCACGGACGGAGGTTTTGTGTCCGCCCATTTCGGACGTTGTCCGTCTTTTACGATAGTTGATATTGAGAACGGTAAAGTATCGAAGAAAGAAGTGATCGATAACCCGGGGCATCATCCGGGATTTCTTCCCCAGTTCCTTCGGGAAAAAGGAGTTAGCTGTATTATCGCCGGAGGCATGGGCGGCAGGGCCGTCCAGCTTTTTGCCGAACAGGGAATCGAGATAATAGTAGGAGTGAGCGGTCCGGTCGACGAGATAGCTAAAAGTCTTTCCGCCGGAGTTCTTCGTGGAGGAGAGAGCCTTTGCAAGCCCGGAGCCGGGAAAGGATATGGTCTTGATAAAACGGAGTGTGATCACACTGATGGAGACAAGCACCAGGGGGGAGGTTGTTAACGATGAAGATATGCGTAACGGCGCAGGGGAATAATGACGGTTCAGCTGTTGACCCGAGGTTCGGAAGGTGCCGGTATTTCATTATAGCCGATACCGATAGCGGCCAAACCGAGGTGTTGGACAACCAGAACAGAGATGGAATGGGAGGGGTCGGGATACAGGCAGGTCAGGCAATGGCTGAAAAAGGTGTGAAGGCGGTTCTCACGGGTAATGTAGGGCCGAATGCTTTCCAGACCCTGACTGCCGCCGGAATAGAGGTTATAACGGGAGTTTCCGGTAGTGTGAGAGAAGCTATAGACGATTTCAAAAGAGGGAAACTCAGCGGGACCAAGGCACCCAGCGTAGATAGTCATTTCGGGATGAAATGATGCCCCAATGTCCCAAATGTGGATCGGTAATGGTGAGGGAGTAAAAAAATGATAATTTCTGTAGCCAGCGGCAAGGGAGGCACGGGGAAGACCACGGTGGCGGTCAACCTGGCGCTTTCACTCGGGAAGGGAGTACAGTTCCTTGATTGCGATGTTGAGGAGCCGAATGCGGATATCTTTTTGAAGCCGGACATACGCAGTACCAGAAAAGTGTTCATTCCGGTCCCTGAAGTGGACGACTCAAAATGTGTTCTATGCGGTAAATGCGCTAAAGTATGTGTTTATAAAGCTCTGGCCGTTATTCCGTCATCGGAACAGAACAAAGGCAAAGTGCTTTTTTTCCCGAACCTTTGTCATGGCTGCGGCAGCTGCTCGTATTTTTGCCCCACAGGAGCGATAAAAGAAGTGGAGAGGGAAATAGGTGTCCTTGAGATCGGGACGTCGGGACCAATAGAGTTCGCGAACGGCAGGTTAAATATCGGCGAAGCGATGGCACCTCCTGTGATAAGGGAGCTCAAAAAACTTATTGGCACAGGCAAGACGGTCATTATCGACGCTCCGCCGGGAACATCGTGTCCTGTGGTAGAGTCATTAAAAGGAAGCGATCTGTGCATATTGGTGACCGAGCCTACACCATTCGGTCTTAATGACCTCATCCTGGCCGTGGAGGTTCTCAGAAAGCTGGACATCCCATTCGGTGTTGTTATCAACCGGTCGGACCTCGGGGACAAAAGGACGAATGAATATTGCGCGGCGCAGGATATCCCCGTTCTTATGCGCATTCCCTTCAGCAAAGAGATAGCTTCCGCTTATTCGAAGGGATCTTCTATTGTGGAGGCCTTCCCGGAATATATGGAAAAATTCACGAGATTATTCGAAAGCGCACTGGAACTGGCGGAAAGATCGGCAAAGGATAAAAAATGAGTGCGAAGAAAGCCATTGATAATTTTCTCGGAACGGGCGGCGCAGGAAGGCTGAATTGCGCGCAGGCCGTATCGGCTGTTTTTATGGAGAAAGGTCTTTTTTCCGAAGAAGAGTTCAGGGCGCTTGGTGATTGCGGGAATGGGAGGGCGCCGAGAGGGTATTGCGGGAGTGTTTACGCGGCGGTCAGGGCCATTGAAAAATTGGATCCCATGAAAGTCAGAGAATTTGAGGAAGCGTTCACCGAGAGAGCTGGGGCCCTTGAGTGCCGAAAGATAAGGGAGGCGGGAAAAATGAAATGCCGCGAGTGCGTAGGGATGTCGGCATTTTTTGTGGAGGTCTTTTCGGGAGGAATAAGATGAGACAAATAGTAGTAATAAGCGGAAAAGGCGGAACGGGAAAGACCGTGCTGACCGGATCATTCGCCGCATTGGCGAAGAACAAAGTCATGGCGGACTGTGACGTCGACGCCGCGGACCTTCATCTTTTGCTCGCGCCGCAGGTAATGGAAAGGCATGATTTCAGGAGCGGCAGTACCGCCGTTATAGACAGGGATAAATGCGTAGTATGCGGCAAATGTATGCAAGTCTGCAGGTTTTCGGCCCTCAGGGTATTTCTTCCCAGCGGAGAGTGTGCCAAGCGTGAGGTGTTTGTTGATCCGGTAGCCTGTGAAGGCTGTGCTTTTTGCTCGTTCGCTTGTCCGCGCGGGGCGATAACGATGGAAGAGAACCTTTCGGGTGAGTGGTTCATATCGGAGACACGTTTCGGACGGATGGTACACGCTAAGTTAGGGGTTGCTGAAGAGAATTCGGGGAAACTTGTCTCGCTGGTCAGGGGGCAGGCCAGGGAACTGGCGGAAAAATCCGGTTGTGACTGGGTGATAGTCGACGGAGCTCCGGGGATAGGGTGTCCGGTAATAGCGTCGCTTTCAGGGGTGGACCTCGCCGTGGTGGTCACAGAACC
>JAQVSN010000129.1:0-2559 GCA_028700515.1 Candidatus Omnitrophota bacterium
TCCGTAATTATGGTCCCTCCAACGGTGGCCACTACGGATCTTTCCCTGTTTATCCCGAGCCGGCTCACTATCGGATAGGGGATCAAGGTATGCGAGGCGAACATGCTGGCGAGAAGCACGGCTGTCGGCCATGAAAAGCCGAACAAACTCCTTGACCCTAACGTCCCTACGACCATGGGGATGGAAAATGTCAGGAACCCGAAAATAAGGCTGAACTTTTTCTGTCTCGCGAATTCGTGCAGGTTTATCTCAAGCCCGGCAAGGAACATAATGTATATCATCCCCACCGAAGAGAATAGGTACATAGAACCCTCGGGTCTCAGGATACCGAGCGCGTGCGGCCCCACGATGACCCCCGAGACGATAAGCCCCACTATGCCCGGCATCTTCATCCTGGCGAACACGATAGGCGCCAACAGGATGACGAACATTATAAAGGAGAACATCAGGATCGGATCTGTTATTCGCATCATCGTCCTCGTTGTATTCAGGACTTCCGCGGTGAAGGCCCTGATATAGCGATCAGTCTTTCGCAGAACGCCAAATGGATATGGACCACGGATATAGAACGGTTTACCACGGCCGCATGTCCGCATCCGCCGTCATATTATAAACGTTCGGCGCGATACATGGAAGCTTGATGTTGAATATAACGTCAGAAGTGGACGGCCAGCCAGAGGGTTTTTTCGCGCAAAGATGTCCGATCCACCCGGTGCTCACAACCCGAGGGTATAAAGACATGGTCCCCTGGAGCCAAGAGGATGCCCTTCCTTTTTTTGCGAAAACGTATCTTCGCTCTTCCCATAAGAAGAATGACCCATTCGTTCTTCTTTTCCTTAAGCCACTCGCCTTTGGGCGTGGACTGTCCGAACGAAGTGATCCGTTCGATCCTTACGCCTTTCTTGTCGAAAAGTTTTTCAAATATTTCGGTCTTCCCGGCGTCAGGTAACCGCTTATAGATATTTTTTACTCGCATATCGCGTTCCAAAAAGTTTTTAGAAAAGTAAGTGGTCCGTAATTTGCAGCTCCCGCTCCAACCCGCGAACAACGAAAAACGATAAACGAAAAACGTTCTGCCCTATGCGCTTTGCACTTTGCCTCTAACGGCTTTCCGCCGGCCCGGAGCCCTTTCCCCAATAAAGAGTACGATGCGGGAAAGGTATCTCTATCCCTAACTCGTCAAATCGATTTTTGAGCCTGCGTCTGAACTCACGCATGACTTCCCACTGTTTTATCGGCTCGGTTTTTATCCGGAAGCGTATGATCACCGCAGATTCCGCGAAATCGTCCACCCCCAGCATCTCAAGATCGTTGAGTATCAGCCTTCCGAAATACGGATCCGCCCTCATTTCCTTTCCTATATCCTTTATAACCTCCATGACCCTGTCGACATTCTCTTTGTAAGCCACTCCTACGTCAAGAAGGGCCTGAGAATACCCTTTTGTAAAATTTATCACGCTCTTTATCTCACCGTTAGGGATGATCGTGACCCTGCCCTCAAGGTCCCTCAACGTGGTTATCCTCAAATTTATGTCCTCCACAAGCCCCCCGTTCCCCCCTATACTTACCACATCCCCTATCCTGAACTGGTCTTCAAGAAGTATGAATATACCGTTGATCAGGTCCCTTATCAGGTACTGCCCTCCGAAACCAAAAGCGAGACCGGCTATACCGGCCCCGGCCAGGAGAGGCATGACGCTTAGTCCAAAATCCTCAAGCGCCGAGAAGATCATATAAAAGAAAGTTATTATGCCCCCCACCCATGTTATAAGCTTTATCAGGGTCATTGCCCTCAAGGTTATGGCCCGTTCTTTGAACCCCTCTCTGGCCATAAGTATCCTATTGGATCCTCTCTGGAAAAGGTTCAGAAAAAGAAGGATCACCAGTCCGATGAAGATCTCCGGCAAAGTGTTAAGCGCCTTCCGCCAGAAAGACAAAGAGCCTGTCTGCTGCGTCTTGATGCTTGAAAGTTTCCTGGACATCGCGTCTATCTGCTCCTGCTGGGCGGCAAGCATCTTCTGGAACGCTCCCTCCTTATTCTCAAGAACTGATATCTTTTTCTGATATAACGCGTATTGTTCCTCAAGCTTACGGGACTCTTTCATCAACTCATCGGCCTTTTTTTGAAGGGTCCGGTCTGACGTGGTCTGGGCTTCTTCCCTGAGGATCTCAGCTTCCTGTTTTTTTATCTCGGCTTCCTGTTTTTTTATCTCCGCTTCTTTCTCTATGACCTTTTTCTCTTCTTTTATGGTCTCAACAAGCACAGCCGACTGCTTTATATCTTCTTCCTTCCCCTTGAGCGCCTCTTCCGCTTCTTTTGCTTTTTCCTCGAGCTTTACCTGAGCGTCAGCCCTGGTTGAAGCTTCTGTCTGCACAATAGGGTCTTTCTTTTCGCCCGTACCGTCCTCCGCGTGGGCCCGAGAGAAGGACATTAACACCAGGGTAAGCATCATCAATAGTATCCCGGCATTTGAGTACTTATCGGGTCCCCTTTTCATCATTTCTCCTTTTTGTGTAAGACAGCGGTTTCAAACACATGAAAAATTTAAACTCAGCCGC
>JAQVSN010000129.1:2659-4289 GCA_028700515.1 Candidatus Omnitrophota bacterium
GACATGATCGTAGCGCTCTTGTGCCGTTTTCCAGTCGATGTTCTTGAAAAAAGCTCCTATGTACTTACCTCTCTCAAGCCGATAGTCTGTCATGTAGGCGTGCTCAAAAACGTCGATTACAAGGATAGGCCGTCCGGCCGCTATGTGTCCCGTGTCATGCTCATTTACCCATATATTCACGAGCCTTTCCGTGCGGGGATCATAATAGAGGACCGCCCAGCCTATCCCCCTCATCGATCCTGTAGAGATAATATCCTCTTTCCACTTTTCAAAGCTCCCGAAATCTTTAATAATAGCCGCGTATAAAGCGCTTTCGGTATCGGGTTTGCCGTCACCTCCCAGATTCTCAAAGTAATACTCGTGCAGGATCATGCCGTCCATCTCCCAACCGAGCCTTCTCTTGAGTTCGGCGTACTCGGGAGTATTGCCCTTATTATCCTTAAGGAGCTCACGCAGCTTTCCAAGGAGCACCTTCGAGTTATTCACATATCCTTTATAGAGCTTTAAGTGGTCTTCGAGCAACTTATCACTGAAGCCTTCCATCCCCATGAGTCCCGAGAAGTCCTTCTCGGCTATTTCCCGCTCCGCCGGCACTTCTTTTTTCGCTTCCGCACCCTCGCCGTGAGCAGGGTGTCCGAAAACACAAACGAAGGACACCACCCACAGCGCTGCACACATTTTCATCAGATATCTTTTCATTTCAGTCCCCCTTTGCCTCCCGGAACTGCCGCTTCCGGGAATGAATGAGATCAAGTTCTCGTCGTATTTCAGCCGTGATCTATCTTCATTTTTATTTTATCCCCAAAAGGACCTGTTTTCAACCCGATAAGTCCGGGACTCCAGCGTTACCGCTATTTAAAAAATATTCGGGATATTCCGGTCCCAACAAAAATGAGGGGGACTACGGGGTTACCTCCGCGGATCGAACCACTTTCGCGTATTCAAGCAGATCTTAACAAGCATTAACATAACTGGAACCTCTATCAGGACACCCACCACCGTAGCCAGGGCCGCCCCTGATGAGAGACCGAAGAGCATCGTCGCTGTAGCGATCGCGACCTCAAAATGGTTGCTCGCCCCCACCAGCGCCGATGGTGCCGCATCCTCGTACTTTAGCCGCATTTTTTTAGCCAGCCAATACGTAAGGGCGAATATCGAACAGGTTTGGATAAATAGTGGTATAGCTATCCATATGATCGTCAAGGGCTGTGAAAGTATCACTCCCCCCTTGAAGGAGAATAAAAGGACCAGTGTGAAAAGAAGCGCGATAATTGATACCGGTGAAAGGATATGCAGGAATTTTTCATTGAACCAGTCCGCGCCTTTACGCTCGATGATCCATTTCCTGGAAAAATATCCCGCTATTAGCGGCAATGCCACATAAACGGCGATCGACAAAAGAAGCGCCTCCCACGGAACAGGCATCTTCCCTACCCCAAGAAGAAATCCCCCCAACACCCCGTAAAGCAGTAGCATCGTGAGCGAATTAATGGCTACCATGACAAGTGTATGCCCGCCGTTCCCTTTCGAAAGGGATCCCCAGACCAGGACCATGGCGGTACAAGGCGCTATTCCCAGCAGGATGCACCCCGCGAAGTAACTCCTCCACAGAGGCACCTCAAGCATCCTT
>JAQVSN010000021.1 GCA_028700515.1 Candidatus Omnitrophota bacterium
CTGACGTTCTGGGAGACCGTTTGGACGTCCTGGTTCCACTCGGTATCGGCTTTCTGTAATGCCGGATTCTCCCTTTTTAGCGACAGCCTGATGTCCTTCCGGGCCGATCCCGCAGTGAATCTGATAATGATGGGGCTTATTATCCTTGGAGGGCTAGGGTTCATCGTGATAGTTGACCTCCTTGGACTTTTTTACAAAAAAGGACCTGCCAGGGCGCTCAGCCTCCAGTCTAAACTGGCGCTCATAGTGTCAGGAGCGCTCATAATAATAGGCGCGGCGGCCATTTTCTTTTTGGAAAAAGACCATTTGATGAAGGCAATGACCTGGCCCGAGCGGATATGGGGATCGTTCTTTACCTCCATCGCCGCGAGGACAGCAGGATTTAACACTTTGCCGACGGGGCAGTTCTCGGTATCGACATTGATCTTTATCGTATTTCTTATGTTCATCGGAGCTTCTCCGGGTTCTACCGGAGGTGGGATAAAAACGGTCACCTTTGCGGTCCTCGGTCTTTCGGTATATTCGATGTACATGAAAAGAAAAAGGGTTCAGTGCTTCAACCGGTCTATTCCGCTAAAGGTGATCCGGGAAGCTTTTGTCATTTTTTTTATAGCGCTTTTCTGGATCTTCGGGGCGATGCTGTTGCTTACGCATCTGGAGGGGAGGTTCGGGACGCTTTCGAGGGTCATGTTCGAGGTAGTGTCGGCTTTCGGAACGGTAGGCTTTTCAGCGGGGATAACCGGGAGTCTTTCGAGCGCGAGCAAGGCGGTGCTAATCCTTACGATGTTCGTCGGGAGAGTAGGACCGCTCACGCTGGCTTTAGCGGTCGCTCACAGGGAGAGAAGAGAGGACTATCTGCTGCCGTCAGAGAATATGATGGTAGGGTGATACCGGGACGAACAACACGCTCCGGGTAAAAAGAGGAGGAGTGAGATGAAACAATTCGCAGTGATAGGGCTGGGAAGGTTCGGGGCCAGCGTCGCCGCGACCCTGGCCGCGAAAGGACAGCAGGTCATAGCCATCGACTCCAACGAAGATAACGTGAACGATATAGTGGACCTTGTTTCGAAAGCCGTGTGCCTTGATGCTACGGACGAAAAGGCGATGAAAGCCATCGGGGTCCAGAATGTGGACGCGGCCATATGCGGCATAGGGACACATATAGAAGCGAGCATACTCATAACGCTGCTTCTTAAAGACCTCGGCGTGCCGGTAGTGATCTGCAAGGCCGTTAATACCGCCCATAAAAAGGCCCTCGAGAGGATCGGAGCAACAAAGGTCATACTTCCGGAAAGGGACATGGGGATAAGACTGGCCAATACGCTGCTTTCGGTATCTGATACCGTGATAGATCATATCGGCATAGCGGATAGCGCCAGCATAATAGAACTTATCGCTCCGGATGAATTCGTGGGAAAGACCCTGCGGGACCTGGATGTCAGGGCGCAATACGGGGTCAACGTTATTGCCGTTAAAAAACAGCCGGAAGAAGGGGAAGAAGATGTTCCAGGGTCACGGAAGATAAACGCTTCGCCGATGGCGGATTATGTTGTCGAGAAGGACGATGTGCTTGTCTTGTTCGGAGAGAATGACAAGATCGAGGAAATGAAAAAGAAAACGGAATAAAAAGCGGGGACGCGCATAAAATGAGCAGGATCGACGAAATAAAAGCGGCATTTGAGGCGGAGATATCGTCATGCAAGAGGCTTGAAGGCCTTGAAGAAATGAAGGTGAGATATCTCGGAAGAAAAGGAGAGCTTACCTCTGTTCTAAGGTCGCTTTCGGAACTTCCGGAGGACGAGAGAAGAAAAGCGGGCATGGAGGCCAATAAACTTAAGGAATTAATGAATTCCGGAATAGAGGAGGCGCGTACCCGGCTGGAGATGAAGTCGCGCGGAGAAAAAGCCTCGGAAATGGATGTAACTTTACCGGGATTCGGGCCGCCCAGAGGCGGGCTTCACCCAATAACAAAGACCATGGGCCGTATAAGCGAGATCTTTGTCTCCCTGGGGTTCAGGATAGCGGAGGGCCCTGAAGTAGAGACTGAATTTTACAATTTTGAAGCGCTCAACATCCCCCTCGATCATCCATCGAGGGATGGGTTCGATACCTTCTACATCAAAGGAAAGACCCTTCTCCGGAGTCATACTTCGAATGTTCAGATACACATCATGCAAAAGCAGAAACCTCCTTTTCAGGTCCTTATGCCGGGAAGAGTGTATAGACCCGATGCTGTTGACGCGACGCATTCTTTCATGTTCCACCAGGTGGAGGGACTTATGGTGGACACCGACATAAGTTTTGCCGACCTCAAGGGGGCTCTCACGCTTTTTTGCAGGAGCATGTTCGGCGAAGATACGCGCATGAGGTTCAGGCCAAGCTTTTTCCCATTCACCGAGCCGAGCGCTGAAGTGGACATATCCTGTTTTATCTGTAAAGGGAAAGGGTGCAGGGTTTGCAAGATGTCGGGATGGCTGGAGATAATGGGCGCAGGGCTCGTGGATCCCAAGGTGTTCGAGGCGGTAGGGTATGATCCCGGAAAATACACGGGGTTTGCTTTTGGCATGGGAGTTGAAAGAATAGCGATGCTGCTTTACGG
Source organism: Candidatus Omnitrophota bacterium (assembly GCA_028700515.1). Lineage (GTDB taxonomy): Bacteria > Omnitrophota > Gorgyraeia > Tantalellales > Tantalellaceae > JAQVSN01. Next base: position 2,600 of record JAQVSN010000021.1, read on the forward strand.
CATAAACGACATACGTCTCTTTTACGAGAATGACGTGAGGTTCTTAAGACAGTTCATTTAAGCTGGCCGGGCTTTTAAGGTGTGGTTGCCATGAGCAGTTGAGAGATCTAAGCGGCAGCCGATATTTACAAAATGAGGGAACAGATGAAGTTAAGTTACGAGTGGTTAAAAGAGTATGTGGAGATAGATGTGAAGGTGGAAGAGCTGGCCCACGCCCTTACGATGACGGGGTCAGCCGTTGAAGAGATAAAGGCCACCCCGCAGGGGAAGACGCTCCAGCTCGAAATAACGTCGAACAGGCCGGATTGTCTTAATATGTTGGGACTGGCACGGGAAGCCGCCGCGATATATGGCAAAAAAATCAAAATGCCGGATCTCTCGGCGGCCAAGGCCGAAAGAACATCAATGCGGGTAGAGTGCCAGATCAAGGCTAAGGACCTGTGCCAATTATATACGGCCAGGGTTATCGAAGGAGTGCATGTTGGTCCGACACCCGGCAATATTGTTAAACGTTTGGAGGCGGTCGACCTGAGGACGGTGAACAACATAGTCGATGTTACCAATTATTGTCTGATGGAGCTTGGACAACCGATGCACGTCTTCGATCTGGACAGGATAAAAGGAGCTAAAGTGATCGTCCGCAAGGCCGTAAAAGGGGAACGGCTTATCACTATAGATGGAGTGGACAGGGAGCTTTCGGAGGGGATGCTGATAATTGCCGACGCAGACGGACCTATAGCGATCGCCGGTATCATGGGCGGGAAAAACACCGAAGTGACCGCAGGGACCAAGAATGTTCTCCTGGAAAGCGCCTGCTTTGACCCGGTGACGGTAAGAAGGACCGCCAGAAAACTGGCGATCTCGACGGATTCAAGCTACAGGTTCGAAAGAGGTATAGATAAAGGCATGGTGGCCCCGGCATCGGACAGGGCTTCGAAGATGATAGCAGCCTCAACCGGAGGAAAGATAGGCAAACTGCTGGAGGCCGGAAGCCGAGCTGAAACCGCGCAAAAGATCATCAAAATTGATGTCGGAAGGACAGAGCGTTTATTGGGGGCGTCCGTCGGAAAGACACGCATAAAAAAGATATTCAGGGGACTTGGCCTGGATATCAAGAAAGAGTCAGCCGCTAAACTTAAGGTAAAGGTCCCGTCTTTCAGGGGGGACCTCATGAGGGACATAGATCTTGTGGAAGAGGTCGCCAGGATATACGGCTATGACAACATACCTTCTAAGGTGAGCAAGATAATCCCCCAGGGCGAAAGAAAGGAAAAGCCGAAAAAAGTTGACGAAAAGATAAGGACCGATCTAGCCGGCGCCGGATGGCAGGAGATAATGACATATAGTATGGTTCCATACAGAGCTTATGAGGACCTTTCGTCAATTTCGGCTTCCCCGGTGGAAATAATGAACCCTCTTTCCGAAGAACAGAAATTTCTGGCTCCTAATCTGGTTGATGGAATGCTCAAGGTCATTTCACGCAACCTCAACAGGAAGAACATGGACTTAAGGCTTTTCGAGACCGGAAAGATATACAAGAAAACCGGACCCGGGGAAAAGGATATAATGGAGTCGCCGGAACTATGCATCGGCATAACCGGATGTGCAAGGAAGAACTGGAAGGAGGGGGCCGTCCAGTCGTCTTTTTATGACGTGAAAGGGGTTGTAGAGCGGCTCCTTTCGGGGCTCAGGATCAATACCTTTTTCAAGACCGCGGATATTCCCGGCCTTGTTACGGCCTCTCATGTAAGGATAGGTAATGAAAAACGTCTTGTGGGTTTTGCGGGGGAGATATCTCCGAAAACCCTTGAGCGATACGATATTTCACAGCCTGTATTTATAGCTCAGATCTCGCTCAACGAGGTCACCAGGCATGCCGTATTGGAAGACACCTTTACTCCCGTTCCGCGTTTCCCGTCGGCGTTCCGGGACGTGTCGGTACAGTGCGACAAAGAGCTTGAGGTCGACGGCCTGAAAGACGCTATGGAGCAGGAATGCGAAGGGATCGTAAAAAAAGTAGAGATCATCGACCTTTATGAGGGGGACAAGATCCCGGCGGGTAAGAAAAGCCTCACTTTCAGCATAGAATATGCTTTGCCTGACAGGACGCTCACCGATGAAGAGGTGGGGGCCGCGCATGATAAGATAAAAAAAGCCGTCGCCGAGAAATTCGGGGTAACTTATCGTTAAGCTAAAAAGGCTTCAGTAAAATCCGTCCGACAGGACAAAAAAGTGATATACTTAAAGAGAGTTTTCCTGTCGGGCGCGTGATCGGACAGGAAGAAATTGGCCAATAAATGTAAATTGGGAGCCTGACTCCGGCAGCTCTTGGGAGTTGTCGGGAGGGCACCCACCTGGGAAACCAGGCCTGTATTTCTTCCGTTTGACACGACCCGACGGGGTCTTTTATCAGGCCGGAGCGTTCGCTCTGGCCTTTGTTTTTCAAAGAGTTAATGTGATAAAGGGATAATGAGGTAATGGGTTAGAGGGGCGGAGGGTAAAACGCCGCCATTCCAAACACTATTGTAAACCCATGAACCCTTTACCCCATTAACCCTTCAACCCATTAACCAGGCGAACATGGACCTATTCGAAAAAGACAGACAAGACGAGAAAACGCGTCCCCTCGCGGCGCGTATGGCTCCCAGGGATCTCGAGGAATATTGCGGCCAACGGCACATCGTCGGCGAAGGAATGCTTTTGAGGCGGGCCATCGAAGCCGATAGGATAAGTTCCCTTATTTTTTATGGACCGCCGGGAGTGGGAAAGACCGCCCTGGCTATGGTCATTTCCAAAAAGACAGGAGCGCGGTTCGTGAGGGAGAATGCGGTGTCCTCCGGCATAAAAGAAATGCGTGAGATAATGAAGGCGGCGAAAGAATATCGGACGATCAAAGGGCAGAGAACGATATTACTCTTGGACGAAATACACAGGTTCAATAAGGCCCAGCAGGATGTTCTGATGCCTGAGGTCGAGGAGGGCGACATAATCCTCATCGGGACGACCACGGAGAATCCGTTTTTTTCGGTGAACGCGGCACTTATTTCCCGCAGCCAGGTTTTTGAGTTCAAGCCCCTGGATGAAGAAGATATAGAAACTCTTCTTAAGAGCGCCGTAAGCGATACAGAGCGGGGTTTAGGCAAAGAACCGTTGAATATTACGGAGGAGGCTCTTCGCCATCTGGCGAAAACATCTTCCGGAGATGCCAGGAAAGCTCTCACGGCGCTGGAAATAGCGGCTCTTACCACAAAACCTTCCCCTGACGGAAAGGTGACGATAACGCTGAAGGAAGCGGAGGAATCCATCCAGAAAAAGGCGGTCGTTTACGACAAGGATGGGGATGCCCATTATGACGCCGCCAGCGCATATATTAAGAGCATGCGCGGTTCGGACCCTGACGCCGCGCTTTACTGGTTGGCAAAAATGCTTGTCGCGGGGGAGGACCCTCTTTTTATCGCCAGACGCCTCGTAATATGCGCTTCTGAAGATGTGGGCAATGCTGACCCCCATGCGCTTCTTGTGGCTGCAGCGGCTATGCAGGTTTCAGATTTCGTGGGGATGCCGGAAGCCAGGATCCCGCTTGCGCAGGCGACCGTGTACGTGGCGTGCGCGCCTAAAAGCAATGCGGCTTACATGGGCGTGGAGTCGGCCATGAAAGACATAGATTCCGAGAGGATACAGGAAGTTCCGGACCACCTTAAGGACGCCAGTTACAAAGATGCCCGGGAGCTTGGACACGGAGAGGGGTACAAGTATGCCCATTCTTTTGACGGCCATTATGTTGAGCAGGACTACATGAGAAAGAAAAAAAGATATTATTTTCCCACTGATCTCGGATGCGAAAAAAAGATCAAAGAATGGATGGAAAAGCTTGGAGGAAAGAAAACTTAACGTTCGCGGGCGCAAACAGCCCGAACCGTATTACTGCGAAAAGAGACCTATGACAAGAAAGGCATTGGCGCTTTTATCAGGCGGACTTGACAGCGTGCTGGCCGCGAGGTTGGTGGCTGAGCAAGGGATAGAGGTCGTATGTCTTGCCTTCGTTATAGGGTTCGCTGCCAAGGACAACAGCCGCTTTGAGCGCCATGTCCGGGAAACCGCCGAAAATGCGGCTCTTCCTATAAGAGTTATAGATATAACCTCCGAGTTCCTGGAAGTTCTCGCTACTCCAAGCCATGGCTATGGGGCTAATATCAATCCCTGTATTGACTGCAAGACCCTCATGCTTAAAAAGGCGAAAGAGATAATGGAGAAAGAGGGCTTCAGCTTTGTGATCACGGGAGAGGTGCTTGGGCAAAGGCCGATGTCCCAGAGACGGGAGGCCCTTGACATGATAGTGAGGGATTCGGATCTAAAAGGGAAACTCTTGAGGCCTCTTTCCGCGAAACTTCTTCCCGAGACAGAAGCTGAGACAAAGGGGATCGTTGACCGGTCGCGGCTTATGGCCATAAGCGGGAGGTCCCGCAAGCCGCAGTTAGAGATGGCCGGGCGCTACGGCATGAAAAACTTTGCCCAGCCTGCCGGGGGGTGTCTTCTCACGGAGCCGGGGTTCGCCGCGATGGTAAAAGACCTGATAATGCATGGAGGGATAGACCTTGACGGTCTTGCCATTCTCAAACTTGGAAGACATTTCAGGGTAGATGAAAAAACCAAGATCATTCTCGGCAGGGATGAGAAGGAAAATGAAGCGATCGCAGCCCTGAAAAAAGCGGGAGACATAATGCTTCGCCTTTCGGTGGATCCGGGCCCATACGCGCTTCTTCGGGGAGACGCGTCCGAAGAAAATATTCGCAAAGCGGCCTCCCTTGTAATAAGCTTCTCCAAGAAAAAGAGCCTCCCTGAAGCGGAAGTCGAATATTGGCGGGAGGAAGAAAATATCAAGACCCTCAAAGTTAGCCCTTTTAGCCTTTCCGAGATTAAAAACATGCGCATTTAAGAGGAGCAGTAAGCAGCGGTCCTGTCGGCGGATATCAGATAGCTGATATCTGTTGTCAGGAGGAGCTCGGGCGAGCTATAACTGTTAGTATTTGACATGTTTTGTAAAGTATACTACCATTACTCTAAAGAAGAGTTTTTTGTAACAAAAGCCAAGGAGGGCATATGAAGGAGAGAGTTGAGAAAGCTATTGAAATGATACGCCCGGCCCTTATGAGGGACGGGGGAGATATACAGCTTGTAGAGGTAGAGGGGACTGTGGTAAAAGTCCGTCTTAAGGGGGCCTGTTCCGGGTGTCCCATGAGCCAAATGACCTTAAAATCAGTGGTCGAAAGAACCATCAAACAAGAAGTCCCAGAGGTTACAGAAGTCAAGACTGTATAAGGAGTTACGTAGATGAGACTTACCACAAGATCGTCTTATGGGATAAGGGCATTGGTTGCCCTTGTACAGGACCAGGGGGATACGAGACCTGTCTCGATCAGGGACCTGGCAGAAAAAGAATTGATCTCCACCGTGTACCTCGAACAGATATTCAATAGGCTTAAAAAAAACGGGGTTGTGAAAAGTGTCCGTGGTCCCAAAGGCGGATATATGCTTGCCAGGGACCCGGAGGAGGTCACGATGTTGGATGTGGTGAAGGCTGTCGAACCGCCTGATCGAGGAGAAAAATGTCTTTGCGGGGAGGAGAACTGCGAGAAGGGGAGCTTTTGCGCCTCCCGGAAGGTGAGGGATGAGGTTTTTTCCCGGACCGTCGAGGTTCTTTCCGGATTAGACCTCAAGAGTCTCTCGATAGGGCAAAAAAACCCTGTGGCTTAATCAGGGTGTGATGTATAATTATGATAGGTAATATGCGCCTCGAAAAAGAAGTAAGGGAGAAAGACCTTGTCCGGAAGGCGATGATGCGCCTTCTTAAAGATCATTCCCCTGAACAAAGAGCGGAAAAGAGCCGTATAGTAAGAGAAAAGCTTCTTGCTGACGAGGATTTTCTGCGGGCTAGGACGGTCATGTCTTATGTTTCCCTTCCTTCGGAAGTGGACACGGCGGAGATGAACCGAGAGGCGATCAAAAGGGGTAAGAGGATTTTGGTCCCGTGCATATGCGGGGCGGAGGGGACCATTATCGCGGCGGAATTGACATCGATGGATGACCTTGTGCGCGGGAGCCTGGGGATATATGAGCCCAGGGATGGACGCGCAAAAAAGGTCCCACTCGTAGAGATAGACCTTGTCGTAGTGCCGGCACTGGCATTTGACGCCCGGAACATGCGGTTGGGCCGGGGCAAAGGTTATTACGACAGATTTCTATCGGAAAAAGACATATCTTCCGCCAGGACGATAGGGCTCGCCTACCGTTTCCAGATAGTGGAGACGCTTCCCCAAGATCCTCACGATAGACCAGTAAACAGGGTGTTGACCGATTAGGGGCTGACAGAAGTCGATACAAACAAGATCCGTCGGAACCGCGGCTCAGAACGGCATAAAGAGTGTCTCGAGATCCCGAGACAAAGGTAAAGCCGGGTCGAAGCGCCGCAGGACATCCGGGCGGTAATAAATAGATAAACATTCACATAGATGGAAGGGGGACAACATGGGGTTACAAAGCACCGCGTCATACATGGGGTTTGCCGTGCTGGGCGGAGGATTCTTTTTCGTCCTGGGGTATGTGCTCAGGAAATACACGGCAAAGATGAAAGTGAAAATAGCTGAAGATAAGGCAAAGAACATTGTTAATAAGTCTAAAGTCGAAGCGGAACGGTTGAAAAGAGAGTCCGCGCTTGAAGCGAAAGATATGCTTCTTAAGATGAGGACCGAGTTCGAGGAAGAGACCAAAGAAAGAAGAAAAGAACTCCAACTCATGGAGAAGCGGATCATGCAGAAAGAAGAGAATATTGACCGCAAGCTTGAGTTGATAGAGCAGAAAGAAAAAGACGTAGAAAAAAGAGAAACAACGGTAAGGAAAGAGGCGGATAATATTTCCCGCAAGAAAGAGGACCTCGAAAGACTTGTAGGTGAACAGAAAGAAAAGCTCCAGGAGATCTCGGGGATGAGCAAAGAACAAGCCAAGAGGATGCTTATGGAGAAGATGGAGCAGGAAGCCATGGCCGAAGCGGCATTGACAGTAAAAAGGATACAGGAGGAAACCAAAGAAAAGGCTGACAAGGAAGCGCGCAAGATAATCGGCCTTGCGATACAGAAAAGCGCCGTAGATCATACCGTTGATGCCACTGTGAGCGTAGTTAACCTGCCGTCGGAGGTAATGAAGGGAAGGATCATAGGCAGGGAAGGAAGGAATGTCCGGGCCCTTGAGATGGCGACAGGCGTGGACATCATAATCGACGATACTCCGGAAGCGGTCATTATTTCCGGTTTCGACATGCTCAGGCGCGAGATAGCGCGGATCGCCCTTGAAAGGCTCATAGAGGACGGGCGTATTCACCCGGGCCGCATAGAGGAAGTAGTGGGCAAGGTAAAGAAGGAAATGGACGCCAAGATAAAAGAAGAAGGAGATAATACTCTTCTGGACATCGGGGTTCATGGGGTTCATGGAGAAATAGCAAAGCTTCTTGGCAGGCTTAAATACCGGACAAGTTACGGACAGAATGTATTGCAGCATTCCAAAGAAACAGCTTATCTTATGGCGGCTATGGCCGGTGAACTCAGGCTGGATATCCCCCTTGCCAAAAGGATAGGGCTGCTGCACGATATCGGCAAGGCCGTTTCCCACGAAATGGAAGGGACGCATGCCAAGATAGGAGCAGACCTCGCTCGTAAATACGGCGAACCGGAAACCGTGGTGCATGCGATCGAAGCCCACCACTGCGATATCGAACCCAAGACCCTTCTGGCGGTGTTGGCTCAGGCCGCGGACGCGATAAGCGCGGGACGTCCCGGGGCCCGGAGAGAGACGCTTGAGTCCTATGTAAAAAGGCTTGAAGGGCTCGAGGCTATCGCGAACCAGTGTGAAGGAGTAGACAAAACCTACGCGATACAGGCGGGAAGGGAGATACGCGTTATCGTTCAGCCCGAAAAAATAAATGACGCGGCGGCTACCGTTATGGCGCAGGAGATCAGAAAGAAGATAGAAGCGGGGCTTCAGTATCCGGGTCAGATAAAGGTCGTAGTGATCAGGGAAACAAGGGCTGTTGAGTACGCAAAATGAAGCGAGACCACAACTTACTGGAGCCATACGGCGACCGTAAGTTGTGCGGTCGAGCTTCATCCTGAGCGCAGCGAAGGATTTCTGACGGCCGAAAAAAATGCTCGCTCTGGTTGCGGGAAAATTCACCCGCTATGGCGGGGTTTGGCAGTTAAACAGGAGCGGATAAACGCATGCTTAAGATACTTTTCATAGGTGATATCGTAGGCAAGCCGGGAAGGACAGCTGTCTTAAAGATCCTGCCGGCACTTCGCAGGGAAGAGAAGATCGACCTTGTTGTGGCGAACGCCGAGAATGCGGCCGGGGGCAGCGGTATAACCCAGCCGATCGCGGATGAACTGTTCTCGGCGGGAGTGGATGTGCTTACTTCAGGAGACCATATTTGGAAGAAACCGGAAATATATCCGTACCTCGAGGAGACAGACAAAGTGCTCAGGCCGGCGAATTACCCCGCCGGAGCTCCGGGAAAAGGAGCTGTATTGGTAAAGACCGGGGATAAGGGAGATGTCGGAGTTATAAACCTGCTTGGCAGGGTATTCATGGATGCCGTGGATTGTCCTTTTGTGAGCGCCAAATGCGAAGTTGAAAAACTGAAAAAAAAGACGAATGTAATAGTGGTAGATTTTCACGCCGAAGCTACCAGTGAAAAAGTAGCCATGGGATACTTTCTGGACGGCGTGGTAAGCGCCGTGATAGGGACTCACACTCATGTTCAGACAGCCGACGAACGCATTCTTCCCAATGGGACCGCCTATCTTACCGATACCGGCATGACGGGTCCCTTTGATTCTGTTATAGGCCGGAAGAAAGAGAACATAATAGAGAGGTTCGTGACCCAGCGACCGACAAGGTTCGAGGTGGCGTCCGGGGACGAACAGATGCACGGGGTCATGGTGGAGATCGATCAGGACAGCGGAAAGGCTGTCAGAATAGAAAGGGTCCAGAAAAAGGCCTGAAAAAGAGAAAGAGGGCCAATGGCTGAAGAGGCGGAAAAGAGAGTGCATACTGTCACGGAGATCACCCGTGACATAAAGTTCGTGCTTGAAGGAGCCTTTCGGCGCGTCTGGGTGGAAGGGGAAGTTTCGAACTATCGATCATACATGTCAGGACATGTGTACTTCAGCCTTAAGGATAAGGATAGCCTCCTCTCATGTGTTCTTTTTAAAGGCGTGCTGCGTTCCAAGGAGGGTTTTCGCATAGAGGACGGCATGCAGCTTATCTGCCTCGGGCGTCTCACGGTATATGGGCCAAGAGGAGTCTACCAGCTTTGTATCGACAATATCGAAGTCAGGGGAAAAGGAGTTCTTGGAGAGGCTTTTGAACAGCTCAAAAAAAAGCTGCACAAAGAAGGCCTGTTCAATGAGGAGAGAAAAAGACCTCTTCCGTTTTTGCCGGAAAAGATCGCCGTGGTCACCTCTCCTTCGGGCGCGGCCATCATGGATATCCTCAAGGTAGTAAGAGAGCGGTACGCGAACACGGAAGTTATCTTAAGGCCGGTAAAGGTGCAAGGAGATACGGCCAAGGATGAGATAGCGGACGCGATAAGAGAGCTTAATGAATATAATGGGCTTATTCGAGAAGGCACAGGTGACGGATCTCCCATAGAGGTCATGATAGTCGGACGCGGGGGAGGGAGCCTTGAAGATCTGTGGCCTTTCAACGAGGAAAAGGTGGCCAGGGCTATATTCGACTCCGATATCCCGATAATAAGCGCGGTAGGGCACGAAATAGACTACACGATCTCGGACATGGTGGCAGACAAGAGAGCGCCGACCCCTACGGCGGCGGCGGAAATGGTAGTACCGCGCAAGGACGATCTGGTAAGATCCCTGAAAGAGATCATAGAAGGCTTGAACTCCGCTGCGATGGGAACAGTAAAGAACCTGGAGGAGAAAGTCACCAGACTCAAGGATAGTTATGTGCTCAAGACCCCGATAAACGTTTTTCTCCAGATGCAGCAGAGGATAGATGATATGTTCAAGGCGGCCCAAGTTGCGTTCAGCCACACGCTCAATATACGGCAAAGAGAACTGGCCGCGGCATGTGGAAAGCTTAACGCGCTTAGCCCTCTGGCTGTAATGGAAAGGGGGTACAGCGTTACCTTCAAAGGAGGCCGGGCCGTGAAAGACTCAAATGAAATCGGACTCGGGGATCTGGTATCCACCAGACTTTTTTCCGGAAGATTTACCGCCGTAGTGAGCGACATCAAAAAGGACGGTGAGGATCGATGAAAGAGGTCACTTTCGAGAAAGCCATCGAGAAACTGGAATCAATAGTTTCGGAGCTTGAATCCGGGGATCTTGCGTTAGACCAGTCCATGAAGAAATATGAAGATGGGATAAAACTGGCCAGGTTCTGCCAGGAGAAGCTTGAAAAAGCCAAAGCTCGGATAGACATGTTGATGAAGGAGCCTGACGGGAACTTCACGAAGAAGCCTTTTAACACGGAGAAAGGAAAAGAAGAGGGGGAAGAATGAGCGGAGTTCTTGGAAAAGTCAACGCTCCCGAGGACATTAAAAGACTTTCGGCAGAGGAGCTGAAGGTGCTCGCCGCGGAGATCCGGGAACTTATTATCCGGGTGACCTCCGAAAAGGGGGGGCATCTCGCCGCGAGTCTCGGGGCGGTTGAACTGGCAATAGCTCTGCACTATTGTCTTTCAAGCCCAAAGGACAAGATAATCTGGGATGTGGGACATCAGAGCTACGCCCATAAGATCCTTACGGGCAGGAAAGCACGATTCGCCACGCTGCGGGAAATGGGAGGGTTAAGTGGATTTCCGAACGCCGGGGAAAGCGTACATGATATCTTTACCTCAGGGCACAGCGCTACGTCCATATCTTCCGCGCTTGGACTGGCTTGTTCCCGGGATATACAAGGCGAGAACAATAAAGTGGTAGCTGTTATAGGGGACTCTTCCCTGGCCACGGGGCTGGCATTTGAGGCACTGAACAACGGCGGACACAGAAAGACCGACATCCTGGTGGTGCTGAACGACAACGAACACTCCATTTCCAAGCCGGTCGGCGCCTTCTCCAGGTATTTGAACAACCTGATAACCAATCCGCTGTATAATCGGGTCAGAGAAGAGACGGAAAACCTCATCAAGAACATTCCCGGGATGGGACAGACCGCGTACAAGACCTTGAAAAAATTCCAGGAAGGGCTAAAGAACCTCATACTCCCCGGAATAATTTTCGAGGAAATGGGTTTCAGATATTTCGGCCCCGTGGACGGTAACGACATCGAACAAATAGTCGCTATTTTGAGGAAGATATTGCCTTTCAGGGAACCGGTGCTTTTGCACACCGTCACGAAGAAAGGAAGGGGATATAAATTTGCCGAAGAAGATCCCATAAAATTCCACGGCGTAGGCGCATTTGATCCTGCTACCGGGAAAGCAGCCGAGGAGAAGGGCGCGAAATCGTTCACCGCTCATTTTGGGGCCAAGATGACCGCGCTTGCGGACAAAAACAAAAAGATCGCAGCAATTACTGCTGCCATGCCGCAGGGAACGGGACTTGAGTCCTTTGCTGAAAAATTCCCGGACAGGTTCTTTGACGTGGGGATCACGGAATCACACGCGGTGACTTTCGCCGGAGGTTTGGCGAAGGGGGGCTTAAGACCGGTCGTAGCTATATATTCAACTTTTCTGCAGAGGGCATATGATCAGATCATACATGATGTTATGCTTCAGGACCTGCCGGTAGTGTTCTGTGTCGATCGCGCGGGTCTTGTGGGGGAGGATGGCCCGACCCATCACGGCATCTTTGATATCGCCTATTTCAGGAGCATGCCGCGGGTCGTGGTCATGGCTCCGAAGGACGGACTGGAACTGGAGATGATGCTGGAGAAAAGTCTGGAAATGAAAGTTCCCGTAGCCATAAGGTATCCCAGGGGGGAAGCCAAACAGGTTGTCGGCGCGTCTTCCACAATGCCGATAGAGTTCGGCAGGTCCGAAAAATTAAGAAGGGGAAAGGATATTGCGATCATCGCCGTTGGAAGCATGGTGAACAAGGCTCTTGGGGCGGCGGACGTCCTGTCAAAGAACAGCATTGAGTCCCTGGTGGTGAACGCTAGGTTCATCAAGCCGCTCGATACAGCGATGTTGGAAGAGGTCCTTGGTTCGTATCACACGGTCTTTACGGTCGAAGAAGGAGTGGTGGCGGGCGGGTTCGGTTCAAGCGTGCTTGAGTTTGCTTCCAGACGTCCCAGGACCGGGGCAAAAGTACATTGTATAGGTCTTCCGGATGAATTTATCGAGCATGGTTCCAGGGAAGAGCTTTTGAGAAAATACCACATGACATCGGATGAAATGGCTGGGAACATCATGAGGGAGATAAGAGGGCAATGAGCAAAAGAACCAGAATAAAGATCGACCCGGAAAGGTGTAAGGGCTGTCTTTTTTGCATTACCGTTTGTAATTTCAAGGTCCTGGCTCTTTCGGAGAAGGTGAACAAAAGGGGAATGGCCTATGTCGAAGTAGTCGACCCCGAGAAATGCAGAGGATGTGGGCTTTGCGCGATTATGTGCCCGGAATGCTGTATAGAGATAACCGAGGAATGAAGAGGGCGATATGATAATAAAGAAGTTATGTACCGGCAACGAGGCGTGCGGCGAAGGAGCTGTCATGGCCGGATGCAGGTTCTATGCGGGGTATCCGATCACCCCGCAGAACGAGCTCACGGCCTATATGTCTAAACGAATGGACGAGCTAGGGGGAGTTTTCATCCAAGCCGAAAGCGAACTTGCCGCGGTGAACATGGTCCTTGGGGCGACGGTTACCGGGGCAAGGGCGTTCACCAGCTCCTCGAGTCCGGGGATAAGTCTCAAGCAGGAAGGTATCTCCTATATGGCGGCATGTGAACTCCCGGCCGTTATAGTCAACGTGATGCGCGGGGGCCCGGGGCTGGGGAACATATCCGCCGCCCAAGGAGACTATTTCCAGGCGACAAAAGGAGGCGGGCATGGGGATTACCGTTTGATAGTTCTTGCCCCGGCTTCGGCACAGGAAATGTTCGATCTTACGATAGACGCGTTCGCCCTTGCCGACAAATACAGGATGCCGGTGATGGTCCTTGCCGACGGAATGCTCGGGCAGATGATGGAACCTCTGGAATATGATGACATGGAACCGGCGCCTAAAATGCCGAAAAAAGAATGGGCCCTTACAGGAGCTTTAGGACGACCGGCGAGAAGCGTTAAAAGCCTGCTTCTCCGGGAAGGGGAGCTGGAAGCCCTTAATACTAAACTCCAGGCGAAGTACAGGGCTATAGAAAAGAAAGAGACCAGAGTTGATGCCTACAGGACAAAGGATGCCGAGATAGTGATAGTGGCGTATGGGACCACGGCAAGGATAGTCCGCGCTTCGGTAGACGAGTTAAGGGGACGGGGCATAAAAGCCGGCATGATCAGGCCCGTGACATTGTGGCCTTTTCCGTCAGCCGCGATAAAAGCGCTTTCCAGAAAAGGTATGAAGTTCCTGGTAGTTGAAATGAGCGCCGGACAGATGGTGGAGGACGTGCGACTTGCCGTCCAGGACGATAAAAGGGTATTTTTTTACGGTCGGACCGGCGGCGGCGTTCCTGAGGATAAGGATATAATTTTAAGGGCCCACAGGATCGTGAAAGCCCGAAAGACCGGCGGTAAAAGAGCGGATGAACGAAAAAGATCTTCCGGGAGAAAATAATGTCAAAGACCTTTTCTAGACCAAAGAGCATGAAGGACGCCCCGATGCACTATTGCGCGGGATGCGGTCATGGGATAATACACAGGCTTGTTTGCGAAGTAATAGACGAGCTCGGGATACGGGAGAAGACGATAGCCGTTGCTCCTGTCGGCTGCGCGGTCCTGGCCTACGATTATTGGGATTTTGATACCACCGAAGCCCCGCATGGGAGAACACCGGCGGTAGCTACAGGAATAAAGAGGGCCCTTCCGGACAGAATGGTCTTCACCTATCAGGGAGACGGCGATCTGGCGGCCATCGGGACGGCGGAGATAATACATGCCGGGAATCGCGGGGAGAACATATCGGTAATATTTGTTAATAACGGTGTATACGGGATGACGGGAGGACAGATGGCTCCTACCACCCTCAGGGGACAGAAGACAGCGACCACTCCGGGCTCAAGGGACATCACGAAACATGGGTACCCCATTAAGATAATGGAAATGATGGCTTCTCTCCCCGGAGTTGTGTACCTTGAAAGAACATCTGTTCATACGCCTAAAGAAGTTATGGCCGCAAAACGAGCTATAAAAAGATCTTTTACCGCCCAGCTCGAAGGGCGGGGTTTTTCTATCGTAGAGGTCCTATCGCCGTGTCCGACGCATTGGGGGGTGTCCGCGGCCGAGTC
>JAQVSN010000130.1 GCA_028700515.1 Candidatus Omnitrophota bacterium
AAACTATAAGTTACAGCCGCTTCAAGCATCCACGCGTTCGAAGCGCCTCCGTCGTATCTGGGAGCGGCGGCGATCCCCAGAATATCACCGTCACCGCGGTTCTTTCTGAAATAATCTCCCGGAAAGAATATTCCGGCAAGCAGGCTGAAAACGATATAGCGGTTCACCTTATATTCGGCGTAGAGATCGAGTTCATTCCCCATATAAGAAGGAAGAGTGTAAGGCGAATAAACACCGGATACCGGGTCGTAGTCCGCTCCGATGGCTTTCTCCGCTGACCTCAGGAACCAATAATCCAGACTCACCTCTAATTTTTCGGTAATAGCCATATCCAGCCCCAGATTGGGCGCGATAAGGTTTGTCATCACATAAGGGTCCCCGAACGAATTGGGCCTCAAAATACCGTTATTCAGGGAATTCCCCATACCGGCAAAGACGTAAGGTCCTTTTTCAAAAGCCTGATAGAAAGAATCCGAGAGATTCCCGTTCAGCGGCGAATATGTAGAGAACTCCCTGTTATGCCCTTTCACTATCTGTCCGCCGGTAATATCGTCTCCCACGAATTTATTGCCCGAAAGATAGTAAAAGTCCGCCCTCGGCTTTACCCTTTCATCTAAAAGTGAATACGACGCTCCGGCCGTGAACATCCATCCGCCGTGTGTGATATCAGGCATGCGGGGGTCTATCGACCATGCCTTTCCGAAATTTGCCGCTGTTTCGAACGTCAGGCTGAATGCCTCTTTTTCCCACCGGAAGGCCGAACCGTATGTACCAAGATATTCCGTGTCCACCGGCGTGGCATAAAAACCGGACCTTTTGGACGCCGGCGTCCTGTCAACAAGTACCCCGAAATACGGTTGGATATTGGACCCCTCGGCGAACTTCCAGTCCGCGTCGGCGGCGAAGAACCAGGCGTTCGAGTTGTATTTCATTCCGAATATCTCTTTCTCCTCATGCACTCTGGGACCGAGATACCACTTATTCTCTATATCCGGCACCGCGAAATGCAGTCTCGCTTCGAGATCGCCATAAACCGCGCTGACATCTACCCCATAATTTTCGTAGTATCCCCCAAGGGCAAGCCCGCTTGCCACGGAGTATTTAAAGAGCCCCGCCCGGGCCCGTTCCGTCCGTCCCGGTACTATCGGAGAGGACACCCACCACTCTTCAAGTCGGGGGAGAAGCTCCCATCTTGAATACTCGCCCACATCACCGAATATAGTATGTACCGCGCGAGAGGGAAGAACAGGCGCGTCATATCTCGCTGGTCCGAAACTGGCGAACTTAATATAGGCCTCGTATTCTTCTCTGAACTTTATGCCAAGTCCGGCCGAATACTGCTCCCCCATATAGTTCTGTAAGTCGTTCTTATTATCGTGGTCCAGGGTAACGACCCGTCCAAGGCTGTTAAAGGACAACCTTAGCGAACCGTCCATATTCATCTGCCAGTCCGACGATTCCTTCTTTACCAATATCCCTTTTTCTCCTAAAAGCTCTAACTCCGCCCGGGCCCCGGGGCACGCCCATAACACAAAAATGGCCGCCAGGATAAAAAATGATACCGGACCGGTTCTCCTTACGCTCATCCGCCCGTCTCCTCGGATCGGACCGGAAGAAGGAGTGTCACCGTGGTACCCTTTCCCGGCGAACTCACGACCTTTATATCCCCGCCATGGGCTTCCATGATCCCGTAGCATACCGGAAGCCCAAGCCCTGTTCCATTCTCCTTTGTGGTATAGAACGGCTCAAAAATATTCTTGAGTTCCTGGCCCGAAATACCATGACCAGTGTCTTTCACTTCTACAGTTGCCATGGCCCCTTTCATGAAAGTAGAAACCTTTATCACCCCCCCTTTGGGCATAGCTTCCGCGGCGTTCTTGATAACATTCATGAAGACCTCATGTATCTGTTTCTGGTCGAACAGCAATTTTGGTATGGACCTGTCATACTTTGTTTCTATCTTAATACTGAAAAGAGCGTACTGGTACTCCAGGAGCTTCACGATGAATTCCACTTCTTTGTTCAGGTCGGAGAGCGCGACCTCCCCCTTGGACGGACGGGAGAAAACAAGAAGTCTTTCGATGATCTCCTTGGCCCTTTCGCACTGGTCCACGATTATTTCAAGGTGCTCTTCAAGCTCCTCCCTTGTCCCTCCCTCCAGGGCCGCCAACTGGGCCCTTCCGGATATTATCATAAGGGGGTTGTTGACCTCATGAGCCATATCAGACACCAGACGTCCCAGGGAAGCAAGCTTCTCCTGGCGGACCATATGCTCATAGCTGTTCTTGAGGTCCTCATGTGATGTCTTGAGATCGGCAAGTATGTTAAGTACCGCTCTCTCGTTACGCCGGAGGTCCTCATTAAGCCGCTTTAATTCATCCTCGGATTCCTTAACGGAACTTATATCCTTAAGGGTCCACACCGTTCCCTTAAGCTCACCTTTTCCGTCTACTACAGATGACGCTGAAAGAAGGACAGCTACGGCCCCGCCATCCTTCTTCTTGAACGAAACATCATACGCTTTGAGAAGGTCATAAGAGGCCACTTTCATAAGTCCTTCCCCTGAAAGACCGAACCGTGTCATATCCTTCTGGGTTATGAACCCTCTGATGTCACGGCCCTTAAGTTCCTCCTCCTGGTATCCGAGGATGTCGCTCACAGGTTTATTCACGACCATAATTTGTCCCTTTTGGTCGGTGACTATCATAGCGTCGCTCATTTCTTTCATGACACCGTGGACATAATCCTCCGAAACGGTCTTCTTCTCCAGCGTCTCGGCTATTAATTCAAAAGAGACCGCCAGATCCTCAAGCTGGTAGGGTTCAAGCTTGTCCGGATCATTTTCTATGCCGAAAAGCGCGCTCAACCTGGCAAGCCTCCTGGCAAGCCTCGTCATCGGCTTCTCTATCCCGGCGGCGAAGAACAGGTACATGCTTATTGTTGATATGACCAGTACCAGGGAAAAGATAAGGGCATTTCTGGCTATGACTTTCCTGACGACTGCTTCGACATGACTGCTGGCCACCCCCACACGGACCGTCCCTATGACGCTTGCCCCCTTTACTATCGGCAATATTACCTCAAAGAATTCCCCGACATGCACTTTTTTGAACCTGGAGCTGTCCATATGGTCGAACTTGCCGTCGTATGGCGGAGCAACCCTTCCTGCCATCGTCTCGCCCCGGGAATGATAAAGGATCTTATGGCCCGCGTCGGTCACATATATGTAAGCGATCCCCCGCTCTTCAGGAAATGAGGCCTTGATGTAGCCGGACATCCCAGAGATCCCTTCAAGCGGCAGGACCTCAAGATTCTTATAGAGGTTGGACCTAAGGACCTTCGCCACCATCGCGGCGTTACGTTCGAGGCTGTCGACATACACGGCGCTTATCGTAACGATCTCTATAACGGATATGGCTATCACGGCGCACAGAAGCACTGTTCCCGCCGCAATAAAGAACTTTGTCCTTATATTGGTCTTCTTAAGATGAGGCATCTGGTCCTTTCAGGGGTTAAAGCAGAGTTCCTGTTGTTGGGTTATTGTGTTTGTTGCGTTATCGGGTGACTATCGGCTGTGAACAGGCGCATCAGTATATTGGTCATTTGTTATCGGGGGAAGCCAAAAGCCCCAATATACCAATACACAAATACACCGATAACAAGTTCCCGCACCATGCCCGCTTACTTAACCCCGGAGGCCTTATTCCGCGAACGAAATGTCATACGGGGCGGGCCTGCCGAGTTCCGCGGAAAGACGATTGACCTCTTTCTTGAGATCTATCATCTTGTTCTCCCTTCCTACGGTTATCGTCTTATATTTCCTTAACTCATCGACGGTCCTGTTCAGTCTGATCTCGGATTCCTTATTTTGTGTCATGTCTACATCCATGCGGTAGATCATCGCGACTTTGCCTTCCTCGAAGACCGGAAAGACCGCCGAGTAAACGTAAACTTTTCCTCTGGCCGGAGGATAAAGCTCAAGTTCCATGGGCTTACCTGGTTTTCCCGTGACCCACATCGTTCCCATATCGGATATAAAGTCCTTCGTCCCCTGACAATCTCCGAAAACGATCAAAGGTTCCTTGCCAATGGCGTCCTCAGACAACACCCCGTATACTTCCTCGCTTACCCTGTTCCAGTAGATGATCTTTCCGTCCCTGTCATATGTCTGGATGGCTATCATCGGTGCGCTCTCAAGCACG
>JAQVSN010000131.1 GCA_028700515.1 Candidatus Omnitrophota bacterium
AGCTCTCCGGTCCTTCCGGAAGCTTCATCGGAGAATTCTCCGCCAACTACAACAAAGAGGACATCCCTGTATTTTTTAATTATAAGCGCCGCTGCTTCAAGAAAGTACTCTACCCTTTTACGTTTGTTAAGATTCGTGATTATTCCTACCACTTTCCTGCCTGAAGCTCCCAACTCTCTCTTGAGACTCCGGGCGGCGGCCTCGGGAGAGAACTCCGAAAGGTCAACGCCGTTCAGGATGATCTTTACCTTTATCGGTATAGCGCCTTTTACCCTGAACCTTTCAGCCACAGCCATCGAATTACATATTACCGCGTCGGCCAGAATCAGGAGGGCGCGCGTTACATCCCTTTCACTCCCAAAAATAAGGTTCCTCTCATGCCATATGACCGGGATCCCAAGCAGCTTACCGGCGATCGAGGCCAACACATTGTTCCTTGGGGAATACGAATGGACGACATCAATGTTATGTCGTCCCATATAGCGGCAAAGTCCCAAAACGGCGGGTAATACCCCGAAAATGTCAGGAAATGAGAACTTCGGAGCGTTCCACATCCCGACCTCTACGCCCCGGTCTTTTGCCAGGCGGCTCAATTCTCCTTCCGATGGAAGAAGGGCATATGCCGCGAACTTGCCGCGGTCAAGATTCTTCCAAAGGTTAAGCAAGCTTCTCTCCCCTCCGCTTATGTCCTTTTTATTATGGACATAAAGCACATTTACGCGGCCGTCTTCGGAAGGGACTGTCCCTTTAATTGTCCTTTTTCCTGAGATCATCCTCCGGTATACCTTCTCCATGTTTTTCACCATGGCTAAGTTCGAGAATTTTCCCGCTCGTTCTTTAGCGGCCAGGGCTATTTTTTCGGAATATTCGGTATTGTGAAGAAGTTTGAGGACCGCTCCCGCGAGCGCTTCCGGATCACGCGGGTTCACAAGGATACCTTCCTTCCCGTCTTCAATAAGCTCGGGGATAGCGGTGTAACGCGAAGCGGATATAGGCTTTTGGGCCCACATGGCCTCAAGAACGGCTATACCCATCCCCTCATCGAGGGTCGGATACGCGAACACATCCATAATGCTCAGGAGACTCTCGACATCATTCCTTTCTCCGGAAAATATGACCTTATCCGCTACACCCAGCTCCATGGCGAGACTTTTTAGTTCCTCAAGCAATACACCGCCGCCGACGATAAGGCATCTCACATCATCGTACTTCTTGACTATGTGCGGCATCGCCCTGATAAGGCATTCATGGCCCTTACACTTCACCAAACGGGAAACATTCCCCACCACCCGGGACCTTTCCCCTATCCCGAAAGATCCCCTTATGGAACGTTTTTCCTCATCGGACTTTTTTCCGAAATTCTCAGGAAGGTCCGTACCGTTGTATACGACCGTGGTCTTAACCGGTGATATCCCGACGTCATGGATAAGATATTTTCTCACAGCGTCTGAAACACATATGAAGACGCTCGTAGTCATAGACATTAACCGATACCGCGCACGATGTGTCATTTTCGACGGAAAAGGATAACTGTGTATATGCACCACTGATGGCACCCCGGACAACAACGCCGCAAGATAACCCAGGAGATGGGCATCAATAAAATGTGTGTGTATAATATCAGCCGAAAACTTCCTGAGAAGATCTGATACCTTTTTTACAGAATCAATTGACACCACTTTGTTGAGGTCAAGCTTCACGACCTCCGTTCCGGCGGTTCTGAACTGTTCGAGCAGCGTCTCGTTATCCCCCCAATAAGCCACCATCAGTGCGTATTTATCCCTGTCGATCCCCCTGGAGAGAGCCAAAAGGACCTTCTCCGCTCCCCCAAGGCCAAGTGAAGGTATCAGGTGCATTATTCTTATCTTTTTTTCCATACGACCAGCGCTTTTCTTCTCTCTTTTTTATCGGAACGATCCCGGACATCCGGGTCAGCACTTGAAGTTCAGCGCACATCTCTTTTCCGCAGAACTTCTTATAAACAGCATCTCCGGTCCTTTCCCCTTATCCTTTCCCCTTGATCGCAACTGCTTTAAGTCCAGGAGTGAGCACTTTCGGAGGATAATAGCCTTCGCACCTGTATATAATCCCCATGAAGGCATGCAAAGTCTTCTGCATAGGTGTTCTCAGCACCTGTTTCCAGGTTGAATGTGCGGTTTTAGGAGGCATGGAGAGAACATCGATCTTCCTGAACCCGGCCAACCAAAGTACCTGATTAAGACTCGTTTCTGTAAAACCGCATTCGTGGGTAAAATCTCTATACCTCAAAGTAGGGGCGATAATGCTGGCCATGTTGGGGACGACCACTACAAGCGTTCCCTTGTCCTTCAGTGATGCATGGACGCTCTTGAGCGTTGGTACGACATTATTCTTTGGAAGGTGCTCCAGCATCGACATCATGGAGATAAAATCATAATATTCCGTCTTGTCCTCAAGATACTTTTGAGCGTCCGCCAAATAAGCCTTAACTCCGACGGTATTCACACAATGATCGACCTGTTGAGGGGAGACGTCGATCCCGGAGACATCCACATATCCCTTTCTTTTCATGTAGTGTAAAAAATGCCCGCACCCGCATCCCACATCAAGGATCCTTGCGGCCTTATCGCGGGGCAGTAACCCTTGAAGGGCTCTGCCGATGTTTTCCGCAGTGCTTTCGAAAACTTCGCTCGAAAGGTCGTTGGACTGTTTGAATATCGAGTCACAGTATTCGTCAAAAAGCCCTTTATCCTGAATATCTCTCATTGAGGCTCCTGCCTTTATTTATGACCGTAAATAAATATTCCATCCTGCTACGGTAAGTATGCTTCTCCACCGCCTCACGCCGTCCGGCGGCGGCTATTCTGCGCCTCTCATCAGCATGCGTCAGATAATACTCCACTGATGCGGGAACCTCGTCAGGCCTTTTTTCATCAAATAGAGCTATGTGTTCTTTGTCTTTAAAAAGCTTAAGAACATCATCCTTACGGTTCACCATCTGGAAAGCCCCGCATCCGAGTATCTCAAAAACACGCGTGTTGCACATGCGAAAATCATCGTCCTTCAGTGAGAACGCGAAGGGCTCTCTAACGTCCGCCCGCCGCGCGACGATATTTATGACTATTTTCGCGGCGTTGAACACCTTTACCCACTCGTCAGGCCTTAAGCTCCCGCCTCTTACATGGCGCCTCAACGGAGATCCCTTGGGAAGCTTTTCCCATCCGATACCCCAGAGGCCGAGGTCGAACCCGGCGAGAGGCTCAAGTATTACCTCTCGTTCGGTGTAATACGACCCAACAAAACAAATGTCTGAACCGTATTTTTTACGCTCTTCACATGTAAGTTCGATCGGCCTGTGTATCTCGGGGTCACACCCAAAAGGCAGCCAGTAGCCATTGGTGTGCCCGGCCTTCTGGTACTGTAGAAGTCCGTCCGTCCCGCTTGGGAAAAAATGATCATAGTAAGGTCCTGCCATGAGATGAAAATCGAACCCCATGGGGAAATCCGCCACCATGCTTACCGTTACCGGATCGAACCGTCTCTTTATCTCTGCAATAGTTTCGGGATATATATTAGTCGCGCCGAAAACGATCAAAACTTCCGGTCTGAAGACTTCGGCTTTTCTTACCAGATCCCTGTTTATTCTGCGGGTATCCCACAGGTCAAGAGCCGGCACCCGGGACCTTATCCTCCCGGGAATAAGCCAGTCCCTGTAATTCACGGTCTCGACCTCGTGGCCAAGCCCTCTCAAGGCCCGCTCTACATATTCCGTAACGGTGATAAAATGCGGATTGTAGTATCCTACATAAAGTATCTTCAACTGTTTCCCTTCCGGTCTTTTGCCACTAGAGCGTCCATTATCGCGGCCAGTTTTCCTGCAAGGACCTTCCTGTCGTATTTCGCTATCTCCTCAAGGACCGGATCCACTCCAAGGCAGCCTGTCTTGTATCTACGGTATATTCCTTCTAGGGTGCTTTTGATAGAATCCACATTATTAGCCTCAGCTGTAAAACCCGTACGCGTATCCCGGATGAGATCGGACTCGAACCCGGGGGGGACTATCCCAAGCACGGGAACACCCGTCGGGATATACTCAAATATCTTGGCCGGGATCGAGCCGGCGAACATCATGGATTCTTTGATCCCTCCAAGTGATTCCATGAGAAGAAGCAAAAGGTCGGATCCAACGACAATTCTCATGCATTCCCTGTGCCCTATGAACC
>JAQVSN010000132.1 GCA_028700515.1 Candidatus Omnitrophota bacterium
AAAGAGTTATCACTCCGAGCACATTCCCGGAGGAATTTTTTATAGGTACGCAATAATGTCCATGCCCGGGCATTCCCGCGTAGTTGTTATCATGCCGGAGGTCCACCTTGTCCGCAAAGATCAGCTTTCCGCTTGCCGCGGCCCTGCCGCAAAGACACCTGCCAGGCTCGACCGACCGGCACATGCTTTTCACCTCGGGCCCCAGTTTGTATTCGGCTTGCAAACGAAGCACCCCCGCGGCATCATCCATAATGAATATCCCGCCCTTTTTCTCCACACCGAACCACGGCGTCGATATTATCCTTCGGAGAAAAAGGTTCATCATCTTTTCGAACGGCATTTTCCGGAGAGAAAGTTTCAGTATCCCGTTCAGCACAAGCTGGGATTGGTAGTCTCTCTTCCTGGAATCTTCCACGTTCTTTCGGATCATTTTTTCCTTTTTCAACATCAAGCTGCAATGGGCCTCGGTCGTTTTTTTGCGTATTACTGGTTTTTTCATCTTCCGATACCTCCACGTCCCTAAAAGGTCAAAAAATATGGTTACGGGCATTTTAACACATCCCGGCAGTTAATAGAAAGAAGTGAGTACTTGCCGGCGGACCAAGAGTGGATCGGGGAACGTTTTAGAGAAGACTTCACTCTTCCCGTTCCAGATCCGTTACTGTCTGAAAATAAGGACCTGGAACGGGGAAAGATATATCATTTTTTTGTCTTTACCGTCTTAGGCGGGATCTTCAGGGGTTTTATGTCCTTATGGTAGTTCTGCAGCGCTTTCGGGGATATCTCCCGGCCTTTCATTGCCTTTATACCCTCAACGCTGGCCTCGGCGGCGGCTATTGTCGTAACATAAGGCACCTTGCGCTGTATAGCTTCTTTACGGATATAGCTGTCGTCGTGCTGGCCATACTTGCCTATGGGGGTATTGATTATAAGCTTTATGTCCCCGTTCTTAATGCTGTCAAGTATGTTGGGCCTGCCCTCGTGCAGTTTTTTAACAACGGTTGCCGGTATTCCATTCTTTTCAAGGAATTTAGCCGTGTTTTCCGTTGCCCATATGGAGAACCCGAGAGCGTTAAGCTCCACGGCTATTTTCAGCAGGTCGGGCTTATCATTGTCGGCCACAGTGAGAAGTACGTTCCCTTCCATCGGAAGCCTTGTGCCTGCGGCCTCCTCGGCCTTGTAGAAAGCCGCTCCGAAGGTATCGGCCAGGCCCATGACCTCTCCGGTGGCCCTCATCTCGGGACCGAGCACCGGGTCTACTTCGGGGAACATATTGAACGGGAACACGGCTTCTTTTACCCCGTAATAGGGGACCTTAACCGGAATCAGTTCCGGCAGATCAGATATCTTTTTTCCAAGCATAAGCAGTGTCGCCATCCTCGCTATAGGTATTCCGTATACTTTAGACACAAGAGGCACCGTCCTCGAGGCTCTCGGGTTCGCCTCGAGTATATAAACCTTATCGTCTGAAATAGCGTACTGCACATTGATAAGTCCCACTACTTTGAGTTCCCTCGCTATCTTGTCAGTATATTCCCCTATGGTCCTTAAATGCTTTTCCGGGATATTCTTAGACGGCAGAGTACAGGCCGAGTCGCCGGAATGTATACCCGCGTACTCAATGTGCTCCATTATGCCGGCGATGTAAGTGTCCTTGCCGTCGCATAGAGCGTCCACTTCCGTTTCCATCGCCCTTTCAAGGAATTTGTCGATAAGCATCGGGTATTCCGGACTGACCTGTATGGCGTCTACGGCGTATTTCCTCAACCTGGCTTCATCGTAGATTATCTCCATGCCTCGTCCGCCCAGAACGAAAGAAGGCCTTACCATCAGCGGATACCCTATCCTTCGGGATATATCAAGGGCTTCGTCAAGAGAACGGGCTATCCCGCTTTCAGGCTGCGGGATCCCAAGCTTTATCATCTTTTCCCTGAAATGCTCTCTATCCTCGGCAAAACGTATGCTTTCGGGGGTAGTTCCAAGTATGTTGACCCCGGCATCCTTGAGCTCCTGGGCTATGTTGAGCGGTGTTTGTCCGCCGAACTGTACGATAACTCCCTCGGGCCTTTCTTTCTCGTATATGGCAAGTACATCCTCTACCGTAAGCGGCTCGAAATACAATTTGTCGGAGGTGTCGTAATCCGTCGAAACCGTCTCCGGATTACAATTGACCATTATGGTCTCATATCCTTCGTCGCGGAGGGCGAAAGCCGCGTGCACACAGGTATAATCGAACTCTATACCCTGCCCGATACGGTTAGGCCCTCCTCCGAGTATCATTATCTTTTTTCCGGAAGATACCGGGACTTTATCCTTATCGGTACAGTACGTCGAATAATAGTAAGCGGCGTTTTTCACTCCACTCACCGGTACCGGCTCGAACTTCGCGGTCTTGCCCAGGGCTATCCTCTTCTCCCTTACATCTTTTTCGGGGACCTTGAATATGCCCGCCAGATATCTATCGGCGAAACCATACTCCTTGGCTTTGATAAGGTCAGGCTCCGGCAGTGTTTTCCAGGAGAATTTCGATATTTTCTCTTCCAGGTCCACCAGCTCTTTCATCTCGTTAATGAACCACTTCCCTATCCCGGTGAGTTTGTATATCTCTTCTACGGTAACCCCCTTACGCAGGGCTTCGTACATAATAAATACCCTTTCGCTGGTAGGCACGGCAAGGCGCTCCCTGAGCTGTTCCGCCGAAAGCGCAGCGATCTTCTTCGCCCCTCCGAGACCATACCGGCCTATCTCAAGGGACCTTATCGACTTCTGGAACGTTTCCTTGAAGTTCTTCGCTATGCTCATCGCTTCTCCGACCGCTTTCATCTGTGTCCCGAGTATGTCCCTGGCCTGGGAGAATTTCTCGAAAGCCCAACGCGCGAACTTGACGACGACATAATCCCCGCCGGGCGTGTACTTATCCAGCGTGCCTTCCTTCCAGTAGGGCATTTCCTTCATCGTAATTCCTGCCGCCAGCTTGGTTGAGACCCGCGCTATCGGAAAGCCAGTAGCCTTGGAAGCGAGCGCGCTTGACCTGGAAGTCCTGGGGTTTATCTCAATGACCACAAGCCTGTCATCCTCAGGATTATGGGCAAACTGTACATTGGTACCGCCTATCACCCCTATCGCGTCAACTATTTTATAGGACGCTTCCTCGAGCCTCTTTTGAAGCTTTTTAGGTACGGTCA
Organism: Candidatus Omnitrophota bacterium; assembly: GCA_028700515.1. Classification (GTDB taxonomy): domain Bacteria; phylum Omnitrophota; class Gorgyraeia; order Tantalellales; family Tantalellaceae; genus JAQVSN01. Next base: position 3,186 of record JAQVSN010000132.1, read on the forward strand.
GCATCGGAGCTACACAAAAACTGTCCCCGGTATGGACGCCCATCGGGTCGACGTTCTCAATAAAACAAACGGTTATCTTGACATTATCGTGGTCCCTTACTACCTCAAGTTCCAGCTCTTCCCAACCGAGAACGCACTCCTCTATCAGCACCTGGCGCACCAGGCTGGCATTGAGCCCTCGCGTGACCTGGGTCCTTAATTCCTCTACGTTGTAAACTATGCCGCCTCCCGTTCCTCCCATGGTATAGGCCGGCCTCACAACTACAGGATATTTCAGCTCTTCGGCTATCTTCTCGGCCTCCTCTACCGTGGTGGATGTCTTGGACCTCGCTACATCGAGTCCGAGAGCCGCCATGGTATCCTTGAAGGCCTGCCTGTCCTCACCCCGCATGATGGCGTCCTCTTTTACGCCGACCATCTCTACACCATATTTTTTGAGTATGCCTTTTTCATGCAGGCTTGAGGAGAGATTAAGAGCGGTCTGCCCCCCCAGGTTCGGGAGAAGCGCGTCCGGCCTTTCTATCTGTATTATCTTCTCGAGACTCTCTATCGTCAGGGGTTCTATGTACGTCTTGTCAGCCATGCCCGGATCGGTCATTATAGTAGCTGGGTTAGAATTGACGAGGATCACCTCGTATCCTTCTTCTCTCAAAGCTTTACACGCCTGAGTACCGGAATAATCGAACTCACAAGCCTGTCCGATTATTATGGGACCTGACCCGATTATCAGCACTTTGTGTATATCTTTTCTCCTGGGCATCGCGTCCTCTCCTTCTTTTCGAAAAAAAGCGGTCCGCCAGTCAGCAAGACCGCCCTGATACGCCTTTGTATTTAGGGATACCGCTATGTTCCATTGCATTTAAGGGTTTTTTGATCGCCTTTAAAACGAGATCAGCGGTATTTTATAGCATTTAAAGGCATGTTTCAAGGAATAGTTAGGCATTTTTTGCGTATAATATGCTCATAGTTCCGTTATTGCGTTATTGGGTTATTGAGTGCTTCCAGCGATACAGGG
>JAQVSN010000022.1 GCA_028700515.1 Candidatus Omnitrophota bacterium
CCTGAAATCATGGAGCACAGCCCGGCCGAAACGGCGATAACACCGATGGCGGCAAAGGTAAAGAATGTCCAGTTCGCCGCATCATACCCGGAATAAATATACGCCATGGAAGCCGCTATGACCACACCCAGAAGCACCGCGTTCCCGCACTTACAGAGCATGGGTTTCGAGCACTCCGCGAAGATAGCCCGGGGCATAGCGGAAATAATGGCGGGTAATATCAAAAGGGTTCCTACACTGGAAGCCAGCATTATCAGGAACATAAATACACCCACTGTCTTGTAAGGCACTAGCGGAGCCGCAAGAAGCGGCAGGAATCCTATGGAGATAACGAGCGCGTTCCTCACTATAGCCCTCCCGGGCTCCTTGAACATGCGTTCGGCCGTAATCTCCCACTTGCCTGACTCGGAGTATATCTCCCTGGCCCGTTGGATGAAATGGATGGCAAAATCGACGCTCAATCCAAGTGTCAGGGCCGAGAGGACCGCTACCGGCATGTCGTAATCTTTTCCGAAAAAACCAAGAAGACTGTAAATGAATACAATGGTGACGGTCAGAGGCAACATTGAAACGATCCCTCTTATCGGCGATCGGAAAAGGAAGATCATCATAAAAAGCACTATAATGAAACTCCCCGCAAAGTTTCTCAGCATTCCGGTCACCATCTTATTCTGCCACACAACGTTGATATAGGTAAGCCCCGCCCAGTCGGCTTTGACCGGGTAAGGAGGAGGGTTTTTCACCATATAGCCGGAAACTTCCTTTTCGACCGACGTCATATTCCTGTTATCCCCGCTGGTCAGCTGGAACCATATGTTTGCCTTGGAATTATCCGGAGCGATGAAGTGCCAAAGGTCGTCCGGCTTATGTGAATTCTGGAATGAAAGAAGCGATTGAGCTACCGCCGGTTCCGTAGAAGGTATGCGGTAGAACTCCTTCTCTCCTCCCATGAGCTCCATATAGACCTTTTTTACTACATCCGCCACCGACGTCGTTTTTCCTACAATACCGTTCTCATCAAGATATCCCTGCATGCGGGATATATATTCAAGCATTTCCGGTTTCTGGAAGACCTCTCCCGAAATATCCTCGGCCTCAAGGACCAGATACGCCGTATACGTCCCTCCAAAGTGGCTGTTGAGCACCCTGTCAGCCACCCTGATCCGATGACCGGGAGTGAACCACTTTACCGGATTATCGTTTATGACTATCCTGGATATGCCGTATCCCGATATCATTACAAGCAGAGCCGTGGCCGTCAGGACGACCTTCCACTTATATACAGATATCCTGAAAAGCCATCGCAGAAAAGCGTTCATCAACCCTGACTCATCGTCTTCTTTTGATGCCCCGAAATTCTCAAAAGACTTTTTACTCATTAAAGATATGCTTGCCGGAATGAAGGTTATGGTCAGGATCCAAGCTAATGCTACCCCGAGAGCGACAAAGACCCCGAATACCTGCACAGGAGGTATCTCGGCGAAAGACAGCGAGAAAAACCCCGCGAATGTCGTGAGAGACGTGAAAAGCATCGGTACAAAAAGCTCTTCTACCGTCATGATTATCGCTTTTTTTCTGTCGTGCGACTTCCTGTATTTTTCATGGAAATCACTCAAAATATGCACCGAATCCAGGACTGCGATAGGCATCAGGAATATGGGTATCATGGAGCTCATAATGTGCACGGTATATCCCATGCCGATCAAAAGGCCCATCGTTATGACGACGGTAATGCCTGCGAGTATGAGCGGCGAAAGAACAAGGCTTACCTTCTTGAAAAAGACCAGCATCAGGATGAATATTAGGAACATGGCCAGGGGAGCCGAAATGGCCATCTGGACGAACATTTCTACGCCAAAAGTGTCGTTGGCCACGGGAAGCCCGGTCACATAGTAGTTCTCCTTTCCTCCCTGTTCGGCAACCACGCGCATGATCTCCTTGGATATGCGGTAGCTCATGTCCTTGGACTTTATAGGCACATATATGCAAAGCGCCTTCCCGTCCTGGGACACTATGGTGTTGAAAAAGAGCGGGTTAGCCATTGCCCTCTCTTTTATTTTAAGGGCATCGGCCTGTGTATACGGAGGCTCTGACATCAACCACTTGAAACTGACCGTTCCCGGTCCGGCCTGCTCTATGTCATCCTTGGTCGATGGGCTCATAAGTTCATAAGATATGACCCCATCTATTCCCTTGATCCCCTCCGTTATCCTGTACACGTTCTCGAGAGTATCCGGAGAAAAAACGCCGTTCTCCGAAAGATCATTCGTTATGCCGAGCACTATCATGTCATAGAGAGCGAATTCGCGCTTTACGCTCTTGTGAAAGACCCTCACAGTCTCGGTATCGGAAAGCATATTCTCGGGGTCAGTGTCGACTTTCATCCGTGGGAACTGAAGAAGGCTCAAAAGCACCGCCGCTCCTACTATGACCATCACGGCTTTGGGTCTTGATACCGAGAATTTCACCAATTTTCTGAACATCTTTCACTCCTCATTTTCTCTTGAAGACCGGGGATCATCCCTCAAGCACTTTTATTATAGCTCTTACCCTCATGTTCGTCACCCTGTAGCAGGTCTTGACCCCATCTTTCTTCGCGGCTATGATACCGCATGAACGTAATATGCCCAAATGCTGCGACACCGTGGATTGCGGCAGCCCCAGGGACGAGACGATCTTCCCAACGTTACACTCGTTCCTCATCAGGCCCCTCACCATCTTTAGCCTGACAGGATGGGCCATCGCCTTGAGCATTAAACTGTCTTTTTCAATATCTATAGACACTTTATTCCCCTCCTATTCCTCCGATACCCGGAGCCTCGCCCTTACTGGATCCGTCAGATAAATAAGTTATGGTTGGACCTTGCGGCATTCGCCACGTAATAGGCCGCTCCGCCTATCTTCACCCCGTCTATCAACTCTTCCGGTCTTATACCCATAACATCCATGCTCATAGAACACGCCACCATCTCTATTCCGTCCTGGACGGCTCCTTTGAGCATTTCCGGAAGAGACATCACATGTTTTTTTCTCATTACATATTTCATCATAAAGGTCCCGATCCCCATCATATCAAGCTTGGACAGTTTCAGTGAACTTATCGATGATGGCATCATCATCCCGAACATCCTCGAAAGAAGGTCTTTTTTGCCGCCTGCCTTACCTTTTCGTTTTATCGCGTTCAGCCCCCAGAAAGTGAAGAACATCCCGACTTCTTTACCGGTCGAAACAGCCGACCTGGCTATTATCAAAGCGGCCATGACCTTGTCCATGTCCCCCGAGAACACGACTATAGTGGTTTTTTTATCCGATGACGCCGAAGACGCGCTTTCCTCTTTCACTCCCTTCATTATCAGAGCGACCGTACCTTCTTTCTCCTGCGTCATATTAACAAGGATGTTCCCCGTAGCCTTGCACCAGTTTGGGATATCCATGGCAAAGCCCATATCACTTGAGGTGATCCGCACCAAGTCCCCTGGCTGAATAGAGGCCAGAGCTTCCTTGAGCCTCACTATGGGCCCCGGACATTGAAGACCGCACGCGTCCACAACTTTGGCTATCCTGCCGGAGGTTCCCGAAGCCTTGCCGGTAGGCGCCGTACAAAAAGTTTCTGCTATGGGTCCGGATTCATAGCCCCTTGATGAATCCAGGATATAGGCATCCCTATAGTTGAGGTATGTAAGGTACCCTCCGGACACATTCCTTGCTTTGAACCCGTTTTGTAGCAGTATACGCGCCGCGGCATGCCCCCTTATCCCCACCTGGCAAAATACCGCTATCTCCCTCTCCTTGGAAAGTTCTCCCAGTCTTTTCCTTAACTCATCTACGGGTATATTGAGGGCGCCAGGAACCCCTCCCTTATCTACCTCATCTGTGGTCCTTACGTCTAAAAGCAACTCTTTTCCCGTTAGATCCTCCCAGTGTACCATCGGACTGAAACCATCCAAATGGTTGACCGCGGCCATGCCGGCAAGGATAACGGCGTCTTTAGCGGAACCGTAAGGAGGGGCATAACACAGCTCAAGCTCCGAAAGATCCCGGACCGTGAGGGCGTGTTTTATCGCGACCGCTAAGACATCTACCCTTTTATCGGTCCCTTCATGACCCACTATCTGCGCCCCGAGGACCTTTCCGTCCCGAGGCGAGAACAGGAGTTTCATGGACATCTGCATAGCCCCGGGATAATATCCGGCGTGATTCGCGGGATGAGTATAGACTTTTTCATATGGAATGCCCGCGTCTTTAAGAGTCTTCTCGGTAGCGCCGCTCATAGCAGCGGTCAGATGAAAAACTTTCACCACCGAAGTACCGTACGTACCTTTATAGGCGTCTTCCTTACCGCATATGTTATTGGCTGCTACCACCCCCTGTTTCGCGGCCGGCCAGGCCAGGGGGACATAATAATATCTCGCTGCCACCGGGTCCATCACCTCAACGACATCCCCCACGGCATATATATCAGGATCGCTTGTCTGCATTTTTTCGCTGGTGCGTATACCGTATTTTCCGGTTTCGATCCCGGCTTCCCTGGCCAATTTGAGCTCCGGCCTGACACCAACGGACATTATGACCATATCACAGGCGATCGTTTTCCCCGAAGATGTTTCTACCATAGCGCCTTCGACGGTCTTCCTTATTTTAGTTACCTCCTCCTTAAGATGGAGCTTTACCCCGTGAAAATTGAGCTGCCTGTGCAGAATAACGGCCATATCCTTATCGAATGGGGGCATGACCTGGTCCAGCCTTTCGATAAGATGCGTTTCGATATTCCTTTCCTTAAGATTCTCAGCCATTTCGATACCAATGAACCCGCCCCCTATGACCACAGCCCTTCTCACCGCTCCCCTGTCTAAACGGTCCCTCACGGCGTCTATATCGGGTATGGTCCTTATCGTGTGTACTATGTCCAGGTCCGCCCCTTCAATAGGCGGTCTTACGGGAGCGGCCCCGGGAGAAAGGATCAATTTGTCGTAAGTCTCTTCGTATTCCCTGCCGCTCGCCTTGTCAAGGACCCTCACCTGTTTTTTAGCCCTGTCTATAGAAAGCGCCTCGGACCTTGTCCTGATATCCAAAGCAAACCTCTCGGCGAGGCTTTCGGGAGTATGGATCAAAAGCCTTTCCCTTTCCTTTATGACCCCTCCGGCGTAATAGGGAAGCCCGCAATTAGCGAAAGACACATGCTCCCCACGCTCCAGGACTATGATCTTTGCCCGCTCGTCAAGTCTCCTTGCCCGGGCCGCGGCCGCCGCTCCTCCCGCTACCCCACCTATAATGAGGATCTTCATTCTTTCCTCCTTCTTCTTCTCCGTATCGCTTCGAACTGCTTAGACATCTCTTCATATATCGTATTATTGCAATATTACGATATATTTCCTCATTTGTCAAATGTTTTTATTTATCCGTGTCCCTTGGGGTTCTTCGCTTCCCGGGACCGGGAAGCATAGGATGTGATCCGTTCTTTCGACGTTAAATTCTCGGGGACTGTTATCCTGACCAACGCTGACGAAGATCGACATGATCAAATTTCAATACGCGGCGTATAGATGCTGTAAAAGTATCTTAAGACCTATGATCAGGAGTATAAGCCCCCCTAAAAACTCCACCTTTTTTCCCATTATGTCGCCCAATTTACTTCCGAGAAATACCCCGGCGAATGACATAAAAAAGGTAACTATCCCGATAACCGCTACAGGCAGGAGTATCGATACTTTAAGGAAAGAGAACCCAATACCGACTACAAAGGCATCAATGCTCGTCGCCACTGCAAGTCCCAAAAGGACGACGCCCGTCATTTGGGGTTTGGCATCTTCCATATTTTCTATTTTGAAAGACTCGAATATCATCTTCCCGCCTATTACCGCGAGAAGACCAAAACTAAGCCAGTGATCCACTCCGGAAACCCTCTCTCTGAATGTCAAACCTGAAAGCCATCCCAGGACAGGCATCAGTATCTGGAACCCCCCGAAAGCTGTTCCGAAAAGCAGGGCTTTCCTGAGCTTGTTCTTCCTGATTATTGCACCCGAGGCCATTGAAGCCGCGAAAGCGTCCATGGCGAGGGCGAAGGCTATTCCAACTATAGTTACAGTGCTCATTTCCCGTTCCTTTGTCAGTCGTGGGTCGTCAGGAGGCAGAGGGTTAATGCGTTAAAGCGGCAAAGCGGTTGTTGGTTATCGGTTATTTGTTATTGGTATGTTGGAAGAAGCTAATAGCCCCAATAACCAATATCCAAGTACTGCTCCTTCGCCTCTACGCAACAACAAACTGCTCACTGCGGACTATTCAAAGAAGCTCGGCCACTTGGCAACTTTGCAACTCGGAAGCTCTGTCTCTATCCGCCATCTGATATCTTGCATCTTGCATCCTGCCTCTGCCATCCTGCGCCCGAGCACGACGAAGTCCTCGAATAAGCGAAGCTTATGAGAGGAAATGTGCAGGAGAGATTTCTCACCCGCCTGCTGCAGGTTCGAAATCCGCTTCGCAAACAACAAAAAAAGCTTATGCGAAGCGGAGTGCCGAGGCCTCCGGACGAGGCCATCCTGCATCTGCCATCCGACATCTGCCCCCTGCTAGCTACAAACCCCTGACGACCGACGACCCACGCCCCATCACGTTCGCCATGTACTATGCTCTCTCGAGCTTCGCGAACAACGAACAACGAACCACGAACAACGAGCTCACCCCCCCTGCTCACTGTTCCCTGCTTCATCAAGCGCCTCCGGAAGCCGCATGACAAAGTCCCTTATCTCGTCTCTAACCCTCCGATAATGTTTAAGTTTACCTTCCTCGGTTGTTTCACCGGCGGCAAGTTTTGGCGGGTCATCGAAACCGACGTGCACTACTTTAGTCTTTCCGGGAAAGAACGGGCAGGTCTCGTTGGCGTGGCCGCATACCGTGACTACGTAGTCGAAAGAAACTCCCCGAAATTCCGTAACGAGTTTGCTTTTATACGCCGATATGTCTACACCGGACTCCTTCATGACCCTCACGGCGTAGGGGTTTAGCCCGTGAGTCTCTATGCCCGCGGAATATGCCTCCAGTTCACCGGACTTTAAATGCTTCGCCCAGCCTTCCGCCATCTGGCTCCGGCAGGAGTTGCCCGTGCATAAAAAAAGTATTTTCACTCTACTCATGGGTCTTCTACCCTTGTTTATTTACGCATAATACCCGTATTTCGAAGACACCTTGGACCGGTTTGATCGTTACATGCTGAAGACCATTACGGCGATGTGGAAGTATACGAAGAGGGAAACGATATCCACTATGCTCGTAATGAAGGGCCCGGACATCAATGCCGGGTCAAGCTTAAGCTTATTGAACAAAAGCGGCAGGACCGCTCCCAATGTCGTTGCTACAACAACGGTCGCTATCATCGCCAGACCTACGGTAAGCGCCAGTAGAGGGTCTTTGTTCATGACCACTGCCCGGAGGGCTGCCAGAAAAGCCATTGCCAGCCCCACCATCGCCCCGATGGAAAGTTCCTTCCTGAAAACCTTGAACAGGTCTTTCATTTTGATCTCTCCGGTAGCTATCCCGCGTATAACTACCGTAGATGACTGCGTCCCCGCGTTACCCCCGGAAGCGCAAAGAAGCGGTATAAAAAACGCAAGCGCCACAACGGCCTCAAGCTGGAAAGCATATAGCTCTATCACCCAGCCGGACACGAATCCCATAATTACCAGCATTAGAAGCCAGAAAATACGTTGCTTAGCCATGACCCCGGGATTCGATCCCATGTAATCGACAGGTTTCCCGGCGGCGCCGTACTTGTAAATATCCTCGGTGTTCTCCTCCTCTATTACATCGACCACATCATCTACGGTGACGATCCCGACAAGCCTGTTGTTGTTATCCACTACCGGGATGGCAAGGAGGTCATATTCCGATATCTTCTTAGCCACGGATTCTTTATCCTCGTCCACATGAGCGCTCATTATATGCGTGTGCATAATATCCCCGACGGTCTTTCCCGGGTCGGCCACCAGAAGGCCCTTCAAAGATACGAACCCGAGAAGCGTCCTCGTATCATCGATAACGTATATGTAATAAATGGTCTCACGGTCGAAGGCCTGGAGCCTGATGTTCTCGATAGCCCGTTTAACTGTAATGTCCCTGGAGAGGAAGGCGTATTCCGTAGTGAGGATCGCCCCGGCTGTACCTTCTTCATACTGGAGCAGCTTTTTTATATCATTTCTTTCTGCCTGGGCGACAAGCGGCAGAAGCTCGTCATATCTCTCTTTGGGTAAAGCCTTAAGAAAATCTGTCCTTTCATCCGGCGCCATCTCCTCGACCACCATTTTCATCCATTCTTTGGGGAATTGCCTGAATATGTCCCGTTGTTGTCTTATCCTGAACTCCTGGAAGAATTCTATGCCTAACGGTATCCCGAGAGCCATGACTATCTCGGCATTTTCGCCGGGTTCAAGCCCTTCGCAAAGATTGAATATATCCCTGGGGTGCAGGTCAGAAAAGGCCTCTTTGAGGATTTCCGCCTTATTGGGCATCTCCAATATCTCTTTTATCTCGGGAGATATCCAGGATATTTTTTTTCCGTTAACCATTATGTGCCTCGTTGTTCGTTTATTGTTTCGCGTTAACGCGTTCATGCGTCGTTTATGGGTTAAAGGGTTAACGCGTTCAAGCGTTGATGCGTTAAAGCGGCACGGTCAGTTATTGGTGTATTGGTTATTTGTTATTGGGGGGAGCTAAAAGCCCCAATATACCGATACACTGATATACCAATAACCGATATACAAGTACTGCTCCCTGCCTTCTACGCAATAACGCAATAACCCAATAACGCAATAACAAACCGCTCACTGCTTCTCTTGCATCCTGCATCTGCCATCTGACATCTGCCGACTGCCATCCCCTTACTTCTTAAGCGGCAATATTCCCGCAAGGTCTCCCACGACATTTACAAGCTCCGTGCCCGCCGGGACCACTATCTTCGAGTTATTTGAAAGCGCGGTCTCAACAGCCTGGAGTTTCCTGAGGACCTGGGCATTACCGATAAAATATTTTTCGGCGGCCTCGTTAACAAGTCTTATCGCCTCGGCCTCGCCCTGGGCTTCAAGCACTTTGGCCTGTTTTATACCGTCGGCCTTCTTTATCTCGGCGCGCCTGGCTCCGTCGGCCGCCGTCTCGGTAGCCGTGGCAAAATCGACCGCGGCGATCTTTTCGTTCTCGGCCTTCACGACCTTGTTCATCGTCTCCTGGACGTCTTTCGGAGGATCGATCTCTTTAAGTTCCGTACGGACTATCTCTATTCCCCAGCTCTTGGTCTCATCGCAGAGAGTTTTGTGAAGTTCCTGATTTATCTTGCCCCTTTCGCTGTTCGCGGATTTCAGCGTGAGCGTACCTATGATGTTCCTGAGCGTCGTCCTGGCGAGATTGACTATCTGCCATTCATACTTGTTAACGTTATACTGGGAACTTTTAACGCTCTCCTCGTCGCTCCTGACCTTGAAATATACCTGGGCGTCCACTCTCGCGTTAAGGTTATCGTTGGTTATTATTTCCTGAGGTTCGGCATCTACCATTTGTTCGGTGACGTTCACCCAGTACAAAGCCTCGATCACGGGCACTACCCAATGGAACCCTGGCGTAGCGAAACGGTTATACTTCCCCAGTCTTTCAATAAGCCCTCTGTGGGTAGGCCTTACTATACGTATACCGGAGAAGAAAACAAAAAGAACGACGATAAGGATCAACCCTAAAATAGTCATGAATATCTCCTTTTGTTGATGAGTTATGCCCCGCGCGGTATCTACGCTCACCCTCTTAAAGATTATACAATTTTATGCCTGATGAGTTCACGAAAAAAGAGCGGCTCCCTCCGTAACAACACCCGGAACGATCCGCTCTTGGAATATCACGGCGCGCACCATCATCCCGGACCGCCGATAAGGCCTTTAACTCAACACCATGCGGGGATATCAGGTGCTGAGTTTTCTGCTTTCCTTCTTACGCTTCTCTTCGGTCAAATGCATCTTCCTGAGGCGTATGTTCTGGGGGGTGATCTCTACGAGCTCATCATCTTCTATGAATTCGAGAGCGAATTCAAGCGTCATCTCCCTTGGAGGTGTAAGCTGCATGGCGTCATCCGAGCCGGAAGCCCGCATATTCGTAAGTTTTTTACCCCTGAGAGCGTTCACTACGAGATCCGTTCCCTTGTTGTTCACCCCGACTATCATGCCTTCGTAGACGCTGTCCCCGGGTTTTACAAGTATCTCTCCCCGGGGCTGAAGATTAAAAAGGGCATACGCGACGGCTTCGCCTTTTTCATGTGCTATAAGGACACCGCGTTGTCTTGAAGGCATCTCGCCCTTATATGGCTGGTACTCGAGGAAGTTCTGGTACATAAGCCCCGTCCCTCTCGTTATGAGAAGAAGGTCGCTCCGGAACCCTATCAAGGCCCTCGACGCGATAACGAATTCCATCCGTATTGTACCCGAAGAGGTCGTAATAATATTCTTCACTTCCGCCCGGCGCACGCCTATAGCCTGCATAACAGCGCCCTGATACTCGGTATCCACCTCTATAACCACTTCCTCAACCGGCTCAAGGGTGCGTCCGGCCATTTCCTTCAAAATAACATGCGGCCGGGACACCTCCATTTCGTATCCTTCCCTCCGCATGGTCTCGATGAGGATGGCAAGGTGAAGTTCGCCTCTTCCCGCCACCTTGAACCTCTCCCCCCCGTCAACCTCTTCGACCTTTATGCCGACATTTATCATCGCCTCATGCTCAAGCCTTTCGCGTATATGCCTCGACGTCAGGAACCTTCCGCCGTCCTTGCCGGCAAGAGGGCTTGTGTTATGTGAAAAATTCATAGATATGGTAGGCTCATCGATCTTTATGGTAGGCAGACCTTTAGGATCCCTGACGTCAGAGAGCGTGTCCCCGACCTCGACACCTTCTATCCCCGATATAGTTATAATGTCCCCGGCAACGGCCTCGTCGAACTCAACTCGGGTAAGACCTTTGTAATGCATTATCCTGGTAGCCTTCCCTCTGGAAATACTCCCGTTCCTCTTTACCAGGGCCACAGGCTCTCCTACGCGTATGGCCCCATGAAAAATGCGCCCAATAGCAACAAGCCCCACGTACGGATCGTAGTCGAGCATCGTAACCAGCATTTGAAAAGGAAGATCCGGATCGGCCACAGGCGGAAGGACCCTGTGCAGTATGGTCTCCAGAAGAGGTTTGACCGAATCCCCCGGTTCATCAAGGTCAAGCGTCGCGTAACCGTCCTTTCCCGAGGCATACACTATCGGGAAATCGAGTTGTTCATCTGACGCGTTCAATTCGCAAAAAAGGTCGAAAGTCATGTTGGCTACTTCGTCCGGACGGGCGCTGGGCCGGTCTATCTTGTTTATGACAAGTATAGGTTTTAAATGGAGTTCAAGCGATTTTTTCAGGACGAATTTCGTCTGCGGCATCGGCCCCTCTACCGCATCGACAAGGAGCAGCACCCCCTCGACCATTTTGAGTATACGTTCCACTTCGCTCCCGAAATCAGCGTGACCGGGCGTATCGACGAGATTGAACTTTACCCCCTTGAACTCAAGTGACGCGTTCTTGGACAGGATGGTTATGCCTCTCTCTCTTTCAATGGGATTGGAATCCATGATGGTCGTTTCGCCTTCCTTGAACACGTAAGCCCCCGTGTATTTTAAAAGGGCGTCTACAAGGGTGGTCTTTCCATGGTCGACGTGAGCTATAATTGCTACGTTACGGACATCTTTTCTTCTTTTATGATTGATCATCTCGGCACTTTTCCTTTTTATATTTCCCGGTGTTCGGTCCGGTCTTCCTTAACAAATACCATACCCTTTGTCCGTCCCGGACAAGGAGGTAAGCACCATATTCTAATCCCAAACCCCGGCATTGTCCATCTGGAAGCTTGCGAATCGGATCTCGGGCCTAAAAACAAAAAGCCGCCGCCTGACATCTGTCAGATGACGGCCCAGCCGCAACAAACTTCCTCGTAAAGCGGTCTTCAAAATCCGGTCAGCGTTCACCCTGACGCTTTATGCTATCTGACCGGTGATGGTAACACACTCAGAAAGTTTTCTGTCCGTTGACATACTATTTTCGCTATATCCATCCTGTTTATGTACGCTTTTATCTTTGACTCTCCGGAGGAAATAGAGATCATCTCTCCCGTATCCCCCCAGGGGAGACTCGCAACGTTGATCCCCAGGAACGATATCCTTTTAAGGATATCATGGATCACAGGGTGAAAGAAACAAATGCTGCTTCCGGAAAATACAATGCCGTCCAATCCTCCGAGCACCGATATCCCTTCACCTATGTATTTCATGATCTGGGAGCGATAGACGTCAAACGCGAGGTTGACTTTCGCGTCCCTGCCAAGTAGTTTCAGCATGTCCTCCATTTTGATGTCATATCCCGTCATACCTGTGAACCCGCTCTCGTTCTTCAGCACCTCGTCGATCCTATAGAGCGAGTACTTATGAACATTCATGAGGTAGAATACGATGCCCGGGTCGAGATCCCCGCAGCTTGTCCTGGACATCACGCCTTCAAGGGGCGTATATCCCAAACTTATTGAAAGAGGGGCATCGTCACGGATCGCGCACACGGTCGTCTGTTTATCAAAGACTATCGAGACAATCTTCATCCCCGAAGGCAATGCATTGGCGTTGGCCTCATGGAATATGCCATTAAAACCCCACTTTCTTATTCTGTTATTTTCGCAGTACTCGATCGGAAGCGCGTAATACTTTTCTTCATCGGGAAGTGTTTTGAAAAAGGATGTTTCAAAGAACGCGATAAGAGGCGTTTCCCTGAAAACGGCGCTGAACTTTTTCAATAATTCTATAGTTCGCGGTACATAGAAAGGAAAAAATTCCGTCAAACGCTCGAATTTCTCAAAAAAATCCTCATTGATAATGGCCGGTCCGTCGAAACAGTCCCCTCCAAACAGTATCCTGAAGGAAATAGCCCTCACCCTGCCTTTTCCGATGACCGCACGCACGCGTTTTCCAAGTTTTTCGGCATCACATACGCTGCCTGCAGCCCCGATGGGTATCACCCGGGAAGAACCATCCTTATTGAATGCCAGGACGTTCGTACCTTCCATGTCGTGATCAACTATCAAGACCACTTTTCATCAGCTCCTTATAAGCCTCACGGGCTATCATGATCTCCTCGTCGGTGGGGACCACAAGGATCCTGGTCCCGCCCTCATGGGAAGATATGTCCCCTATTCCCTCCCGATATTTTCTGTTCTTCTCTTCATCGATATTTATTCCTACCAACCCCATGTCGACGCAAACACTCCGTCTTAACTCCGGGAATCCCACCCCAAGCGAGTCGGTGAATATCAATATATCCGCCTTTTTCAGTATCAGGGCGTAAAAACAGACATATGTCCTCACCCGGCGCACATACATATCGAAGGTGATCTTCGCCCGCCTGTCGCCGCCCATGTCCTTCATGGCGTCCCTGAGATCTGACGATGAATTAAACACCCCCAAAACCCCGCTTTTATTGTTAAGCACCTTCTCTGCTTCTTCCGATGACAATTTTTCCTTGAACATCATATAAAACACCGCCCCCGGATCGATATCGCCTGAACGCGTGTTCATCATTAGTCCTTCAAGCGGCGTGAACCCCATGGAATTGTTTATCGACTTCCCGTTCCTTATCGCGCAAACGCTCGCCCCTCCGGTACCAAGGTGGCAGCTTATTATCTTCTGTTGAAAAAGGTCTCTTGAGAGGAACCTGCACGATTCTTCCATAACATACCGATGGGATATACCATGGAACCCTATCTTCCTGATCCCATATTTCGCGGCTACTTTTCTATCAAGAGCGTATGCAGCGAATTCGGGGGGGATAGTCCTGTGGAACGACGTGTCGAATACCGCGAACTGACGCACAGATGGATATTTTCGATAACAGAATTCGATGAGACGATACGATATAGGGTTATGGATCGGAGCTAAAGGAAAAGTCTTTTTCAATTTCGATAGAACCGCCGCCGAGACCTTAACGGGTCCCGGAAAAAACGTACCCGGGTGAACATATCTGTGGGCGAAAAGGTCAAAACGTATATTCTTGTTCGTCGCGGCATCATCCGCTATGAGGTTCAGCGCCTCTTTCAACGCGGCCGGATGGTCCTCAAGCGGCGTCTCAAGAGATCTTTTTTTCCCCATCACGGAGTGAGTGATCTTGGAGATACCCCGGGACTTGACGCCTACCCTCTCAGCTTCACCCCGGACAAGTTCCTTCCCCTCGGGCATCTTTACTATCTTATACTTCAAGGACGAACTTCCGCAGTTTAGAACAAGTACATTCATATCCCGCCTCATATACTGTCCGAACTCCATCCGAATGTGGGCATACCTATGTTCCTATTTATGATCAGCGCCTGCCCATATACAGCCCTCTCAAGCTTCTCCGATACAACCTTCTCCCCTTCTGAATATATATCGTCTTCAGATCCCGCTCCGAAACCTATTGTGGGGATCTTCAACTCCGCGTATGTATACGAACCTTCTGTAACTATCCTTCGCCAGAAACCAAAGGTAGACTTGAATCCGCTCTCCGTTAGACACCTTAGGGACTCCAACGCAAATGGATCATGACTTTCCATTACCCAGGGTTTGAACTCCTTCTCGGACACAAACTCAAGGCCCGTATGGGTCTTGAACCTTTCCTTCGCCAGCATAGTACTCACCTTAACCTCCGGTTCATAATTATATATGCTTTTGGCGATAGCTTTAGCCTTGTTGAGTATGGCCGTTTCATTCTCATCCGGTATGAAGACCCTGTCAACAACAACACGAAACTCGTTCAGTTCATCCTGAGGCCTGTAACCGTTGTAAAGTACATCCTTTATCCGCAGATCGGAACGGCCCATATTGAGGTCGTTCGGCATATCTTTTGATACTTTTTCCAGTTCATTTATCAAGGGGAACATCGTACCGAGCATATTCATCCCGCGGTTCTCAAGAAAACTCTTCTTGAGCTTACCCCTCACCACGATCTCATATTCCATCCTCCCTTTGTGCCCGAGATTTATATTAAGCTCAGTAGGCTCGCATAGAAGAACTCCCTTTATCCTGCCTATCCTGTTCTTCAAAAGATCATCAAAAAGATACTTCACCCCGAGGTCGCAGCACTCGAACCTCGGCACACAGCACACTAACAGGTCCCCTGAAAGCGGGAGCATTGTCCGTTTTATTAAGGCCGCTGAATACAAGCTAGATACGATCCCGGATTTGAATCTGGCCATCCCGCTTTTACTGAGGCTTTCGATCTTCTCGCAAGACGAAGACACAATATCGACATGTGACATCATGACCAAAGCCGCTTTGTCCCCATAGCCTCTTATTCTGCCTATAATGTTCCCAGCCTTGTCCTTCCCCGCGCTGTCGAATGACAGATCCTTCATCTCCGAAAGAACGACATCCATGAATTTTCCGAAATTCCCGTTCTCAACCTTGATCTTCTCGATCTTTCTGGCGAATTTGGTCATTGACTCCTTAAGACCTTTCATTTTCGATATCATCAGCTTTTTCATAGCACACCCCGATTTGTTATATATAAGTTAACGTAATTAAGTTAAAATTAACATAGAAGGCAAAAAAAATCCCCTCCGCTAAAATGTTGGGGGAGTCACAACCCAAACGGCCTCAGCTTCTTCTTTCCCTATGTTCCTGAAGGAGTGGGGTACACTTGAATTGAAGTAAATGCTATCTCCTTTTCTCAATATATAAGAGGTCTCATTAAGAGTGATCTCTATCGCACCCCTCAGCACGAGAACAAATTCCTGCCCGAAATGTCTATACGATGTGTCGCCCGATGTCGCCCCTTCCTTTAGCTTGAACAAAAGGGGTTCCATCTGTTTGTTGGGATCCCGTGATGTCAAAAGATAAAGGTTTATCCCCTTACCCGCTTCGTTGAGATACTTTCTCTCATTTGCCTTCACTATCGGACTATCCTCGACCGGCTGCCCCCCCTCTATCAGTTTGCTTACAGTTATGTTCAAAGCGTCTGAAATGTTCTTTAAACTGGATAAAGACGGCGAGGCCTTTCCATTCTCTACCTGTGATAAAAAACTCGCGCTCATACCCAGCTTCTCGGCCAGCCCCCTTAATGTAAGGCCTATTTCTTCTCTTGCCCTTTTAATGTTCACCCCAACTATCTTCATTTTGTCCTCCTGTTATAAGTATATATCGAAAAAAGGTCTTTGTCAAGTATTAGTTAACATATTGTAAATATATTAATGCACGCTTAACAGAGCCCCCGAGTTATGCTCGATGTTGATCTGTTAAAATTCAGATACACTTTAGCTGCATGTTAACACACTTCATGGTAGAATACACTGCGATGAAGATCTTTTGCCTGCGGCCACGATGTCTATACATCACTTTGAACCTCCTCTTTTCCTTTTTGCTCTGCTCTTCTCTGCATGCCGACAATAAAGGCTATCGCGTATCCATTATCCCTACACCGGTCCTTAATACTCCTGACTTCTCATCGGTCTTTGGCGGCTCTGACGGAAAGACAGTAAAACTTGACCAAAGCGGCCTTATCCGCGAGATGGAATACATCGCTTTACCCGGGACGGTCTTCGAGATAGAAAACTCTTACCCTGAGAACGGGCATTCGAT
>JAQVSN010000133.1 GCA_028700515.1 Candidatus Omnitrophota bacterium
CGGCGGATTTGTTCCGGACAAATCTGCGGGCGAAGTTTCAGCCAGATACGAAAAAACCACGGCGCCGCCCAGCGCGCCGGCAACAACCGCCGCAGCTATTATGTGATTCTCCCCGCCGCCCACGGTAACGGCGTATTTCTCGAGGTATCTATGCAGAGGGATGGTCTTTCTGGTATCAAGGATCCTCGCCCCGGTCCCTTTTACGGCCTCCACCATTTCACGCGTCCTGGTAGCGACACCGGAAAGCAGCCCCAAAAAATTTATCGCCGTCCTCTCAGCTTTGAGGATGGACCGCGCGTTACCTTCGACGAATGCGATCTCCTTGCCAGGGGACATAAACTCACCGTCGGTGACCATGGGCCTATACCTTACTTGAGGATCTACGGCGGCGAACACGCGTTCGGCTATTCCCGCGCCGCATACAACTCCGTCCTGGCGAGCGAGGATAACGGCGTCTATCGACGTCCCCTCAGGGATAACGGCATTCGAGGTTATGTCCCCCGACCCGATATCCTCTTTTAACGCGAACCTTATGATCGTATCTATCCTCTTAAGGTCGATCTCTTTCATATATCGCTCCTTTTAAGGATGTCGATCTCTTTATCGGTAAGCTTCCTGTATTCGCCTTCCTTAAGCTTTCCCGTTTCAAGCCCGGCGTACCTTATGCGTTTGAGGTCCGTAACGACACCTCCCGCTTTTTCGAACATTCTCCTCACCTGTCTTTTTCGTCCTTCATGTATGCGCAGTCTGAAGACCTGCGCGCCATTCCTCTCGCCGATACGCACTATAAGGCACGGGGACGTCTGTTTACCGTCGAGCTTCACTCCTCTTTCAAGACGACGCACTTCCCTGGGGCCGATCGGACCTTCGACGAGTGCCTCGTACTCCTTGTCTATCTCAAAACTCGGGTGGGACAACCGGTGCGCGAGATCTCCGTCGTTGGTCACTATAAGGACCCCTGTGGTATCCTTATCGAGCCTCCCTATGGTAAAAAGCCTCGCTCCTTCTTTTTCAAAAAGATCGGCCACGGTCTTCCTGTCATGAGTATCCCGGGCTGTGGTTATAACACCTTTGGGCTTATTCAGAAGAAAATATAATTTTGGTACGTTGGCTGAGATAGGTTTACCGTCGACCTCGACCGAATGCCCTTCCTGCTCGAGGCGAAAACCTTTTTCCGACACACGAACGCCGTCTACCGTGACCCGTCCGGACGATATGAGATCTCCGGCCGACCTCCTTGAAGCCACTCCGGCCTTCGCGAGGATATTCTGCAAACGTTCTTTCATGAAAGAGCCGCCAGGTTATCTTTGAGGGTCGCTACTTCCCGCTCGAATCTGGCCTTCTTTTCTTTTTCCTTGGCGACAACATCACCGGGCGCGTTATCCAGGAACGAAGCGTTGGAGAGCTTTTTGTCTATCCCCCCAAGGTACTTTTCCACCTCGCCGATCTTCCGCGCCACCCGGCTCTTTTCCTTTTCTATGTCTATAGCTCCTCCCAGAGGGACAAAAAGTCTTATATCTCCCGCCAGCGAAGCTACCGACTGAGCAGGTCTTTCCACCTCAGGTCCCATCTCGACGATCTCACAGCCGGCCAGACGGCGTATATAAAGTAAATTATTTTTAAGCGCGTCGAGGTCCCGTGAGGACGGCACATTGACAAGGACCCTCACTTTGGCCTTATGTTCTATGTTCCAGAACGCCCTGACGTTCCGGATCGAAGTCACAAGTGCTATTATCTTTTCCATACCGCGGACCGCGTCGGACGAGCCCGGCTCATCGGAGGCGACGGGCCATGCCGCGGTCATTATCCTGCCGTCAGCCCCGGGTATCATGCCCCATATGGCCTCCGTGAGAAAAGGCATGAAAGGATGGAGAAGTTTGAGGGATTCCTTGAGCACCAGGACAAGAACGCGGGACGTGGTCTCCTTATCCTCGGAAAGCTTGCTCATCTCAAGGTACCAGTCGCAGTATTTGTGCCATATAAAATCATAAAGTTCCGATGCTGCCTCGCTGAATCGATAGGCATCGAGGCTCGATGTCACATTCCGGACTGTAGTGTCCAGGGATGAAAGGATCCACTTGTCGGCGGTCCCGAGGCGCGACGCGTCTGGCGGGGCCGAACCCGCGAGCTCTCCGATCGTCATCAGTACGTACCGTGAAGCGTTCCAGACCTTGTTCGCGAAATTCCTGCCGATATCGAACTTTTCTCTCGAAAGAAAAACATCCTGTCCCTGTGATGTGATCGATATAATGCTGTACCTGAGAGCGTCACTCCCTACTTCTTTTATGACCTCCAGCGGATCTATGACGTTCCCCAGGGATTTCGACATCTTCGCGCCCGTGGCGTCCCTGACCGTGCCGTGTATATACACGTCGCTGAATGGTATAGCCCCGCGGAACTTGAGGCCCGCCATGATCATCCTGGCGACCCAAAAAAATATTATTTCCTGCGCGGTGACAAGCGCTTTTGTCGGATAAAATACCTCCCCCGCCCTGGTCTTTTCCGGCCATCCGAGAGTAGAGAACGGCCAGAGCCATGAACTGAACCAGGTGTCAAGAACATCCGGATCCTGTTCGAACCGGGTCCCTCCGCAAGAGGGGCATTTTCCGGGGTTCTCGTTTCCTATCACTATTCCTTTATGCCCCGGTCCGTCTATGGTTATATCGCGGACATCATGATCGTCGAGACAATCCTTGCAGTACCAGACAGGTATCCTATGCCCCCACCATATCTGGCGGGAGATACACCAATCCCTGATATTCTCCATCCAGTTGAGATAGACCTTGCCCCATCTGTCGGGATAGAACTTTATCCTGCCGTCCCGGACTACCTTTATAGCCTCGACCGAAAGCGGCTTCATGCGCACGAACCATTGTTTGGACAACCTGGGTTCGACGATAGTATGACACCTGTAACAATGCCCCACAGCGTGCCTGTGGTCCTCACTTTTGACGAAAAGCTTCCTTTGGATCAGATCTTCAATTATGGTCTCGCGGCACTCGAACCTGTCCATCCCCTCGTAATCGCCGCCCACAGAGTTGATCTTACCGTCAGACGTCATTACGTTGATACGCTCAAGACCATGTCTGGCGCCAAGCTCAAAGTCCACGGGGTCGTGGGCAGGCGTCACTTTGAGCGCCCCCGTGCCGAAAGACGGGTCCACATTCCCGTCGAAGATCACCTTAAGTTCCCTTTTGAGGATAGGCAAAAGCAGTGTCTTTCCTTTGAGCCCCTTGTATCTGGGATCGTCGGGGTTCATGGCCACAGCTACGTCGCCAAGCATGGTCTCCGGCCTGGTCGTAGCGACTACGACATAGTCCTCACCCTCTTTCTCCAGACGTTCACGCCCCTTGACTGGGTACTTGATATAGTAAAGTTTCCCCTCAAGGTCCCTGTGTTCCGATTCCTCGTCGCTCAATGCGGTCTCACACCTGGGACACCAGTTGATGATGTAATCACCCTTATACAGAAGTCCTTCCTCGTATAGCCTGACGAACACTTCTTTGACGGCGCGAGAAAGCCCCTCATCCATGGTGAATCGGGTCCTGTCCCAGTCGCAGGAACATCCAAGACGTTTAAGCTGCCGGATGATCGTGCTGCCGTGATCTTCTTTCCATTTCCAGACCCTCTTGAGGAACTTCTCACGTCCCAGGTCATGGCGTGTCTTTCCTTCCCTTGAGAGCTGCCTTTCAACCACGTTCTGTGTGGCTATGCCGGCATGGTCCGTCCCGGGCATCCAGAGCGTTTCATATCCCTGCATCCTTTTCATCCGGACGATTATGTCCTGTATAGTATTGTTGAGCGCATGCCCTATGTGGAGTATGCCCGTAACGTTCGGGGGAGGGATAACTACCGAGTAAGGAGGTTTCAGCGAGTTCTCATCGGCGCGAAAAAGCCTTTCGGCGGTCCACTCGGCGTATATCGATTCCTCAATAGCTTGAGGATCGTATTTGGTAGGGAGCTCTTTCATCTCTTTCTGGGTTTCTCGTCCTTGACGAACTTATACTCTATGGAGTCTATAAGCGCGAGCCAGCTGGCCTCGATGATGTTCTCGGACACCCCCACCGTCCACCAGGAATCGGTCTTGTCCTGCGACTGCACCAAAACCCTTACCTTGGCGGCGGTCCCGGATCTTTCATCCAGCACCCTGACCCGGAAATC
>JAQVSN010000023.1 GCA_028700515.1 Candidatus Omnitrophota bacterium
TATCTTATGATTGGGAAAGTGCTAATAATTTTGGATTATTTGATCAAATAGTAAAACCTATAATAAGGTTCAAAGTTAAGGAGATTGAATACGTTGATGCTACATGCTTAAGACGGACACATGTGGATACCTTATTGACGTTCTGCCCGCCTTTTCCGGAAGATCTCACGAAACTCTCCGCGATGTCTTTCTCGCGGATGCCAAGCTCGCTCATCCTGGCATGGAGCGCCTTATTTCGGGCTGATGGTAGATCGGAATGGGCCATGGTCGTCAAAAATCAAGGGCAAGATAAGCTGTCATCAAAAGGTAGAGGCAAAGGTAAAGGGAAAGGGAAAGGAACAGGATAAAAAACCTATATGAATGAAACAGGCTTAACCGTTCGTTCTCTCCCCCTCTGCCTCAACCTTTACCTCAACCTTCTCCTTTACTTTTACACCCAACTCAAAAGTACATATTACCTGTTGTAGCAAGCATCTATAAGGTCTTCCAGCTTCGCGGTCGCAAGGCATTGCACCCTGTCAGCTCCGCCATAGTAGATCTTCACTTCCCCATTATCCTCTACTACCGCGCCGGCGGTAAAGACAACTGCGTAACTGAGGCCGTTAAGCTCGTAATCGGTCTTGGGTGAAAGTATGGGTGCCTTGGCCCGCGCTATTATCTTCGACGGGTCCTTGAGGTCAAGCATCATCACCCCGAGATGGTAAACATACTGTGCCGCGCACTGAACGTTCACAGCGTGGTATATGACAAGCCATCCTTTGTCGGTCTTAATGGGCACGGCACCCGGTCCGTTCTTTTTCCAGCCCCACTCGTCCTGGGCTACCGCAAGGGCTTTAGAACGCCCCCAATGTACCAGATCAGGAGAATACGATATCCACATGTAGGCGCGGCCGTCCGATGTATTTGGCCTGTCGAGGCGGCAATAATATCCGTTGATCTTTTCCGGGAACAGGACGCCGTTGCGGTTATCGGTCTGGGAAATGAAATCGACCCAATTGAACTCCTTCATGTCCGCTGACTCCATGAGCCCCAGTCTGCAGGAGTGCCCGCTATGGCAGGCGAATACAACATAGTATTTCCCGTCGATCTTCGTTACCCTGGGATCATAGAACATACCCGTGGTATATTCCCTGAATTCCGGGGTGTCGGGCATCTTTATCGGTTCCGGCCTGAGCTTGAACTTAATTCCATCCGTGGAATCCGCCGGCCAGAGGAACTGTTTCATGGCGGGAGACTCCACGCGGCAAAGCATTACGTAGCTGGACTTGCCGGTCTTTATGCATCCTGAATTGTACACTCCGTTGGCTGCGGCGGGCACGTCTTTGGCCGTAAGGATAGGATTCCCTGCGTATCGGACCACTATCTCTTCCTTGTTCTTCGGGTATATCGCGGGTGCGGACATTTTCTTTTTTCCTTTCCTTGTTTTTTTGATGGATCCTGCTTATCGGAACGCCCTTTAGCTGGACGCCGAAAATGTATTAAACAATATTTCTACCTTAAGTTCAAGGACTTTCTGCCCGAAATGCCTGGATGCCCCCGAACGGTCTTATACGGTAAAGGACCGCAAAAAAAGCGGCGGACCATATACCTGGGTCCGCCGCTGGAGATTCCCTTTCCCTGACCCTAGAACTCGATTATCGAGTCAGCCCCGCCGAATACATTAGCTTCTACCGCGGGATTATGGGGATCATTATGCCACTCGTCATCCACCAGGAACTTGTACCTGTGTCTGCCCTTGCCAAGGGTAAAATGCCCCGACCACTGCCCTGTCTCAAGCTTGGTGAGCATATTTGACTCGGACTTCTGCCAGTTGTTGAAATCGCCCAACACATACACACTGCCCGCCTGGGGCGCGTGCAAGGCGAACTCACGCACTATCACGTCGGCGTTTTTCATGTCAACGGTTATAAGCTCGCTCGTAAGGTTGTAAAAATCAAGAGCGGCTGTGCTTTTCGGGTCGTACTCGAATATTGTCTTACCGGCCTTCGCCGCTTCGCGAAGCCTCACGCTGGAGCGCACCTTGTTCGACAAAAGGTACGGCCCGAGCTTTTTTCTGGCATCCCCCTCGAACTGTTTAGCGAAATTCGACCTCTGGTCGAATATGTTCATCGCGAAATAGACCTGGGGATTCCTGCCTATCTCGCTCTTGAGGAGACCTGTTACCCTGTAAACGCCGTTTATGCCGTTGAAAGAAAAATAGCTGAGGTCCATAGGGACCACTATCATGTCGGCCGCGTACATGGAATTAAGCGTAAGGAACCCGAAACTCGGCGGCGAATCGATAATAACGTAGTCGAACCTGCGGAAATACTGGTCGGAAAGGACCTTGTAAAGTATCGAAGCGGCTCCGGTAACGCTTCCCAGATTTATCTCTGCGGCGCTGAGCATCATGTTCGCCGGGATAAAGGACAGTCTTGTTCTATCGTTCATTACAAGCTCCGGATAGACCGTCTTCTCGTTATCGAAATATCCCCGGAAAATATCGTATGAGGTCTTCTTCTCAGAGGCTTCTTTGGCGTAGCCCATGGCGAAGGTCGCGTGGCCCTGAGGGTCAAGGTCTATAAGAAGCGTTTCGCTTCCCAATCTCGCGAGCGCGGCGGCGACATTGACGGCAAGGGTGGTCTTGCCGCATCCACCTTTTTGGTTGGCGACAGATATTATCTTCATTGCCCCTCCCCCATACATTTTGTGGTGTCGAAATATATCGCTCAAACATTTTGTATATTTTTCTTTATTTGCGAAAAAGTATATCATATAATAACCCTGTTGTCAAAAAAGCTTATATGATGCCGTCCGGACGGATGAAACTCCCGGAATATTGGACTCTGCCGGATCTCCAAGGTGTTTTATTACATAAAAAACTACTCCGTTCGCCGATTATGGACCACATATCCAACATGATCAAAGAAAGCCAGCGCCCCAAACAACCCGGGCATAAAGACGATATAGACAGGGAACTTTCCCGGGCATATTTCGGGGGAATAACAGAGCGAAAGATATGGAACGAACCTCCCCGGGACCCGGCCCTGAATACCAAAGATAAAAGAAAGATCGGCCGGCGTCTTAAGGCCAAGCTGTGGATCATCCTTCTTGCCGCCTGCGCGGTAACGTACATTACGCTGTTCTTTATTGACCACACTGTGAGCGTAAAGGTCGATCTCAAAGTGCAACGACGCGCAAGAAAATTTGTCGGGACCGCTCCTAAGACCGACCTCGACAACAGGCGTCCCGCCATAAGACCGGAGCACCGTCTGCCTCTCTTCAGTTTCTCCAGACAGCCGAAAGACGAGAGGAGCATATACGATTTCGAAAAGGATGATCAGGGATGGGAACTCCCTCTCTGGGAAACTGACCAGCCCGATCATGTAGCGGCCTACATTAAAGCGGTCCGCGGCATCGCCTCCAGCGGCAAGGGCAGCATAGAGCTCTATGCCGAATTCCCGGGAGGAGAATGGACAGCCGCTCTAACTGAGATAAGCCAGTATCTCGACCTTACTCCCTACGACGAAATAGCCGTGGATATATATGTTCCCTCCTTCGCTCCAAAAGGTCTCAGGGGAAAGATCATCCTCACGGTCGGGGAGAATTGGGAATTCGTGGAGATGGCCCGCGGCACGAGGCTCATACCCGGCAAATGGACCACTCTCAAGGCGTCGATCGCCAAAGGAAGTACGGATTGGCGCCGGGTCAGGATCGACGATACTTTCAGGGAGGATGTCAGGAAGATCTCCGTACGGATCGAATCTGAAAAAGCTGTCTACTCCGGCCCCGTATACATAGACAACGTACGCGTACACGTTCCGTCCATCTGATCTATCTTCCGTCTGCAGCAAAACCCAATGTTCCGGCGCTTATGTCTAAATGTCGGCGGGGTGTTTCGTTTATCGTTTATCGTTTTTCGAGCCATGAACCATTAACAATGGACAGCTAACCACGAACCACAATGAAGACCTATCTCTAAAAAGCTACCGAGCTCAAGGTCCCCGGGATCAGGTGAACAGGTCCCCTTCGGAATCTCCCTCGGGGGCCTCCGGAACCGCTTCTTTCCCCTTACTTTCAAAAGGCCGTTCCTTGCGGGCATCGTTCACGCCCCAGTCTTCTCCTGAATGATCCCGTATAAAATATTTCCTGTTCTTAATACCGTAGAATTGGCTCCAGTTCTTGCCTTCCGAGGCTTCATTCTGGATTATTTCCTTAACGGCGTTCGCCTGGGAAGCAAGTTCGTCCGCCTGATAGACGACCGTTGCCTCGAGGGTTTTAGGCAGGACCGGCGATTGATGTTCATATTCCCCGTGGTGGCTGAGGATCATATGTTCAAGACGCATGGCAAGGTCCGCGGGGAATGTCTGCACAAGGGATATCTTGTTTATCAGGATCTTATGCCCGAGGATTATGTGTCCGATAAGATTCCCCTGGTCGGTGTATTCCATTTTACGCGGGTCAAGTTCCTCGATCTTGCCTATATCGTGCATAAAAGCGCCCATAAGCGCGAGTTCTCGGGACATCTGGGGATATAATCCAGCCATCCTTTCGACTATGCACATGACCTCATACGTATGTTCCATGAGACCGCCTATGTAGGCATTATGCCACATCTTTCCGCCTATCGCGTCCCTGAAAGCGGCCATCAGGGCGGTATCCCCAAGGAACGCTTCCGCCAGGGACTTCAGCCATGGGTTGGTGAACCCTTCCAGTATCATCCTTATATCAGCCTCCACCTTATCCCTGTTCTGGGCTACCCTGACCATATCCTCAAAACGGAAAGCCCTCTCGTCGGCTTTGGCCAAAAGATCGACCTTAAGCTGTTTTTCCTCACGGTATTTCTCAACGACACCTTTCACGTGCGCTACATCTCCGGCATCGGCCATTTCGTTGAACCTGGCCGCGTCGTCCCAAAGCCTGCCTTCTATCTTGCCCGTCCTGTCGGAAAGGGTCAGTTGGAGATAGGGTTTATCGTACTTTGTCATCTTCAGCTCTTTTTTGAGGAGCATAAAGAACGAGTCCACCTGCTCGTTGAACTTGAATTCACTTATGAACTTCTTTCCCATGTCACTCTCCTATCCCCAGCAAATATCGCAGTAATCACACTTATATCCGCCCGATCCCTGGACCCCGCATTTATCCTTGTCCCTTTTCTTGAGCTTGTCGAACTTAAGGGACTGTATATCGTCCCAACATCTCATTAAAAGCCCTTCCAGGGCTTTTACATCCTTTTCCGAGAGCTCGACCTCTATCTTCTTGTACTCGCCTTTAACGAGATCATATTTCTGGACGTCTTTCGAGGCTCGTTCGAGGAACTGAAGAACACCCTTCGTAACGATACCCTTGATCTTCACCCCGGGCGACCTGTCATACAGCATCTTGTACGCGACAAGCTGCCTGAAATAATCGTCGCAATCCACTGAGGTCACGTCCTTACAGGCATGTATTGCCTTAGCGTGCTTATCGGGTTTTCCTGTCTTGTAATCAACGACCTTTATGCCTTCCGTTCCGTCCCTCTCAACTTTGTCGAAAGCCCCGCGGAACCTTATACCATTACCTATCGTGATCTCAAGTTTATTTTCAAGGTCGAGAGGCATCACCGCACCCGAGGCCTCCTTGCCGTACCAGTCCTTAAGCTCCTCAAGTCTGTCCCCGCACCATTTCTCTATGGCTTTGTTGACGCCCTGGAACTTAAGTTCCCTGTTAAAAGCGTCCCTGAATACACCGAACCCGGGGAATAGCCCGGTATCCATATACGTCCGGTAAACCTCCTCAAGGGCCTTGTGGGCGGAGTTCCCGAAAGTCAGCTGCTGGTTCTTCCTTTCCGGGAGCATAAGCACGTTGTCATACAGGAATTTTCTCCCGCAATTAATGTAGTTATTGAGACTGGTCGGGTTAAGGGTAAGCTCGGAGACCATGTCCTCAAGGACCCCGACAGTAGACCCCGGGGTATCCTGCACCTCGATCTTTTCAAGAAATGCCGCGAGGAAATCCGCTTCATCCGCGGGTGAACCGTTCTTGGGATCAAGCCCCATATACTTAAAAAAGGGGCTCAGGATGACCTTTTCCGCGGGAGTGGCCGTGTACACTATGTTCGCTTTGGCGCGCGTGGTCGCCACATAGAAAAGCCTGATCTCGTCAAAAAGGTCCAGCTTCTTTTGTTCCTCCTTGCCGGGTGTCCTTTCCCTGTCCGGACAGATCTCCTGGGGAAGGACTATTATGTCGCTCTTCCCCCTGTGCGGCCAGCTTTTTTGCTGCAGGCAGAACGGCATGAAGACTGAATAGAACTCAAGCCCTTTTGAGGAATGTGCCGTAAGCACTCTTACGCCGTCCTGGCTGAGAGTGGCGAGCTCTCCCCTTATTGGCATATTGTGAGCGGCCCTGAGGTCGAGCTCGTCCTTAAGATCATATATATCCAGCCCGGGATCGGCCAGATCGGACTGTTTGATCATGTTCACAAAAGACACCAAGGCCCTAAGTTCCCTCAGTTTTATTACCTTATCTTTTTGGTACCTCTCAAGGATGTGCCTGTAAAGGCCCGTGTCGTTTATATACCTCAGGATAAGATCGTGTACGGGCACCGACGACGCGTCGGAAATGAACCTGTATATGGCCCATGCCGCAAGGTGAAGCGCATGCGGCTTCTCAAGCTTAAGGGCCGTTGCCGCCGGGAGGGCCCGGGATGAAGTTTCTAGGGGTCTTACATACTCACCCTTCTCATCCTTCTCGAACACAAAAAAGGCCTCCTCGAACTCCCCGAGTAACGTAAGGCCCTGGCAGGAAACGCTCTTTTTATCCCTCGCGGCCCTCTTTTTCGCGTTCATGGAAGAGATCAGTTTAAGTACGTCGGCATGACTGGCGCCGATATAATCGGACACGAGGACCTTGTAAAGGGCCAGCGACCGCGTCTCGCCTTTTGAGGGATCGGCCGACCCCAGCTCAATTACGTCAAGCATCTGTCTTACGCGCTTCTCTGTGCGTATATCCTCCTTGCCGTCGGTAGCGTAAGGTATACCGGCCTTAAGGAGCGCATCGATCACCTTCAGTATCTGGCCGCGTGTCCTAACTATGATGGCCATGTTGTTATAAGGTTTGCTTCTTTCCAAAACGTCCAGCGTATCATCTTTCTCAATAGTGCGGCTTTCCTTCCTGACGGCATCCGCGAGAAAGGCAAGTTCCTCCTCTTCCGTCGTGAATTCCAGGAATTTTATCTCCGAAGATGCGTATCCTCTCTGCGAAACAAGCTGTTTACGGGACACCCTTTCTTCGAGGGGAAGCGTCCCTATCACCGCTCCGGCCGCGTCTATTATCTTCTGGACAGACCTGTAGTTCTTCTTAAGTTCCACCGTCCGTGTACCGGGAAAGCGTTCCAGAAACGACCTGAAATTCGACAACGCCGCTCCCTGGAACCTGTAGATGGACTGGTCATCGTCACCGACACAACAGATATTCGAATTACCCGGTTCCACTATCGCGAAGAGCAGCTCCATTTGAGCGGGATTCGTATCCTGGTATTCATCGACCATTATGTACTTATACTGCGAACGAAAATGCTCCCTGAGCGAAGCGTCCTCCTCAAGGGCCTTTATGCCGATAAGTATCATGTCGTCGAAATCGATCCTGCCTCGTTGGTCGAAAACTTCACCCGACTTGCCGTCCTTGAGCTTTTCGTATTTTTCATAGATCACCGCGAGCGCCTTCAGCTTCGCGATGAGCTTGTCGTCATCGTCAGAGACATCCGGAACGATCCCTTTAATGCGGGCCTTGAGGGTTTCGGGCGAAATATCCTCGTTCTTGAGCTCGCTTATCAGTCCCTGTATGTCCGACATGTGGATATACGGCGCCCCGAAGGGCCTCAGCGGCCCTATGCCGTCCGCCGTGTTAAGTATATGCTGGAGGGCCTTCACCCTCTCGACGTCGCTTATCTCGACCTTATCCTTGACGAAATTTATCGCGCCTTCCGACTGGAGGATTATGGAATTGGCGAAGCTGTGGAAGGTCTCGACGTCGACGTCGTAGCCATCATGGCCGACGATCCTGGCCAGCCTGTCCCTCATGGCTCTGGCCGCCGCGTTGGTAAAAGTAAGTATGAGGATGTTGCCGGGAAGGGCCTTTTTGTTCAGGATGATGTTCGCCGCCCTCACGGAAAGGAGCTGAGTCTTGCCTGTGCCCGGACCCGCCAGGACCAGAAGAGGTCCTTCCGTATGTTCTACGGACTCCTTCTGTTCGTCGTTCAGTTTATTATAGTGTTCCCGGTAAGATGAGTTCATTTGTCAGCTCACTCTCTTTGTTTTCCCCTCTATCCGGGACTTAGGCGGCTAAATCTTAGATATCTGGAATATCGCGTTCAAGGCTAAAAGATTCGGCCAGAACTTAACCTCTCCCGAATCGTTCAGGAACTTCTTTTTCTCTATGGTGATCCCTGTCTCTTGGCAGAACTTAATAAAATCCCTTACGCTCAAAAAATGCAGATTGGGGGTGGCGTACCACGTATACGGAAGTGAATGGGTTATCGGAACATGTCCACCGAAGAACAGTTGTAAACGGGAATTGATGTGACAAAAATTCGGGAACCCGATGATGACCTTCCTGCCTATCCTCAGGGCCTCCAGTATGGCCTCTTTTGGCCTGTGGACCTGCTGCATCGTCTGGTTGAATATAACGTAATCGAACATCCCGTCCGGGTATTCAGTAAGCCCCGTATCGATGTCTCCGTGCGATACGCTCAGGCCTTTCTCCACGCATTTGTAGATGGCCTCTTCGCTTATCTCGATGCCGCTCGCTCTCACGCCTTTATACCCCGAAAGGTAATACAGAAGTTCCCCGGAGCCGCATCCAAGGTCGAGCACGCTGGCTCCCTCTTCCACCATTTCCCCTATAGCCTTATGATCCGGCCTAAGATCCTCTTTTTTTACGTCCGCCGTCACTTTCTGACCATCCTTTTGAAGGTGTTATCGAGAAAATGTTTAATAAGTTTCGTTTCCTCCCTGAACTCGAGAAGGAACGCGTCATGTCCGTACTCGGAACTTATCTCGCAATATGTTACGTCTATACCGTTCATCTTAAGAGCCTTCACTATTTCCTTTGACTGCGAAGGCGGATAGAGCCAGTCGGAGCTGAAAGCTATCACCAGAAAGCGTGAGCTCACCCCCTTGAAGGCGCTCATGAGCTTTCCTTCTTTCTGGAGGTCGAAATAATCCATGGCCTTCGTGATATAGAGATAAGAGTTGGCGTCAAACCTCTTCACGAAGTTATCCCCGCGATAGCGCAGATAACCCTCAACCTCGAATTCCGTGGAAAATTCATATCCAAGCTCCTGCTTCTTGAGAGCCCGGCCGAACTTTTTCTCCATGGACTCGTTGCTCATATAGGTTATATGGCCTATCATGCGGGCCACTGCAAGTCCGGCCGACGGATGCTCTTTGTCGTAATAATCGCCGCCGTTCCACGCCGGGTCGGCCATGATGGCCTGTCTTCCTACCTCGTCGAAAGCTATCTGCTGGGCCGAATGTTTGTATGACGTTCCTATCGCGACACAGGAAGCCACCATCTCGGGATAGGACACTGCCCATTCAAGCGCTTGCATCCCTCCCATGGAACCGCCGCACACCGCTAAAAGCCTTTTGATCCCGAAGTGTTCGACCAGTACCTTCTGGGCACTTGCCATGTCGTGAATGGATACTATCGGAAAACTCAGGGCATAAGGTTTACCGGTGCCGGGATTTACCGAGTTCGGCCCGCTAGATCCTTTACATCCCCCTATGACGTTGGAACAGATGACAAAATACCTGTCCGTGTCGAAGGCCTTCCCTGGACCCACCATGTCGTCCCACCATCCCGGTTTCTTATCCCCCGGATGATACCCGGCGACGTGGGCGTCCCCCGAAAGCGCGTGACAGATAAGGACCGCGTTATCTTTTGCGGGACTAAGCTTCCCGTAAGCCTCGTAGGCTATCGTAAGCCCTTTCAGCTTTGCTCCGCTCTCGAGAGAGAACGATACCTGGTCCGGCAGGCGGAAATATTTCGTCTCTACGCATGCAGGAGTATCCTGCGGAGCCGCATTTTCTTTATTGACCATATCCATCCCTGTTGTCAGAACGTCATTTAATGATATCTTTAAAAAGCCAGGTGCTCAAATACCTCTCTCCCGTATCGCAGAGAACGGTAACTATCGTCTTTCCCCGGTTGGCCGGATCGGATGCGGCCTTAACGCTTGCGGCCACATTGGCTCCGGCGGATATTCCCGCCAGAACGCCTTCTTCCCGGGCAAGTTTCCTCGAGAACTCTCCTGCCTCCTCATCATGAATCGTCATTATCTCATCTAAGAGTTCTTTTTTCAAGACCTTGGGGATGAAACCCGCTCCGATCCCCTGTATCTTGTGCGGCCCCGGAACGCCTCCGGAAAGCACCGGAGAAGCCGCCGGTTCAACCCCTATGATCCTGACATGAGGGTTTTTCTCCTTCAGGTATTCACCGACCCCGGTTATGGTCCCCCCGGTCCCTATTCCGGCCACAAAAATATCGACCTTTCCGCCGGAATCTTTCCATATTTCCGGTCCGGTCGTCCTCTTATGAAAGTCCGGGTTGGCCGGATTCTCGAACTGGTTGGGCATAAAAGCCCCCGGTGTATTTCGCACCAGTTCTTCGGCCTTTTCCACCGCGCCGGTCATCCCTTTTTGTCCGGGAGTCAGGACGAGTTCAGCCCCGAAGAATTTGAGGAGAGAGCGCCTCTCCTCGCTCATAGTGTCCGGCATCGTCAGGATGAGCCTGTAGCCCCTGGCGGCGCAGATAAACGCAAGCGCTATACCGGTATTGCCGCTGGTGGGCTCAATTATCAAGTCCCCCTTCTTTATCTTTCCTTCCTTCTCGGCCGCCTCCACCATGGCGTACCCGATACGGTCTTTTACGCTCGATGTTGGACTGAAAAATTCCGCCTTTGCCAGTATCTCCGCTCCCGTCCCGCGGCTTATCGTTTCCAGCCTTACGAGCGGCGTCCTCCCTACCGTTGCCGACATGTTACCATATATGTTGTTTGTGGCCATTTCTCCCCCTTTAGGCAGCGTCAAGCGCCCCGGATATATCCTCCAGTATGTCCTCAACATCCTCTATCCCTACGGAAAGCCTGATGAAATCCTCGGTAACGCCCGCCGCGATCTGCTCATCCTTTGTAAGCTGCTGGTGGGTGGTGGAAGCCGGATGTATGGCCAGCGTCTTTGCGTCGCCGATGTTCGCCAGATGGCTGACAAGTTTCAGCGAATTAATGAACTTCTTTCCTGCTTCAAGCCCTCCCTTGATCCCAAATCCCAAAAGTCCCGAATACCACCCGTTCCTGAAATATTTTTGCGCTATCTCATGCTGCGGATGGTCCACAAGCCCCGGGTAATTGACCCACGATACTTTTCTGTGCCCCTTAAGGAACCTGGCCACCTCGAGCGCGTTCTCACTATGTCGGGGCATCCTGAGGTGCAGCGTTTCTATCCCGAGAAGTATAAGGAAAGCGTTGAACGGGCTCAGACAGGCCCCGGTATCCCTTAAAAGGCTCACCCGGG
Organism: Candidatus Omnitrophota bacterium; assembly: GCA_028700515.1. Lineage (GTDB taxonomy): Bacteria > Omnitrophota > Gorgyraeia > Tantalellales > Tantalellaceae > JAQVSN01. Next base: position 11,532 of record JAQVSN010000023.1, read on the forward strand.
CCTTTATCGCGAAAGTTATATTGCCCGCACCGGCCAGATCGCCGAAAATATCATTGAATTTCATCCCGTGATAACTCGGGTCCGGATCGGTAAATCCCGGGAATTTTCCGTTGGCCCAGTTGAACTTGCCGGAGTCGACCACTATCCCTCCGATCGACGTGCCCTGTCCCCCCAGATATTTTGTAAGCGAATGAACGACCAGATCCGCGCCGAAATGTATGGGCTGGACAAGAAAAGGAGTGGCAACAGTGTTGTCGACTATGAGAGGCAAGCCGTTCTCATGAGCTATCTTCGCCACCTTCTCGATATCAAGCGCGTCGAGTTTAGGGTTTCCGACCGTCTCGGCGTAGAGCGCCTTTGTGTTAGGGGTTATGGCCTTTCTGAAGTTCTCCGGATCCATCGGGTCTACGAACGCTATATCGATACCGAGTTTCCTGAGCGTATAATTGAAAAGCGTATAAGTCCCGCCGTAAAGACTGCTTGAGGAAACTATCCTGTCCCCGCCGGAAGCGAGGTTCAATATGGTCAGGGTTATAGCCGCCTGTCCGGAGGCGGTGGCCAGAGCGGCTGTGCCTCCCTCAAGAAGGGCCACTCTCTTTTCAAGAACATCTACGGTAGGGTTCATGATACGGGAGTATATGTTGCCGAATTTCTTCAACGCGAAAAGATCGGCCGCGTCTTCGGTATCCTTGAAAACATATGAAGACGTCTGATATACCGGAACAGCCCTCGAACCCGTAGTTGGGTCGGGTGTATAACCTCCGTGAAGACCTATTGTTCCCTGATCCAATTTTTTCGCTACCATCGCCTGCCCCCTTATTTGAATGTCTCCTGATATTTTTTCATTCCTTCACTTGCCGATACATTCCCCAAACATTCGAAAAACGATCATTTTACCTACTATATCACGTAAGAGAACACCGGCCTGGCCAATTCGGCCCTCGATACCAGATCCCCGAAATTCACGTTATCGACTATCTCAAGAGTGGCCCTATTGACCTTCTGCCATATGCTCCTGAATACACAATTGTAAACATCCCTGCATTCGGAATAGTCCTTTTCCACGCACGCTATCGGTCCGATGGGGCCGTCAATGAACCTGATAACATCTCCCACCGATATCGCCTCGGGCATCCGTGCCAGCAGATACCCCCCGACCTTTCCTCTCTTGCTCTTTACAAACCCGCCCTTTTTGAGCTCAAGCAGTACCTGCTCAAGGAACTTGACCGGAGCATCTATGCGCCGGGCCATATCGTTTATGGTCACAAGCTCCCCGTAGCGGCGTGAAAGGTCCAACACGGCCTTTAAAGCGTAATCCCCTCTGTATGTGATCTTCATCCGCCCCCCCAATTCATATAATGTCTATCGATATGGTAGAGTATAGACCAATAGATCAAAAATGTCAATGATCTTTTATGTTTTTTATAGAGGGGTGCGCATGCGGCAAAATAAGGATCCTAGCTGAATATGCCCTGCGTCCAGTATTCCTTGTTGTTCAGGTCTTTGACCCTAAGCGGTTCGATCTTTGTATTCTTGCCGAACATGTAGCCGATCCCATAAAAGTTCCTTGCCCAGTAGAGGGCCTCTTTCCACATATAGTAGGTAATGAATTGCCAAAAGGGCACAGAGACTTTCCTCACCTCAAAAGTTACGTAGTCATTGTTCACCAGCACCCGGACATAGTGGTGATACCCTCCTTCTGACTCCGGGATCTCGAGGAGCATCCCCCCTCCTCCCGTCACTATGTAGTCCACACCGTCGAAGACTTCGTGCTTGAACATGTGCCTGTGCCCCGCGAAGACCATGCGGACATCATATTTCGCACAAAGTTTCCTGAAGCGGTAGGCCCAGGGTTGGTTGTCCATATTGTACCAGTCCTGCTGATAAACATCGAACGGCGGTTTATGGAGGGCCACGAAAATATGATCGTACTCCCGGCCCTTTTCAAGCTCCTCCTCGAACCACCTGAACTGATCCTCGCTTAATTCCCCCACCTCGTTATCGAGGATAATGAAATAGGAGTTCCGGTCAACGAAGGAGAATTCCTCATCACCTACATATTTCTCAAAAAGCTCCCTGTTGTCATGGTTCCCGATGGCGGCTACTACCGGGAACTTGATGAGCCCCTGCAATTTCTTGTAAGACTTGAAGTGCCCTTCCGCCCCGTCAAGAGTTACGTCGCCCACGCTCAGAACAAAGTCTATAGGCGTCTTCCGGAACCTGTCTTCCCTGTTCATATGCCATATGAGCTTCATTGCGGCGGAGTCGTTGAACAAAAGCCCGGCATGGTTGTCCCCAAAAACAATGAAGGAGAAATACTCCCCGCTGTTATCGGCAAGACGCGACACAGCCGCCTGATTGTTCTCGGACTTCGGCGCTTCAGGCCACCTTGAAAGAAAAGCCGCCGGAAGCAAGGAATAGAGCGACATTATGACCACTATAGCGGCTAAATACCCGGGGAAACGGTTCTTCTTCGCGGTCTTTTGCTTTTTGGCGCTCATTCGCTTCCTTTCACATGACGGTCCGTGGAAGAGTCCGTCTACGGAGAATACTTTTCAGGCGGAATTAATTGATGGCCTTTATCCTATATGTCAGTGTCCCTCTCGGGACCTGTATCTCTACTGTGTCACCCACTTTACGGCCCATAAGGGATCTACCCACCGGGGACGTCGCGGATATCTTGTTGGCCTCGAAATCCGACTCCGCTTCGGATACCAGCATATAGTCGAACTCTTCTCCCGAGCCCTCATCCTTGATACTCACAGTAGCCCCTATGACCACCTCTGATCGGGGTCCGGACACGTTATCAATAATAGTAGCGTTGGAAAGAATAGCCTCAAGATCGGCTATGCGTTTTTCGTTATGCGCCTGGGCTTCTTTGGCCGCGTCATATTCGGCATTCTCGCTTATATCTCCCTGGGCCCTTGCCTCACTCAGATCTTTGGCTATCTGTCTTCTCTTTTCACCCTTTACAACCTCAAGTTCGGCAAGAAGTTTATTATATCCTTCCCTGGTAAGGGATATCTTTTTCTCAGCCATTTCTCCTCCTGTAACACAGCATTGACTCAATATCCATCCAAACAACTTATAGATTATATAGGATTTGGAAAAGCAAGACAAATGAATTTTGTTCGTCTTCATGACAGAAGATCGTCACATTTTCTTAGGTAAGAGATGAAATAGCCAGATTCTCATTCTTGCTTTTTATACGGTTACCAGTAAACTTTATACTGAAACATAGAACAGCTCTTTGATACGCAAACAAGAAAACTTATCAATCGATAAGGGCAAACTATTTGAAAGAATAGGAACGCAAAGCCGTGAGCCTAAGTCCCCCACCGGGGGATACGGTTGTCTGGCCGCCGAAGTTGATATTCATCTTTGCATTTTCTACCTTGCTTTTTGTATTCCTATCAAACGACGGTTTGTCTTTTTCGACCGGAGGAATGTCAAAAAGGAGGTAGGAAATGAAAGTCCGTCGTGGGATCGGAAAAACAACAATTTTAAGATCAGCCTTTGCGGCCGCTTTTCTTCTTTCAGCGGTCCTTCCCCCTTCCCCATCTTATGGTGACGCGGTGATGCCCCTGCAAAAGGGCATGTGCTACGCTACATGGGACAAGGAAACACTCGGTTCTGAATACTCCGATGAGTCGCTCAAGAAACTTGCGAACCTCGGAGTTAATTATGTCCAGATCGCTGTAACTCAATACCAGGACAAACCCAACTCTACGGTGATCAAGCCCACCGAACAGACATCGAGCGACGCAAGTGTAAGACATGCCATAAAAAGGGCTCATGACGTAGGCATCAAGGTCATGCTAAAGCCGCACATCGACCTTATAGACAGGTATGACGGGACCTACTGCCGCTCGGATATCGGCTTTTCCACCGAAGATGACTGGCAGGCCTGGTTCAAGAATTACCAGAAGTTCATACTCCACTATGCCAGGATGGCAGAGAAACTTAAGGTCGATATCTTCTGCGTAGGTACTGAGCTGGAATTCACTACCCAGAGGTCAGACCTCTGGCGTACCATGGTGATATCCGAGGTCAGGAAGGTCTATAGCGGAAAACTTGTCTATGCAGCCAACTGGGACGAATACAGCAAAGTGGAATTCTGGAACGAACTCGATTATGTCGGAATAGACGCTTATTTCCCCCTCTCATACAATTCAGCCCCTTCTCTTGACGAGCTGAAGGCCAGCTGGAAAAAATGGATGACCGAGATAGAACTATGGCAGGTATCCGTCAATAGGCCTGTCATCTTTACCGAGATCGGCTATACAAGCACATCCCTGGCCCCCAGCGCCCCCTGGCAGGTCATCACCACCGGGAACGCGGATCCCGAGATGCAGGCCCTTTGTTATCAAGCCTTCTTCGAGACGGTTTGGGAACAGAAATGGCTGGCCGGCGTATACTGGTGGAAATGGGATACCAACACGCGCGCGGGCGGAGAACACAACCGTAATTTCACTCCTCAGAACAAACCTGCCGAAAGGATCCTTGAGGCACACTACAAAGGTTTCAAGTCGGACAGGACATATGCTATGGCAAAATGAGGCGGCGGAGTAAGGGGCCGGAAGCGAGTCGCTCCGGCAGCCGCCTATGAACGAACAGCCCGGGGAGCGGTTCCCCGGGCTGTATTTTTTTAACCAACACACCAATAACCAGCACACCAATAGCTAATACACAAAAACAGGCGTCGGGACAGAACTCACCGTCTTCTTAGGAGTTCCCTTTTCCTTTATCCTTCGGCGGCCCTTTCCAGTCGAAAAGCTTTCCTTCGGCGTCAAAGTACAGGTACATCTTCTCCTTAGAGAAAAAACTTTCCGAAGACGGCTTGTAAACCCATTTAGACAGGCCCCCGTCCCCTTCGTCTATGATCACCGGGGGACCGAACTTCCTGGACGCTTCTTCCCGGTCCATGCCTTTTT
>JAQVSN010000024.1 GCA_028700515.1 Candidatus Omnitrophota bacterium
TTGGCGGCTCTGACGGAAAGACAGTAAAACTTGACCAAAGCGGCCTTATCCGCGAGATGGAATACATCGCTTTACCCGGGACGGTCTTCGAGATAGAAAACTCTTACCCTGAGAACGGGCATTCGATCCTGAAGGTAAGAACGTCCGATTACCCTTCCGGGAACGGCCTTTACATAGACAGCCGTTTTGTCAGATATACTGAAGAAAGACCTCCTGAAAGAACGAGGATCCTTCCTCCTGCTGAGGTCATACTGCGTCGGATGTCTTCCATGGAAGGCGCTCCGTACATGTGGGGCGGGAATATTCGTGAAGGCGTGGCGAAAATGACCGAGTTTTACCCTCCAAGCGGCCGCATTGATGAAACTACTCGAAGGTTATGGAGACTTGAGGGCGTCGATTGTTCCGGCCTTCTCTATCAGGCGGCCGACGGGTATACCCCGAGAAATACTTCTTCTCTGGTAAACTACGGCAGCGGGTTAAATATCGCGGGGCTTTCGGCAAAACAGATATCCTTGATGCTGCGCCCTCTCGACCTCATAGTATGGTCCGGCCACGTTATCATAGTTTTTGACGAACAGACCGTGATCGAAAGTTCCGGACAAGGCGGGGTAAAAAGATCGAACCTCCGAAAAAAGCTCGAAGGCCTAGTGTCAGAGCGGGTACCTGTTAATAATTGGAATTCCGCCGATGGAAAAAGGTTCGTGATAAGACGGTGGTATCCCGCGGAAAGAGATCGATGAATCAGTTAAAGGGTTATTGGGTTATTGGGTTGTTGGGTTATTGCGTAGAAGGCAGGGAGCAGTACTTTGTAAGAGTACGGAGTTCGTCGTGCGTAATGCGTGATGCGTATTGCGTGGGAAAGGCGTGAAGTAGAGAGCTGCAACGTGGAACGCACGACGCAAGACGCACGACGCATAACGGAAGCACGCACGACGCATGAACGCGTTAACGCGAAACGATAAACGAACAACGAAAAACGATAAACAAACAACGGGTCACGAACGGCTTTTTGGATCTATCGCGAGAGCCTTCCCCTCTTCCCTGACGAGCCTGTCGGTAAGGGTAAGCCATTCAATGATGAGTTTTTTCAAGCGGATGTTCCTCTGTATAAGGCTGAACCTGTTGAGATCCAGACGATTCACCTCGTCTATGAAATTGTTAAGCACCACTCTCCCGTAGGAATAATTGACAGAGTCGTCCCTAACCACAGATTCGGACACCTTTATCTTTTCCGCGGCTATCTTAATAAGCTTCTTCTCTTTCTCGATCTCCTGATATATATTCCTCAGGTCCGTATATATCCTTATCTGGGTATTGGTCCTGTTCAGCACTCTCATATCATGGTCTATCTTTGAGGTCTCATATTCGGCGTTCTCCACCTGTCCCGGAAAAGGATAATCCATTGTGAACCCCACAAATACCCGCTTATCGTCCTTTTCAAGGTACCTGTCGGCGCCTTTTATCCGGTATTCGGCGAAAAGTTCTACTGAAGGAAGAAGAGCATCGGCGTATTTATCGACCTCAAGGGCGCTCTTCTCTTCCAGCATGTCCAGAATGAGCGAAGTCCTGCCTTTTTCACGGAATACCCTGTACTCCTCATCAAAGTCTATCTCTATCCCTTCAAATCTGTCTGGACCTCCGGGGATAAGGGTACCCTGAACATCATACCCTATGCTTTTTCTCAGAAGATTGGCATATTCCCTGAAACTATTCCCCGCTTCCAGCATGGTCTCTTCCTTGAGCATGACCTGAAGGAGAACCTTATTAACATCCACGGGAAGAGCAATGTTGTTCCTCTCTCTTTCCTTCACGTTATCGAGTATTTTCATGTTCTCTTTATAGGAATTTTCGGCCGTCTTAAGGTTCTCGTAAGCCTCGTTCCAATCATAGTATATGTTTATTATAGCCGCCAGGTACTTCTCATATGCCTCGACTATCTGGTACCATGCAATATCTATCTCCATCCCCACTATCTTGTCCAAAAGACGGTTGGTCCTACCGAAAGCGTTCCTGGCCACAGGTTGGGAAACCAAAGCGTAAAATTCTCCGTTGATCCCCCACCCGTCGGGTCCCTCGGCTTTCGACAGGTATCCTGCCCCGATATTTGTCCCTGTGTCAGGAAAAAGTTTCGCCAGGGAGAATTGATATTCGGGATTCCCCTTATCAGATCTCAAAAACGCGGCGTAGTTATTCTTAACAGAGAGAATTATATCATCGGCGGGAAGTTTCAACTTTTTAAGATAATTGAGTTTCAGGCTCTCGACAAGTATTTCCTCAAATACTTCATCATTGGCACAACTCATTTCGATAAATTCATCAAGAGAGAGCTCTTTTATGGTCGCCTTTTCGGTATCGCCGTAGAGTTCGTTACCCCAGCATAGGACCATCGCGGCAAGTATCGTTATTTTGACAATAGTATTTTTCATGTTTTCATCTTAACCTGTATTGTACTCCCTTATACATGCTGTACATGCATGGTACCATGACAAGGGTCACCAAGGTCCCGCAAAGCAATCCCCAGGAAAGCGCCAGCATCATCTGCGCGAGCATGGCATCATACCCTGCCCAGCCGTATGCGGTGGGAATAATGGCCGCCACGGTGGTTAGTGTAGTAAGCATCACCGCGCGCAGACGTGTCTTGGCGATCGCGGCTATCTGGGAGTTCTTTTCCTCCGGAGGACGCGTTCCGTCAAATGACATATCAAGTTTCGACAACATTATAATGCTGTCGTTCACTACTACTCCCGCCAGTCCCAATGCCCCTATAACGGCAAAAAAACCGTACATTTTAATTCCATGCGCCAGAAAAGCCATTATTATGCCCGTTATACCGAATGGTATGGATACCATTATAAGGACCGGCTTTAAGAGAGAATCGAATAAAAGCGCCAATATCACATAGATAAGGACCGCGGCCATCATAATGGCAAGGTTAAAATCCCCTCCTGATTCCCTTGTATCTTTGACCTCCCCCCTGAACTCAATGAAGGATGTAGGATATTTTGCGTTGAATGACGGGAACACGTTCTTTTCAAAATACTCCGCGATCTCCAAAGGTGTTTTTCTGGATCCAGACTTAATATCGCTGTAAATTGTGGTACTCCTTTTCAGCTCGTCCCTTACTATGGAGTCAGGTATCTCCACTTTTTCGATATCCACAAGATCCTTGAGGGGCACAAGATACTGGCCCCTGTTCTCGATCGGGATATCGAATATCTTTTTTATGTCATCCTTGGCTTCGGGTACTATGGTCAGCCTGGTATAGATCGTCTCATCAAGCCCCCTGAACTCGTACAAGATGGTTCCCTCAAGGGACGCCCTGAGAGTCGTAGCTATGTCAGATGGGTTTATTGCCAAACGCCTGATGAGGTCCCTGTTAAGGGTAAGACGGTACTCCGGCGTATAGACCGGACGGTCTATTTCCACGTTCTGGAGCGCCGGATGCTGTTTCATCGCTATAGCAAGTTCTTCCGCTATTTTATATCTTTTGACAGTGTCATTCTCCTTTATCATTATCTCTATGGGGCTTGAGCTATCCTGGCCCTGCCAGGTCTTGCTGACACGAAGTTTATCTATCCCCGGAATATTTTTTATTTTTTCGGTCCATTCTTTTATGAGGTCGTCAGCCGACTTCCTGCGTTCTTCCTTCGGGGTTATTTCGACCCTCATCCTGAAATTATTCTCCTGGGCCGCCGATCCCCTCCGTGTCCTCGCGATATCGTTCCTCAGGCCCACGACCCCTTCCCCTGCGTATGACATGATAATGTCTTCAATCGGCTGGGTCATTCGCGCGGTCACATACCTCGTCGTTCCGGGAGGGGTCTCTCCGGAGATTATTATCTGTCTGGTCTCTTCATCGGGGAACATTACGAACTTCATGTTATCCGCGGCGAGGTAAAAAGACAACCCGGAAACCGCCAAGAACCCGGCCAACATCAGGACCTTGTATTTAAGAACTCGGTTCACTGTCTTTTCATACATGTCCTCCATCCTGCCTACCCACGCTTTTTGGACCGGACCAGGTGTTCTATTCTGTTTTTTTGAGAAGATGACCGGCAAGACCATGAACTTTTTTAACGCCTTCTTAAAGCCCCCGCCGATAGAGATGGTCACATGACCTGGAAGGATGAAAAGCGCCTCAAAAAGGCTCCCCCCCAACATAAGGAAGACCACCGTGGGTATGAACTTGACCATGGCCCCGAACCTTCCGGAAAAGAAGAAGAGCGGCACAAAAGCCACGCAGGTGGTAAGAATACTGGCGACTACGGGTAAAAAGACGAAAGATACTCCTTTAACCGCCGCCTCTTCTTTTTCCATCCCGGAAGAACAAAGCCTGTTCACGTTCTCAGCCACAACTATGGCGTCGTCGACCACCATACCCATAACTATTATTATAGCGGCCAGAGTGATATTATTTACCGAGTACCCTATCAAGGATCCGGCAACTATAGTAAAACAGAAAGTGAACGGTATGCCCATCGCCGTCCACGCTCCTGACCTAAAGTCCAGGAAAACAAAAAGTATGACTACAACAAGGATGAACCCTATTAAACCGTTCATTCCTATAAGGTTCAACCTGTTCTTGACGTCGAAGGATTCGTCATCAAGAAGAACAATGTCTATGCCGCTGTCTTTCAGGGCCTCGCGTTTAAAATCTTCCACGGCTTTTGTTATACCGGCGACTGCCTCCACTATGCCATAACGCGAATTTTTAGCCGCGCTCAGAAAAAGCCCTTCATGCCCGTTTATTTTCAGTACTGATTTCGTCTTTTCATGCCCCTTCTCGACCTCCGCGAGGTCCAAAACCCTTACTATCTGTCCTTCAAAACCTCCCAGAACGCTCATTTGTTCTATTTCCCCGACAGTATCGAGCTCACCCGCTAGCGTGACCTTGGGCTCGTCGACGTCCTCTATGTTCCCCGCCGGCTGGCGGACATTACCATCGGAGATCTCCCTGATCACCGTGTTGAACGGAACGTTATACTCCCTCAGCTTCCCCGGGAAAATGTTTACATGTATTTCACTTTTCAGGTATCCGGACCTGTCAACCCTGCTTACCTGAGGAATGGCCATAAGCCGGTCCTCAAGAGCGAGGGCATACTTTTGCAGAACCTCTCGGGAGGGAACATCAAGGATCTTCTTTTCCCTGAATATTAGACCGATGTCGATGACCGCTTTCCGCGAAGTTTTGAATACCCTTATGTTGGGTTTATCTATAACTTCCCTGGGGAGCTTAACGTCAAGGACTTCCCCGCGTATCTCGTTTATCACGGATTCCTTATCGGGGTAGAATTTTTCTATTTCTACCGTAATTACGGAACTGCCTACACCCGTAGAACTATAGACCCTGTATACCCCGTCTAGGCTTCTCACAGCCTCCTCTATGGGTTCCGTAACATAGTACTCCACGTCCTCCGCCGAAGCTCCGGGATATGATACACTTATCCTGACGTTGTCATAGGTTATATCCGGCAGTTCCTCCTTGGGGATATTCACCCACGCCAATATCCCGCCGACAATGACGCCTACAAAGATAAGGTTGGTAAGGAGATGCCGTTTTAAAAAAAACCGAACTATTTTTTCGATCATTTTTATGAGACCTTATTTTTTGACGGTCTTTTCCTGGGGCGGGACGTTCTTCCTGTTCCTGCCCTTCGTTCGATCGTATCTGTAAAACTTCAGGCGCTGTATGTTTTTGGTCCGCCCTCTCCCATGCGCCCTAAATACCTTATGACCAGTACGGTAATATCGTCCGACCGATCAACGTTCCCGGTGAAAGACGAGACGAGCCTGACAACGCTTTCTACCATCCCCCTCGCGTCAAGGCCTTTATGGTCTTCGACCCCCTCGAGCAGCCTTTCCTCCGAGAACATCCTGCTATCCGCGTCCATAGCTTCGGTAACGCCGTCAGTATAGAGGTATAGAGCGTCTCCGGGTGGCAAAACAAGCCTCTCGTCATGATAAGAGGTTTCTTCGAACATCCCCACTGCCGGGCCGCCGTTAGTTCCCAGATACACAGAAGCCTTACCTCTTCGGATAAGGATCGGCGGATTATGGCCGGCATTAGCGTATACTACTTCGCCTGTCCTTGTGTCCAATATCCCGAGAAAAACAGTAACGAACATCTCCAGATCGTTGCTGGAACAAATGTCCAAGTTAGCCTTTGATAATATCTCTCCGGGGCTCAGCGAACCCTTAGCGTTTATTTTTATGGAGGTCTTCGCCATCGCCATGAACAGGGCGGCGGGAACGCCCTTACCGGACACGTCCCCTATAACGAAACAAATATGATCCCGGTCCAGAAAATAAAGATCATACAGGTCCCCGCCGACTTCTTTAGCGGGGACCAGTGTCGCGTATATATCAAATTCTGTCCTCTCCGGAAAAGGCGGGAATACTTTAGGCAATATCCCCATCTGTATGTTATGGGCCACCCGCAGTTCTACGTTTATCTTCTCTTTTTCCGCGGTGGTCTTTTTAAGCTCCTCAATGTACCTTTTCAAAGAATCCCTCATATGGATGAACGCTTCGGTAAGACTTCCCACTTCGCCGCCGCCGGTAGAGACCGGCAGTTCTATGTCAAAATTTCCACGTGCGATATCTCCTGTTTTTTTCGCCAGAAGCCTCAAAGGTCCGGTTATAGAACCGGAGACCATCACTATGACCGCGAAAAGAAGGAGTATTCCCAGCCCTCCAAGGGCAAATACCGCCCTGGAAAGGCCCACTATATCCCGCATCAATTCCTCTTTGGGAAACAATATCACCAATGTCCATCCGGTCGTAGGCACCGAAGCGTAGGCGGCCCAACATTCGGTATTTGTATGCCTGTCCACAACGGACCCGAATCCAAGGTCCTCATTGGCGGTTCCAGATAATATCCTTCCAAGGTCCTCTTTCCCCGGCACTTCAAGGGCTGAGGACAGGTTCCCCTTGAGGATCAGCCTCTCGTCAGGATGCGTTACTATAGTGCCTTTTCGGGACACAAGAAAAGCATATCCGGTGCTGGATATCCTGATAGAAGAGACTATCTTCTCCAGCCACTCCAGGGATATATCCGCTGTGACTATACCCGTAAACATCGTTTTACCGTCCATATCACGGTAAAAAGGCACGGAATAAGTGGCCATAAGAACGTTGCCGCCGCCTTTATCGAAATATGGTTCGCTCCATACGGGCCCGCCGAGGTCTTTAGGGACCTTGTACCACTCCCAGCCAAAATAATCGTAATCCTCCGTTCCAAGGTCCGTGTACGCTATCGTATCGCCGTCCCTGTAAAAATACGGCGCGGAATAATAAGACCGGCTATCCAGGGCGTAAGGTTCGAACGCCGCGGTCGCTCCGTATATCTCCGGATAGTTCTCAAGCATGGACTTAATAAGATGTACTATTTCTTCTTTGGCGATATGCCCTTCGTCAAGTATTTGAGCGGCATAACTGGGGCCTTTTTCCACGGGCCGAATTACGGACTCTATGCCGCTCACGGTCCCTAAAGTAAGGTTCCTCGCGCTCTCTTCTATTTTGCGGGCGATAATATCCCTGGAAATATGGTAATCGTATGTGAAGATCACGGTGAAAATGGACATACAGCCGGTGAGAATGAAGAAAGAAAGTTTGAACGCCAAAGTCCTGTTACTGAAAGGGTTTATCATGCTTCCTATTCTACTTCCATTCAAGAAGTACTACAAGTGTTTGGCTTTGAATTCGCGCGCTTGCCTCCTCCCGGGAGCGATACTTAAATATCGCCCCGGGGCCCTATTAAAGGAAAAGTAAGGGTTATTTTCTGTTTTTCTTTATTTCCTCATCCACTTCTTCGGCTCCCTCGTCGTAGAACTTCTGTTCATCCGGAGCCAACTCCTTGAGAAGTCTCAGGAACTCTCCGGCATGTACCCGTTCCTCGTCGGCTATGTCCTTAAGGACTTCCTGCGCCAGCTTATTATCCGTCGATTCCGCAAGCTGCATATAGATCTGTATCGCTTCATATTCCGCGGCTACCATGAACCTTATGGCGCGTATAAGTTCCTCTTTCGTGAGTTTCTTCTCTTTCGCGAGCCCTGAGAAGGGCGTTCCGAATTCGGGCATAACCCACCTCCTTATTTATGTTTCTTCTTCCGTTTTTTTGACCATCTTCATCGGAAAATTCGTTCCAAAAAGAACCCCTAAATAACCGTTTCACAGGCAGGCGTCCACGCCGGATCGACCATACAGATGAATCTCAAGACCGACTTACCTGTATTCTTAATACTCTGCAAGGCTTTCGGGGGGATATAGACCAGAGAATCGGCCTCTACAGCCGAACATTCCTCATCCACCCTCATTTCCCCTGTTCCTTCAATGATATAGTATACTTCGGAATGGGTAAGCGCGTGAGGTTTGGTTTCATCGCCCGGAAGTACTTCCGCCAGTGCCAGACTATATCGCAAGGCCAGCCCCAGTTCCTTCGCGGGATTCAGGTATTCTCTCAATTTACAGCCGTCCCCGGCGGAAAACTCCGGACAATCCTTAATTTTTCTTATCAGCATTTACTCCTCCCCGGGTTCGTTGTTCCGGATCTTGCGTCAAAACTCTTTCGTTTCCGCATTCGTTTAGGTTTTAACATACCTGGCCCCTAATTGCAAGCGGCTGGGTCCTATTGAAGGGTCTCATACCGGACACATACTTTTGTCCTGTAACCGCCCGCCCATATAGGTTATACTTGGCTCATGGATAGCTTATCGAATAAACCTGATTTTGCCTCCCTGACGCACGAAACGATCATTGCCATCGCGGAAGAGGAGCTCGGCACCCGGCTTACCGGACTTTGCCGGCCTTATAACAGCTACATAAACCGTATTTTTGAGCTTTCCGGTGAGGACGGAACGGGGCTTGTCATAAAATTCTATCGTCCCGAAAGATGGTCAAAAGATGCCCTCCAGGACGAGCACGATTTTCTCATGGAACTGTCCGGAGCCGAGATACCCGTTATCGCCCCCCTTCCCCTGAAAGGTTCCCGGACCCTGGGGATAGTCGGTGATACGATGTTCGCCATATTTCCTAAGAAAGGCGGCCGCAACTCGGACGAGTTCTCAGATGACGAATGGCTCGAACTCGGACGCCTGATAGCGAGGGTGCATAACATAGGCGCGACGCATATGCCCAAGGACCGCATCACGCTCACTCCCGAAAAGGCCACGCGGGGGCACTTGGATTTCATACTTGAACACGGCCTTGTGCCCAAAGAACTTTCCGGAAGGTTCGCGGACGTCACCAACGAACTTATAGCGCTCATAAGCCCGCTTTTCAGGGATAAACCCCTTATCCGCATACACGGAGACTGTTATTCGGCGAACATCATACACCGTCCGGGCGAATCTTTTTACCTCATAGATTTTGACGATATGGCGATAGGCCCGGCGATACATGACGTCTGGATGCTCCTGCCGGGATACCGGAAGGATTCTCAAAAGGAACTCAACCTCTTCATGGAAGGATATACGACTTTTCGGAACTTGGATCGCTCGGACCTTGAGCTTATAGAACCTTTACGTGCCATGCGTTACATACATTTTATAGCGTGGTGCGCCCGCCAGGCGGCCGACAAAGGCTTCTCATCCCTCTTGCCCAAATGGGGCTCTCCCGAATACTGGCAAACCGAAATAAACGACCTTACCGGCCAACTTGCGAGGATCAAAAGCGGAATGGCCATAAAGTAGGACGTGGGATCACTCCAGATGCTCATTGATGAACTTCGCGGACCTCAAGATCGCTACCTCAGATTCAGGGATCGGGTAGACCTGAAAAACGTGCCACATGCCCTCGTAGACATCCAGTTTTGTCTTGTGGCCGGCCGCCTCGAGCGCTTGATACAACCTAACACTGGTACTCAGGAAAATACATTTCGTTCCCTCGGTAATAAGGCTCGGCGGGAACCCTTTCTTTAGATCCGCGTACAGCGGTGAAACCCTCGGATCGCTAAGATCAAGCCCATCAGCATAGGCCAGCGCGCTATTCCCTAGTGACGGCGTATATACGAGCGTGGGGTCGGCTTCCTTGAGAGTATAGGCAGTATCACCGATGTTGTTGAGATCCGCCCAGGGCGACAAAAGCACTATAGCTGCCGGCATACCCATGCCGCGGTCCCGGAGATTAAGTACTGTTGAGATCGCGAGTCCGCCGCCCGCCGAATCCCCGAATATCGCTATATCCTCCATCGTGTAGCCTTCCTCCAGAAGCGCCTTAAAGACCGTTATCACCTGTTCCTGTATCTCTTTCCAGTTGGCGAACGGCGCGGTGGTATAGTCCACCGCGATCACCCTTAAACCGGTAGCCTTGCTCATGGGAGCCGAGATCGATACCGTACTACGGGCGCTGAACAGCGTATATGCCCCGCCGTGGGTATAGACCAGCACCTTGCCGCTATCCTTCCAGTCACGGGGCCGGATATCCAGGACCGGAACACCGCCCAGTTCGGCCTCCGTGGCTATAACACCGTTCCTTGAAACGATCTCATCGTAATTTTCCCTGCCAACCGCCTCAAATCTGTCATAAGCCTTACGCCAGGCCTCCAGATCATCCGGGCCAGGGAGAGTATTGTCATTGATACTGTCGTTGCCAAGCTCCTTCATGACCTCCTGGGCCTCTCTGGAGATGGTCGTAGGAATGTATATGTCCCGCTGATCTTTTTCCTGAGCCCCCGCGGGAGCGGACACGAAAAGGGTCAACAAGACAATGGACCGTGCCAGGACCTTTGCGGTCCTCGATCCGGCCGACAAACCTTCAAAGCCATTCAATGCCATCATATCTTTACTCCTTCAGGATCGTGTTAAAATCACCGGGTCTCATGTTTTCGTGGACATTTTAACTCATCTTTACTCTTTTTTCCATACCGGTATAATGGGACTTAAGTTTCAAGTCCCAATCCGATACTTGTATACAACAAAAAAAGGCGGCTTCCTGATAGAAGCCGCCTTCGGCCCTTCTCCTGTTGTTGTATTGTTGCGCGAAAGCACAGTTTACCTGATTTTGACACTCGCCGCCGAATGCTCCTCGTTTTCGGAAGTTTTTTCTTTGGGGAGTTTTATCATCAAAACCCCTTCCCTGGTCTCGGCCGTCACCAATCCGGGAGATACCCTTTTCATTAGCGGGATCGTCCTCTGGAAAGAGCCGAAGCTCCTCTCGGACCTGTAAAAACCTCCCGTGCCATCCCGCTCTTCCGATTCAACCACTCTTTCCCCAGAAACAGTGACCGAATTAGGCTGAGCACTTATATTGATCGTATCTTTATCTACGCCCGGAAGGTCAACTACAACGATATAGGCGTCATCCTGCTCTTTGACATCAACAGCCGGATCAAAAGAAACCCAGCTCTCGCCTGACACATCACCTCCGAGACGTGATCCCCTTCCGAAAGAATCGTTGAACATCCTGTTCATTACTTTCTGCATCCTGTACATCTCCTCGAACGGATCCCACTCTTTCTCACTGACTCTGGCCCGGGGAATGGGATTAACGGCCTGGATCTGCTTAGGTAAAGCGAGGCCCCTTTTAGGAGCAACCGGATGTCCAAGCTCGGCCGGTTTGATCTCGGACCTTTCGGCCCTTCCTTTCCCGATCAGGTATCCGGTTTCAAGGGCAAGGGCTGCCGAAAGAACGCATACCGCGGCTACCAGAACTTTGTTCTTCATGACATCCTCCAAAAATATCGATCCTGTATCGCCGTGACACAGCCTGACATGAGTGAAAACACTGAAAGTTCAATCTGTAACCTGTATTTTCCTCGGCTGGGCTTTCTCGGATTTTGGGATAACTACTTTAAGTATACCGCTTTCATATTTCGCGGTAATGTTCTCCCTTTTAACTTCATCTCCAAGTATGAACGTCCGCGAATATTCAAAAGGCCACCTCTCGGTGTAAACCGCGGTATAACCGTTCGGCACCGCGGGAGCCTTCCTGGCCCCTTTCACCATAAGCTCATCCCCTTCAATATCCAGGGATATATCCTCCTTTGACAGCCCCGCCATTTCGGCCTCGATCATTACGTCTTTTTCTGTTTCCAGGATATTCACCGCGGGCGTCACTACCCGGTTATTTTCGCAGTAATTAGCCATATCCTACCTCCCTTATGTTCAAATAAAATGTTTATGGACCGTTTTTATTTGACATCCACTTTTATCTGTTTAGGTTTGGATCCCTCTTTCTTCGGAAGCGTTATCTCAAGAACACCTTCTTTGTACGAAGCCTTGACCTTCTCAGTGTCGACTTCCGAAGGCAGGACTATCGCCCTGTTGAAACTGCCGTAAAACCTCTCCGTCTTGACATACCCCTTGTCCTTCGTCTCGGTCTCGGACCGTTTTTCACCTTTTACGGTAAGCGTATCGCCGTGTACGGATATATCGATATCCTCCTTCTTCATTCCGGGAATATCGGCCTTGACCATGACGTTTTCCTTTGAATCGAAAACATCGATGGCAGGGCTCCACGCCCCTTCCATAAGCCCCATGCTCCTTGACGGCCACCTGCCCAGCGAAAAGTCAAAAAGTCTGTTCATTTCGCTCTGCAGGTTCTCGAGCTCGCTAAAAGGCCGCCATGCGTCTCTCTTTTTCCAAGGTATGAGTTCCATAACGATCACCTCCTAGGTTTATCTATTGCTTTTTAGCACTCTCACCGTGTGAGTGCTAATTCTAAAAATATTTTACTAGATCGGAAAAAGTTGTCAATACCCCCCCCAAAAAAAGACCATAGAGAAATATGGACATAGGTGCCCGTCAAAAGCCTTAAAATTGGATCAGAAACTCACCTGTCCTCTTATCCCGTAAACAAAGACCGTCTCGGCGTCTTTGTCGATTCCGTTTATCCCTCCCCCGTTGGGGTCCCATATGATCTGCATATCCGGGGATAGGGTCAGGTACTTGTTTACCTGGAAAGAATAATAGGCCTCTATATGGGTCTCGGCCTTGTGGAATTCGTTAATATCCCTGTATTCTTTCCCGGGAATGACCTGTCCGATAGCCACCGCTACTACGTCATCCTCCCTGTTCCAGTACTTGCCGGTCATCTGGCCTCCGAACGACCAGTCGTAAGCAAGATCATTCACCGTGGGATTAGCCCATCCGAACCGGCCGAATACCCCATATACATCGGTTATTTTCTGATCCATACTGAAACCGAAACCTGCGTTGCCTCTCTTAAGAACGTCGGGGTCCTTCACCTTGGAGTGCGCGGCGCCGTTATACCAGAAAAGCACCCTATAATTCCCTTCCCACATCTCCTCATCATAGCCAAAAGCTTTTGCCGGCATGAAATTGAACTGCCCGCCTATGAAAGGATTGTCAAAAAGATTCTCCCAGTCACCGCGCTCGTTCATATAAAGCATTTCCACATCAACAAATTTGGCGAATTCAGGCGCCAGGTACATCCTCGCTCCAAAACCGTTATCATCCGGCCAGTCGATAACCGCGGAATTCCTGAATATATGGCCCAAAAACTGCGCGGTCTCATCGTTCGCGAAAGCGTTGGTATCGAGATAACAAGTCGCGTCTATCTTGCCGCCCGTAATAGTGATCTGTTTATCGAACAAATAGTGCTCATACCATGCTTCCGTTATATCCAGATGGGCGTTCGAATCTCCCGCGTCCCTGTTCACATTGCTGAAAACAGAAAGCTCACTCTCAACAGTATCCCCCTGGCCGGCTTCCAGATGTATGAAAGCTCTTCCGAAATCGTCAAAATCCTTCCCTATCTCGAGATCCGCGGAATATGAGCCGTCGAACCTGGCCTTTTTCCCGTCTGTAGCGTCGGGATTGTTCGCGTTAGCCGCCCCCTGGCCTACCATGGTCAGCCCGGCCCCGATATCAAGCCCTCCCGGCAGGCCGTGCATCTCTCCCAGCTCACGCTTCAACCTGGCCGAGATGTCCTCGCCCGACAACTCATTAAGTCTTTTTTCAGTGGATTTTTTCTGTTCCGCGATAGTGCTGTCTTGCGTCATGAGACGCTTTTCAAGTTCCTCTATCCTGTCATTCTGCTTCTTTAGAAGTTCTTTCATCTCGCGGAATTCTTTCATGATATCCTCGTCCACAGATGCGCCCCCCCCAAACGCGGGCGGCTGAACGCACAGGACCGTGAACCCGCACAGGACTACACAACTTATTATTTTCCTGAACCGCATATCCGACTCCTTTTCTTCCCTGGCGCCTCCGGTCGTCCGGTCGGATCACAGTTCTTTTTTCATGGACCTTATGGCTCTGCCTGTACAGTTGCCGCTTAACTAAAACGTTTTTTCTCCTTTCTTTCTATTTGCACGACCCGGGAATCGTGTATAGTTATAACAACCTCCCCGAAAGATATTCCTTTTACAGCTTCAAAAATTTCATTCTTTACCGTTCCCTGAAGGGTCGGCTTGTCTTGATCAAACTCATTTCTTTTCATACTGTTCCCTCTGCTCATTCTTACACATTTTATTAACGCACACCTCGCAGGAACACCCTTTATCTATCCCGCTGAACACCCCAAGAGATCTCACCACGAGCCAGACAGCGCTTCCAAAAACAATGATAATGACCGCAATATTCTCCATACTATTCTCCTAACCCAATTAGCCTGCCTCCCTGATACACGATAAAAGCCGCCCCCCAGGCCATAATGGTTGTCCAGAATATGAGGAAGAGCGTCCATTTGATCTTTGATCCGGACTCCCTGTAAAAAACGGCCATAGCCACAAAACATGGCAGGTATATCAAACAGAACATGAGAAAAGCCAAGGCCTTTAAAGGTGACCATGCGGGGTCGCTTTGCATGGCTTCCTTCAATGTTTCAGTCTCTTCGGGATCGACCTCTCCCAGGGAATAAATAGTCCCATAAGTGCTGACCACAACTTCTTTAGCCGCGATCCCCGCGGTTAAGGCAATCCCGCTTCTCCAGTCCAGTCCTATCGGCTTCATTAAGGGCTCTATCAAGTGCCCAAACCTCCCGGCGTAACTCTGTTCCATCTGCACCGCGGCCATTTCCTCTTCACTCATTTCTTTTCCCTCCTGCGTTTTCTGTATGGGAAAAGTGAATCCGGCCCAGATAATAACCGATATCAGCACGATTATCGTTCCCGCTTTTTTAAGATACATCCACCCTCTTTCCCACATCTTGATCACAAGCCCTTTTATTGTGGGGATCCTGTAAGGAGGAAGCTCCATGACAAAATGAGCATCTTCTCCCTTGAACACAAGCTTTTTTAGAAGCCACGCGGAACCAAAAGCGATTACCACGCTCAACGCGTACATCGCGAACATGATATTCGCGCCGTGTTCCGCCGGGAAAAAAGCCCCTATGAACAAAGCGAATATCGGAAGCTTCGCGCCGCATATCATGAAAGGCGTTACCATCATGGTGATGAGCCGGTCCCTTTTGCTGTCAAGAGTGCGGCTCGCCATAATACCGGGTACGGTGCAGCCGTTCGTCGATATCATCATGGGAAGGAACGATTTTCCGTGAAGCCCGAACTTCGACATTATTTTATCCATGACGAACGCCGCCCTGGCCATGTATCCTGTATCTTCGAAGAACGCAATGGCGAAGAACATGAACAGGATAAGCGGAAAGAACCCCAATACCCCGCCGACCCCGCCAATAATGCCGTCGACGACAAGTGACTGCAACAGTCCTTCGGGGATCACGCTTGCCGCTACTTCCGACAATTTCTCAAAAAAAGCCTCGAACCATCCGACCACCGGTCCCGAAAAGGTGAATGTAAATTTAAAGATGCCGTACATCACAAGGGCGAATATGGGCAGACCTAGCATCCGGTTAAGCACTATCTTATCTATCCGGTCGGAGATCGTATGCCTGAGCTCTACCGTCTGCTTTACCGATACCGTGCAGGCCCCCGAGATGAACCCGTACCTTCTGTCGGCGATCAAAATCTCCCCGGGATCGCCGAAATGGGCTTTCAGGTGCTTTTCGCTCTTTTGAGCCTGCTCTGTTATCTCCTGTCCGTTCGGCAGTTTTGCGGCGACATCCGTCACATCCCGGTCGTTCTCTATCAGCTTGACGGTCATCCAACGAAGGGGATATTTCTTGAGCGCCTCTTCGTTCCGTCTTAAAAGGCCTTCCAGTTTATTTATCTCTTCGCTTATCTCCGGGCCGTAGTCGACATGCTTAGCTCTTTCGTTCTTCCTGTTCCGGTAGACCTTTACAATTTTTCCAAGCAGCTCCTTTGTCCCGATATTCCGGCTGCCTATCGTAGGTGCTGTCTCCACCCCGAAAAGTCCCGAAAGCTTTGCGTAGTCTATGCTCTGACCTTTATCCTCGGCCAGGTCCGTCATGTTCATTGCCAGGATCATCGGCACTTCCAGCTCCATGAGCTGTGTCGCAAGGTACAGGTTCCTTTCCAGGTTCGAAGCGTCGATCACGTTAACCACGATATCGGGCCTGTTCTCTATGATATAATTCCTGGCCACGTACTCATCCTCGGAC
>JAQVSN010000025.1 GCA_028700515.1 Candidatus Omnitrophota bacterium
AGGCCGACGGTTTTCTTTATAACATGGTACGCAACATAGTAGGGACCCTTGTGGAGATAGGCAGGGGGTATTTTCCGCCCGGGAGCATGCGGAAGATACTTGCCGCGAAAGACAGGAAACAGGCCGGCCCCACGGCTCCCGCCAGAGGGCTCTTTCTCGAAGAAGTGAAATATTAGTTTGTTAACGCATTAACCCTTCAACCCATTAACCCATTCGCCCCGACGAGTTAAGCTATTGACAAACTTCCGCAAATATGTTAATTTGACACCTCTATAATCAAAGTTGTGGGCCTGGGGAAGGGCATATGTCAAGGGTAACTGCCTTATCCGGCCGGAATTTATGTCAAAATCAAGGAAAGATACGGATGACAAAGACTGTTATGAAGAACCGCGCGGATGTCAACCATGAGTGGTACATCATGGACGCGGAAGGACATGTAGTTGGAAGAGCGGCCACCAAAATAGCCGCGCTCCTCAAAGGTAAGCACAAGGTCGATTTTACTCCGCATGTCGACAACGGCGCGGGTGTGATCGTCCTGAACTGTGATAAGCTTAAGGTGACAGGATCTAAGGCGGAGGATAAGGTGTATAAGCGCTTTTCCGGATATCCCAGGGGGCAGAAGGAGACCGTATACAAGGAAATGATGACGAAGAGGCCCAAGAACATACTTATGCACGCGGTAAAGGGTATGCTTCCCAAGACCAGGATAGGCGCCAGGATGCTGAAGAGGCTTAAACTTTACACAGGGGCTGAACATCCGCACAAGGCACAGACACCCAAAGAGATCAAGTTATAACACTTATAGAGAGGAAATAATGGAAGCTATAACCGAATTTGTTGCTGTAGGAAGAAGGAAAGAAGCCGTGGCGAGAGTAAGGCTCCGTCCGGGTGAGGGCAGTATCTCCATTAACGGCCGTAAGCTTGAGGACTATTTCCCCCGTGAAACACACCGTATAACCGCGCTTAACCCGTTCAAACTGACCGAGACCACGGGTAAGCTGAACCTTTTGGCGACGATAACGGGCGGCGGACCCACGGGGCAGGCGGGAGCCCTCAGGCACGGTATATCAAGGGCGCTTCTCAAATATGATGAAAACCTCAGAAAGGTTTTAAGGAGCGCAGGTTTTCTTACAAGAGACCCGAGAAGCAAGGAGCGCAAAAAGTACGGCCGTAAGCGCGCCCGCAAGAGCTTCCAGTTCTCGAAACGTTAAAAGCTGTCAGTTATCGGCTCTTTGCGTAAGCGGGAGCCAGGGAAGCAGGTCACATTCGCGAATGTGACCTGCTTTTTTTATACCCATAATACGGCCGCACGGGTGTGCGTCGGGGCGAGCTCAAGTTATAGTTGACACCACTGGAAGATTTATTTTATACTTTCACTTTCTGGCAGGTAAATACGTGCTCCTATATATAAGTTAAAGTAATACCCGCCCCGGATCGTCGGCGGGTGCTGTTTTTTTAGGGCGAGTTGAACTAAACATCCCAGGGGGAGATATCATGATAAAGACCGGGATCATAGGTGTTACCGGGTATTCCGGCGAGGAGCTGGTGGATATACTGCTTTCACATCCGGAAGCGAGCCTTAACTGTGTTACCGCGCGTGTGGAGAAGCCTATAGCTCTTTCCGAGATGTATCCTAGGTTTGCCAAGAGTACGGACGTAGTGTGCCGTGCTTTGGACGTTGATGCCGTAGCCAAAGAGTGCGATGTGGTATTTCTGGCACTTCCCCATACGATCTCAATGGGGGTGTCTCCCCGATTTCTGGAAAAGGGGGTCAAGGTCATAGATCTTTCCGCGGATTATCGTCTTCCGGCTGAGGTCTATGAGAAATGGTACAAGACAGACCACCTGGACAAGTCGAATATTTCCCGGGCCGTCTACGGTATGCCCGAGATAAACCGTTCCAGTATCGGGAAGGCCGACCTTATAGCCAATCCCGGATGTTATCCTACGAGTGTTATCCTGGGACTTCTTCCCATAATAAAGACCGTGGCCGACGCCGGGCTGAATGTAATAGTTGACTCAAAGAGCGGGACTACCGGAGCGGGGAGGAAGAGCTCGAATCCGCTCATATTCAGCGACGTCGATGAGAACTTTAAGAGTTACAAGGCGAATGATCACCAGCATATACCGGAGATGGAGAACGTGCTGTCCATTTCGGCAGGATCCTCCGTGAAGGTGAACTTTGTTCCTCATCTTTTGCCAGTGAGGAGGGGGATCCTTTCGACGATATATCTTGAACACAAGGGCTTGCCTCCTGCCGAAGAACTGCATAAGATCTACTCCGACCGCTACAAGGACGAACCCTTCGTACGGGTGCGCCCTCTGGGCGGAGATATGCCTCAGCTTTTGGAGACGACCGGGACCAACTACTGCGATATCGGCATAAAGGTGGCGCGTGGTATGGTCGTGATAGTTTCCGTGATAGATAATCTGGTAAAAGGCGCCAGCGGCCAGGCCGTGCAGAACATGAACATAATGTTCGGTCTGGACGAAAAGTCGGGGCTCATTTAACCCGGAACACGGCGTAAGGCGCCGTGCTTTGGGGTGATCCGCGGCTTACGGATATTTTTTCAATGGTGAAAGGATAAAATGAAGAAGATCAGGCTCCCGGAAGGGTTCGTGGCAGGAGGCATGCATTGCGGGCTCAAAAAAAAGAGGAAGGACCTGGCCCTGTTTTTTTCAGAGAGGCCTTGCAGTGTGGCGGCGGTATTTACAACGAACCTTGTGAAGGCCGCCCCGGTTCTCCTGGCCCAGGAACAGCTTTCACGGACGAAGAAGATAAACGCTGTCCTCGTGAACAGCGGTAACGCTAATTGCATGACCGGCAAGCGCGGGCTTGAGGACGCGAGGATGATGGTAAAAACCGCCTCCGGAGTTCTCGGAGTTCCGGAAGACGCTGTGTTGGTCTCATCTACAGGCGTTATCGGGAAGTATATGAATATGGATCCCGTACTTGACGGCATACCCAAACTGGCGGGGATGCTATCGGCAGACGGACTTTTAGACGCGGTCGACGCGATCATGACGACGGACCGTTTCAGGAAAATGTCTTCCAGAGTGGTGAAGATCGGGGGGGCCGAGGTCACATTGACGGGAGTGACCAAAGGAGCGGGCATGATCGATCCGAACATGGCCACTATGCTCTGCTACATAATGTCTGATGCCCGGATAACGTTCGGAGCGCTAAAAAAGGCCCTTAAGGAAGCCGCCATGGGATCTTTTAACGCGATAACCGTCGATGGTGATATGAGCACGAACGATACTGTAGTGGTGATGGCCAACGGTGCCGCGGGTAACAGGACGATAAAAGCCGGGAACGAAGACTATCGGGTCTTTTATCGGGCGCTATTTGAGATCTCCTCGGAGCTTGCTCAACTCATAGTTAAGGATGGGGAAGGGACTACCAAGGTCATGAGCGTCCGGGTAAAGGGCATGAAGTCGGTCCGTGACGCGAAAAAGATAGCGCATGCGATAGCGAATTCATTGCTGGTCAAGTGTGCCGTGCATGGCGGGGATCCGAATTGGGGAAGGATAGCTTCTTCGGCGGGGTCAAGCGGGGTCAAGTTCGATCCATCTAAAATGGATATAGTGCTGGATGGGGTCACGTTCCTCAAGAACGGGGAGTTCACCTCACCGGATAAGGCCCACCGGGATACGGTCTTCAAATCGAAAGACATCCATATCCTGGTGGACATGCACACCGGATCGTGTGAGGCCGTTTCGTATGGTTGTGATCTTTCGAGGAAGTATTTGGCGATAAATTCGTACTATACCACCTAGCCGCCGGCCGGTAGCGGAAGTTTCGGGAAGTCCAGGTGTCCTAAAGCGGGTATCGGAGGAGAGAAATGGAACAGGCAATAAAGAAAAGCGAAGTGCTGATCGAGGCGTTGCCTTATATCAAGAAATTTTTTGGGAAGACCGTCGTCATTAAATACGGCGGCAGCATATTGCACAACAAGGATATAAGGAAAATGGTGCTTCAGGATATCGTTTTCATGCGTTATGCCGGCATGAAGCCGGTGCTTGTCCATGGCGGCGGCCCCAACATTACGGAAAAGCTTAAAGAGGCAAATATCGAGACACGTTTTGTCGATGGTCTCAGGGTCACGTGTGAAAAGTCCATGGGGGTAGTGGACGAGGTCCTGATGGACCTTAACGAAGAACTTGTCGCTGAGATAAACGGGTTAGGAGGAGAATCTTTCGGGCTCTCCGGCAAAGAGAATAACATTCTCCAGGCCGAAAAAAAAGATACCGCGAAGGACCTCGGGTATGTCGGGAGGGTTTCAGCGATAGACACCACGATCCTCACCAGACTGGTTGATACCAACATCATCCCGGTGATCTGTCCGGTGGGCAAGGGAAAGGACAACAAGCTTTACAACATCAACGCCGATGAGGCGGCCAGCGGGATAGCGATAGCGCTTAAGGCGGAAAAATTCGTGGTACTTACCAATGTCAGAGGGGTAATGAGGGATAAAGCCGAAGCCGAAACGATATTCCACTCGCTTACGGCTGAGACCACCAGACATCTAATAGACACGGGGGTCATCGCGGGAGGAATGGTGCCGAAGGTATCGGCCTGCCTCGCGGCCCTTAAAGGCGGCGTCAGGAAGGCCCACATAGTTGACGCGAATCTTGGCCACGCGCTGCTTCTGGAAATATTCACGGATAAGGGGATTGGGACTGAAATAACCGCGTAGAAGCATATGCGATCGTTGTTCGTTTTTCGTTGTTCGTTCTTCGAAAAACGATAAACGAAAAACGATAAACGAAAAACAGGAAGACAAAATGGATATTGCAGAGGTAAAAAGCTTATATGACAAATATGTTCTCTCCACGTATTCCCGCCAGGAAATGTGTATTGTTAAAGGGAAGGGATCATGGGTGGAGGATATAGCGGGGAACAAATACCTTGATTTTTTCCCGGGATGGGCCGTTAGCGGTACCGGGCATTGCCACCCCCGGGTCGTGGCCAATATGAAAAAGCAGTTGGCGCGTATCCTGCATGTCTCGAACAATTTTTATAATGATGTGCAGCCGCTCCTCGCAAAAAAGATAGTGGAGAACTCCTTCCCGGGGAAGGTCTTTTTCTGCAATTCCGGGGCCGAGGCGAACGAGGCCGCTATCAAGCTGGCGAGGCGTTACGGGAATCCTTCAAGGTATGAGATCATCACCATGGAGAAGTCTTTTCACGGGCGGACCATCGCCACTATAACTGCTACGGGGCAGGAAAAGGTAAAAACGGGGTTCCATCCTTTGCCGGAAGGGTTCAAGCACGTCCCATTCAACGATATCGGGGCGCTTAAGGCTGCGGTGACGGAAAAGACCGTGGCGGTCATGATGGAGCCCATACAGGGTGAAGGCGGGATAAATGTAGCCGGGATGGATTACATGAAGGAGGTCTCGGAGCTTTGCCGTGAGAGGAAGATGCTTTTCATCCTTGATGAGGTTCAGACGGGTATGGGGCGTACGGGAAAAATGTTCGCATACCAGCATTATGACATCATCCCCGATGCTATGTCACTGGCCAAGTCCCTCGGAGGGGGAATGCCTATAGGCGCGCTTGTGGTGAAGGAAGAGCATGCCGGGGTACTTACACCCGGGACACATGCGTCGACCTTCGGGGGAAGCCCCATCGCCTGCGCGGCCGCGCTTGGTGTGTTCGAGGCCATAGAGGAAGGTAAGCTTCTCGAGAATGCCGTCAGGGCCGGCGGGAAGATCAGGAAGGTCCTGAAAAAGATGGCGCGCAAGTATCCCTTGATCAAAGAGGTACTCGGGATAGGACTTATGATAGGCGTAAGGATGGACATGGATGACGCCGGACCGGTGTACGAGGCCTGTTTGCGGGGAGGACTCCTTATTAACTGCACCCAGAAGAACGTGCTTCGCATAATGCCTCCGGTCACAGTTAAACCCCGTGAAATAAAGATCGCCATGGATATACTCGATAAGGCGATAGGGAGTGTGGCATGAAAAAAAAGAAGGACCTTTTGACGCTCGGGGATATGAGAGAGCATGAGATAATCGAGATACTTGACCTGGCCAGAAGGATGAAAAAAGCCCCTTTCTCGAAGAAAGGCGTTTTCCGGGACAAGACACTTGCGCTTCTTTTCCAAAAACCTTCGAACAGGACAAGGATATCGTTCGAGGTTGCCATGGTGCAGCTCGGAGGTCACGCGCTCTATCTCAGCCCCCAGGAGATATGCATGGGTAAGCGCGAGTCGGTAAAGGACGTTGCCAGGGTAGTGGCGCGTTACGTGGACGGGATTGTTGCTCGTGTTTTCTCGCATTCCGACGTAAAAGGTCTCGCGGAGTATTCACCGGTACCGGTGATAAACGGTCTTTCTGACGCCGAGCATCCGTGTCAGGCCTTGAGCGATATTTTCACCATAAGAGAAAAATTTAAGACACTGAAAAACATTACCGTAACTTATATCGGTGACGGGAACAATGTGCTTTCGTCCCTTATGCTCGCGTGCGCCAAGACCGGCATGAAGACGCGGATATCCACTCCGAAAGAATATGGGCCCGAACCGGAGGCGCTCAGCCTGGCGGCAAAAGCGGCGAAAGAGATGAAGACCACGATAGAACTTTTTGCCGATCCTTTTGAGGCCGCCAAGGGTGCGGACGTTGTGTATACCGACGTGTGGGTGAGTATGGGCCAGGAAGACGAGAGAGATAAGAGACTTGAGGATTTCAAGGGTTTTCAGGTGGACTCCAGGGTAATGTCGGCTGCGAAGAAAAATGCCGTGGTAATGCATTGCCTTCCGGCGCACAGGGGTGAGGAGATATCGGAGGATGTGATAGACGGTCCGGCCTCGGTCATATACGACCAGGCGGAGAACAGGCTTCATGTGCAAAAAGCGGTGTTGCTTAAGTATTTAAGTTGAAGAGAGAGTTTGGTCGGAGGGGCCAAGGGATAAAGAGGTTAAGGGTCAAAAGGTTGATGGGTTGAAGGGTTAGTTGGGCGGGGAGAAGGTATCCGCAGAAAGGAAAAACAAATGGCAAAAAAAAAAGTGGTACTGGCTTATTCCGGAGGTCTTGATACCTCGGTAGCTATCAAGTGGTTCATGGACAAAGGGTATGAGGTCGTATGCTATATGTCTGATGTGGGACAGGGCGCGGACGCGGTAAGCGCCAGGAAGAGGGCGATCAAGATAGGCGCTAAAAAATGCGTGGTCGAGGATCTCCGGAAAGAATTCATAGAGGAATACGCGTTCCGTTCGCTCAAGGCGGGTGCCGTGTACCAGGGGAAATATAACCTGGCGACGGCACTTTCAAGGCCCCTGATAGCCGATCATATGGTGAAGGTGGCGAAGAAGGAGAAGGCTGATATTCTGGCCCATGGCTGTACGGGTAAAGGCAATGACCAGGTCAGGTTCGAGGTTACCTTCCACGTGAAGGCCCCCGGGATAAAAGTGGTGGCCCCGGTGAGAGAATGGGAACTCAAGACGCGGGAGTCTGAAATAGACTATGCCAAAAAGCACGGTCTTCCCATTGAACAGACCAAGAAGAAACTCTATAGTATAGACAAAAATCTTTGGGGAATAAGCGTAGAGAGCGGAAAACTGGAAGATCCATGGTTCGAACCGCCGAAAGACACGTTCATAACCGTGAAGCGTCCTGAAGAGGCTCCGGAGCGCGCGGAATACGTTACCGTGGGTTTTGAAAAGGGCATCCCGGTCTCGGTCAACGGCAGGAAGTATGCCCCGGTGGAACTTGTTGAAAAGCTGAACGTTCTGGGAGGCAGGCATGGTGTCGGCAGGGTTGACATGATAGAGGATCGGCTTGTGGGTATAAAGTCCCGCGAAGTGTATGAAGCCCCGGCTTCGGCCATACTTCAAACTGCCCATACGGCGCTTGAGGAGCTTGTCCTTGACAGGGAAACCAGGAAATATAAGCACGGGGTGTCCCGTACGTACTCGGAGCTTGTTTATAACGGTCTTTGGTTCACTCCGCTTAAGGGTGCGCTGGACGCTTTCGTTGACAAGACCCAGCTGAAAGTAAAGGGAGAGGTAAAGATAAAACTTTATAAAGGCAGCGCTACGGTCGCGGCTAGAAAAAGCCCGAATTCACGCTACAATGCAAAACTCGCTACCTACGGAGAAGGGGACGTATTTGACCAGTCCCTTGCGAAAGGGTTCATCGACCTTTGGGCGATGCCGTATAAGAAATAGTTGTCAGTGGCCGGTCATGGGTCGTCAGAATGACAGAGAGGAAAGCTCGCCGGACGGATCCGGTTTTAAGGATCGCCGCTTTCGTTAAAGCTTTACTGACGACTGACGCGACTGACGACTGACGACTTCAATAAGGGGTGGTTATGAGAAAATTATGGGGTGGGAGGTTCGATGCCGGGGATATGGACCGTAAGGTCCTGGATTTCAGCACGAGCCTGAATGTAGACAAAGTCCTTGTGAAGTATGATTGTATAGCCACAAAGGCCCATGTGGAGACGCTTGCCAGGGCTGGGCATCTTTCCTCCGGGGAAAAAAAAGAGCTTTTAAAGGCTCTTTCTTCGCTTCTCGTCATGGTCGAGAAAGGTAAATGGGAAGCGTCGGGTTTTGAAGATGTACATTCGGCAGTTCAATCCTATGTGGAGTCCAGGGCTCCGAGAGCGGCTAAAAAAATGCATACGGGAAGGTCCCGCAACGAACAGGTAGTAAATGATGTGCGTCTATACTCGAGGGAGGCTTTGTCGAAGATCGACGGACTTATAGGCTCTCTCCAGTCCGCGCTCGTAGATCTCGCGGAAAAGGAGCGTGACGCCATTATCCCGGGGTATACTCACCTGAACCGCGCGCAACCCGTTCTTTTCGCGCACCTTATTATGTCGTATGTCGAGATGCTTTCCAGGGACCGGGAAAGGTTCAGGGAGGCTTTTAAACGGAATGACGTTTGTGTGATGGGCTCAGGGGCCCTTGCCGGTTCGGCGCTTGAGCTCGACAGGGTTTTTACGTCTGAAAAACTCGGGTTTTCGGACATCTCATCCAACAGCATGGATTCCGTAAGCGACAGGGATATCATGGCCGAGATAGTTTCGGCCGCGGCCATAGCATCGGTGCATCTTTCGAGGATGAGCGAGGACCTTATTCTCTATGGTATTCCGGAGTTCGGTTTCATCGAGATAGGATCGGCTTATTGTACCGGAAGCTCCTTGATGCCGCAGAAGAAGAACCCGGACATGCTTGAACTCATACGGGGACGGTCAGCCGGCGTTATATCCGCGCTTAACTCTCTTCTTATACTTTTGAAGGGGCTTCCTCACACGTATAATCGTGATCTTCAGGAGGACAAAAAACCGTTCTTCGAGGCTCTTTTTTCCGTGTCGGAGTGTCTTCAAATGATGGCAGGGATCGTGCCGACGATCAAGGTCAGGAGGAAGAGGGCACAGGAAGTGATGGCTGATGAGTTCATTTATGCCACTGATATAGCGGAATACCTTGTAAGGAAGGGCGTGTCCTTCCGGGAAGCCCACGACGCTGTCGGTGGTATTGTTAAGTACTGCTGTGAAAAAGGCATTAATATATCCGATCTTTCGATAAAGGAACTCAAGGGTTTTAACCGTTCTCTCAGCGGGGACGTGTATGGACTCCTTAACCCCGCTTCTTCCGTAAAAGGGAAAAGGACTCAGGGCAGTACCAATCCGAAGATGGTCGGCAGGGAGATAGCGAAGTGGAAAAAGAAGCTCGCTAAAAAGGGATGACCCGTGTTCGAAAAAGCTGAACAAGGAAGGCAGTGCCATGCATCATTTTAAATTCAGGGACGGAACGCTTTATTGCGAGGATGTATCTTTGCCCGATATCGTCAAGGAGTTCCCGACGCCGTTCTATCTCTATAGCCACAGGACGCTTCTCGACCATTTTTACAGAATACGCGACGCTTTCCAGGAAATAGATCCGCTCATATGCTTTTCGATGAAGGCGAACTCGAATTTGAGCGTATGTAAGACCCTGGTGAACGCCGGATCCGGGCTCGATATAGTTTCGGGAGGAGAACTTTACAAGGCCCTCAAGATAGGCTGTCCGCCCTCGAAAATAGTTTATGCCAGTGTTGGAAAGACCGAGGAGGAGATAAAGAGCGCCATGCGTTCGGAGATCCTCCTTTTCAACGTAGAGTCCGTTCCGGAGCTCATAATGATAGACAGTGTGGCGAAACGCCTCCGGAAAAAGGCCAAGGTCGCTGTGAGGGTCAACCCCGATGTAAAGGCAGATACCCACGATTATATAACCACCGGCACCAAGGAGAAAAAGTTCGGGATAGACCTGAAACAGGCTGAGGATATCTTTGACAACGCGAACAAGTATTCCAACGTCGAGCTTAAGGGGCTTCATGTACATATCGGGTCCCAGATAACAGAAGCCCAGGCTTTCGTGGGCGCCACGAAAAAGGTCCTTGATCTTCTTGATAAGGGGAACATCGAGATCGAATGGCTCGATCTCGGAGGCGGGTTCGGGATCGTGTACAATGAGGAAAAAGCGACAACGGCACAGGAGTTCGCGGACAGCATAATACCGCTCCTTAAGGGGAGGTCTTTCAAAGTAATACTCGAACCGGGCAGGTTCATAGCCGGGAACAGCGGCATGCTGGTCACCAAGGTGCTGTATGTGAAGACGGGAACAACCGGTAAAAAGTTCGCGATAGTCGATGCCGGCATGAACGACCTCATAAGGCCGTCGCTATACAGCGCTTATCATGATATTAAGCCCATAGTGGCCCGGAGGACCGAAACAGAAAAATATGACGTGGTCGGTCCTATCTGCGAGAGCGGCGATTATCTCGCTCTGGGAAGAGAGATGCAGGAGCTTATAGCGGGGGAATATCTGGCTGTTTTCGGCGCCGGGGCTTATGGGTTCAGCATGGCGTCCAACTATAACTCCAGGCCAAGACCGGCGGAGCTCATGGTAATTGGAGAGGAAATCAAGGTCGTACGCGAGGCCGAGAAATACCGGGACCTTATCCGCGGCGAGAAGATACCAAAAGAGATATAGTTCGATAGAAGAAGGACGACAAATGAAATACGATCTGGGATTTACCAAAGCGCAGGCGAGCGGGAACGATTTTATCATCATCGACAACAGGGATGGTTCGCTGGACAAGCGCGGCCTGGATTACCCGGAAATAGCCAGGGACCTGTGCAGGCGAAGACTTTCTGTCGGAGCGGACGGGATACTCGCTCTTGAGAGGTCGGATAAGGCAGATCTTCGTATGCGCATAATAAATCCCGACGGGTCTGAGGTCACTATGTGCGGCAACGGCGCCAGGTGCAGCGCTTATTACGCTTTTTCGAAAGGGGTAGGGAGCGATCTTCTTATGGAAACAGGAGCGGGGATCATAAAAGCCCGGATTTCGGGGGGGAGGGTCAAACTCCTTATGAGCGATCCGGGGGATATAAAGATGTCCGTCAACCTGGGTATAGGCCAGACGCTTTTAACGGTGCATTCTCTGAACACCGGTGTACCCCATGCGGTGCATATGGTCGAGGACCTCGAGAATTATCCGGTGGTGGAAATGGGCCGCAGGATACGGCATCACAGTTTTTTTGCTCCGGGAGGGACCAACGCGAATTTTGTAGGTAATATTGTGTCCGGGGGTGCTTCATTGAGGACGTATGAGAGAGGTGTGGAGGATGAAACGCTTGCCTGCGGTACGGGAACAGTGGCCTCGGCCGTGGTCCTGGGGCTTCTCGGAGTCGTTGAGCCTCCGGTCAGCATGAAGACCCGCGGAGGTGAAACGCTTACGGTCCATTATCAGATATCAAAAGGTAAAGTTACCGACGTCTATCTCGAGGGAGAGGCGCATCTGGTGTTCGAGGGAAAAGCCTAGATCCGTTCATGGTTCATAGTTAAGGGGTCATGGCCGTTCGAGCGCGTCGAACGGGATATTCATGACCAATGGACCACGAACCATGGACTAAACAGGAGGATAAAATGTTCAAAGGTTCATACGTGGCCGTAGCCACTCCGTTCAAGAACGGAAAGGTGGACGAGAAGAATTTCAGGAAACTGGTGGAGTTCCACATAAAAAATGGGACGGACGGAATAGTACCGTGTGGTTGTACCGGTGAGGCCGCGACGCTCTCGCATGACGAGCAGAAACGTCTTATCAGGATAACCGTCGAAACAGCAGCAAGGCGCATTCCCGTCGTAGCCGGCACCGGTTCGAACTGCACCGAGGAGGCAATAGAGCTGACCATGTTCGCGAAAAAGGCCGGCTGCGACGGCGCCCTCATCATAACGCCGTATTACAACAAGCCCACTCCGGAGGGGCAATACAGACACTATACAGCGATAGCCAAAAAGGCCGATATACCGATAATGCTCTATAATGTCCCGTCCCGGACAGGTATATCCCTTTTGCCGACTACTGTGGCAAGGCTTTCCAAGGTTGACAATATCGTCGCGATCAAGGAAGCCGCGGGAAGTATCCAGCAGGTTGTGGAGATAAAAAGCCTCTGCAATATTACGGTGCTTTCGGGCGATGACTCGATGACGCTTCCCTTTATGTCGGTCGGGGCCAAGGGGGTTGTGAGCGTGGCGGCTAATATTGTTCCCCGCGAGGTCCATGATCTTGTCCAGACGTTCATGGACGGAAGGTTTGATGAGTCAAGGAAGATCCATTACAGGCTCACAGAACTTTTCAAGAACCTTTTCATCGAGACTAATCCGCTGCCGGTGAAGACCGCGATGGCGATGATGGGGCTCCTTAAAGAGGAGTGGCGCATGCCTCTTTGTGAGATGATTAAGGAGAACAGGGCCAAACTCAAAGGAGTGCTCAAGAAGTACGATCTTATATAGTCGCTAGTCGCTGGTCTCTAGTTGCTAGTGGTTGGTACACGTGTAAAAATCGAGGTTTTTCAAACTACGGACTGAAAGCTGACGGCTCAAGGGGCTGTGAATAAGTTCTTATAAACCGCTTCTAGCGATCAGCGACGATTGACGAGCGGCCAACGGCGAGAGACGAGCGACTGGAGACCAGTGACGAGCGACCAGCGACTAACAGGAGGATACATGGTTCGGATCGGAATAAGCGGCGCGTGCGGAAAAATGGGTATGAAGATAGCCGCGCTGGCTATAAAAGAGAAAGACATGAAAATAACGGCTGCTTTAGAGAGGAAGGATTCCGGCGACCTTGGAAAGGACTTTGGCCATGTTCTCGGGATGGACAGGATGGGGGTTATAGTTTCGTCTGATTACGAGAAAGAGATTGGCGGGGTAGACGCCTTAATAGAGTTCACCCTTCCGGAGCCCACGATCGAACATGTGAAAATATGCAGCAAGGCGGGCGTTCCCATGGTGATAGGGACGACCGGTCTGGATGCCCGGGCTGAAAAGGCGATAAACGATGCTTCGGAAAATATGCCGATAGTTTTCTCTCCGAACATGTCAATGGGGGTCAATACGCTTTTCAAGATAGTGAGAGAAGCGGCCCGCATTCTCGGGAAGGATTTCGACATAAGGATGGATGAGACGCACCATGTGCACAAGAAGGACGCCCCCAGCGGGACCGCCAAGATGATATCCAGGGTAATAAAGGACGCCTCCGGCGTCGAGCCGCATTGCGAGGTCGTGAGGGAAGGCGAAGTGGTCGGTAACCACGGGGTGATCTTCGAGAGCGGCTATGAAACGCTCGAGATAAGGCATGACGCGAAGAGCCGCGACGTTTTTGCCGTAGGGGCCATCAAGGCTGCCAGGTTCATCGCCGGGAAAAAACCGGGAATTTACACGATGGCCGATGTTCTGGGGATAAAGTAGTCGCTAGTCGCTGGTCTCTAGTTGTTATCTTAGTTGGAGCAGAGGAGATGGCCGATGTTGGGCAGACAACCGTCGATCCCGGGATCAGTTCACAGCCGATAGTTTGTAGAAGTAAGATAAAAATTGTCATTCCGGAAGGCTCCCGCGAAAGCGGGGCAAGCCCCGGGGACCAGTAAAAATCATTTTAATGTCATTTTTTTTTCGGGGAAATCCCGAAAAACGAACAACGATAAACGATAACGAGAGGACACCATGAATTTCGATTACGCCGAAAGACTCAAAAAATTGCCGCCGTATCTTTTTGAGGAGATAGACAAGGCTAAGAAAAAGGCCGAGGAGGAAGGGCGGCCCATTATAGACCTGGGTGTGGGGGATCCCGATACGCCTACTCCTGATTTTGTTATCAAGAAGCTGAAAGAGGCCGTTATGGATCCGGCGACGCACCAGTACGCTCTCAACAGGGGTCTCAAAAAGCTCCGTCAGGCCATGGCCGATTGGTATGAGTGGAGGTTCGGGATAGAACTTGATCCCGATACGGAAGTACTTCCGCTTTTGGGTTCAAAGGAAGGCATTGCCCATATGCCGCTTGCCTTTCTTGACCCGGGAGACGTCGTGCTTGTTCCCGATCCGGGATACCCGCCGTATAATTCAGGGTCGGTGTTCGCGGGCGCGGAGGTGCATTTTATGCCGCTCAAGAAAGAGAACGGTTTCCTGCCGGACCTTGGCGCGATAGATAAGGCGGTAGCTAAAAAAGCAAAACTCATGCACATCAATTATCCGAATAACCCTACCGGGGCAGTGGCCGATAAGGATTTCTACGAGAAGGTTACGGCTTTCGCCCGGGAGAACGACATTATAGTCTGTTCCGATGCGGCATATACTGAGATGAGCTTTGATGACTGTGTGCCGCCGAGTTTCCTCGAAGTGCCGGGCGCCAGGGAGACCGGCATAGAGTTCCATTCTCTGTCCAAGACCTTCAACATGACAGGGTGGAGGGTAGGTATGGCGGTAGGCAATGCCGGCATGCTTAACGGTCTTGCTAAAGTGAAAGCCAATATCGATTCAGGGATCTTTACGCCTGTCCAGATAGCTTCTATCGAAGCACTTAAACATGCCTATGAATTCAAGAAACAGATGAACGCCGTGTATACCCAGCGTCGCGATGCCCTCGTCGACGGCCTCGTCGCGGCCGGATGGAAAATAGACAAGCCGAAAGCGACTTTCTACGTATGGGCTCCGGTAATTGAAGGATACGATTCGGCGTCTCTTGCCAAAGCGCTTCTTGAGAAAGCGGATATAGTGGCAACACCCGGCAGCGGG
Organism: Candidatus Omnitrophota bacterium; assembly: GCA_028700515.1. Lineage (GTDB taxonomy): Bacteria > Omnitrophota > Gorgyraeia > Tantalellales > Tantalellaceae > JAQVSN01. Next base: position 15,072 of record JAQVSN010000025.1, read on the forward strand.
TTCGGCCCGAGCGGTGAAGGTTATGTTCGTATGGCCCTGGTCAAGGACGTGCCGACGATGGAAGAGGTCGTAAGGCGCGTAAAGAAAGCGTTCTTTAACTAGTTGTCAGTCGTGGGTCAGTGAGTCGTCAGGGGCCAGTCGTCAGCGGGGCCTCAAGACCATTGACGACTCACGCCTGACGACTGACGACTAAAAGAGTTACCCTCTTCCCTCGAAGGGGAGAGGGAACGGGTGATGGGACGCACTAGAGACGAACGACTAGCGACTAAATATGGCGATAGTTTATCTCGGCCTTGGGTCGAACATAGGTGACCGGGAAGAGAATATCCGGGAAGCCCTGAGAAAACTTGGGGCCCGGGCGGTCGTGGTAAGGCATATGTCGTCGTTATACCAGACGAAGCCTGTTGGCGGTCCGCCTCAGGGAGACTACATCAATGCCGTCGTAAAAGTCATCACGGCACTTGCGCCGGAACAACTTCTCGGCGAGATCAAGGGCATAGAATTCGGAATGGGTAGAACTACGGCACCAAGGAATGCCCCAAGGATCATAGACATAGACATCCTTTTATGCGACGAACTTACGCTCAAGACCGAAGGTCTTGAGATCCCGCATCCCAGAATGCATGAAAGGTCTTTTGTCCTGAAGGGAATGGCCGAGATAGCTCCGGACGTAGTTCATCCCGTGTTCAGGAAGAGTATGAGGGAACTGTATGAGGAGCTTCCCGGATCGTAAGGCCATGAAAACCATCACTACCATTGACGGTATGAAGAAGTTCAGCGACGCCGCGAAAAAAAGCGGAAAGACCATCGGTTTTGTACCGACGATGGGATATTTGCATTATGGCCATGCGAGCCTTATAAATGCATCCGCGAAAGAATGTGATCTTACGGTAGTGAGTGTTTTTGTGAATCCCACTCAGTTCGGCCCCAAAGAGGACCTGGAAAAATATCCCCGGGACCCGGCTAGGGATAGACGGGTCTCAAAAAAGGCCGGAGCGGATGTCATTTTTGCTCCCTCGGAAGAGGAAATGTACCCCGAAGGTTACTCGACGTGGGTGTCGGTCGAGGGGAGTTCGACCTCGACCCTCTGCGGCAGGTCC
>JAQVSN010000134.1 GCA_028700515.1 Candidatus Omnitrophota bacterium
AGATTCTCTACCTTGGAGACCTTGCTCCTCTCATCGCCTTCAAGGAGGTGTATGGGCTTGCGGCCGATTATTCCAAGCACATCCCCTTTCTTTCCTTTTACCCATATCCTCTGTCCGGGCATAAGATGAGGATCGACCCCGCCGATAGCCGAGAAATAAACATAACCGTCGTTATCGACGTACTTCACCATATACCCGATCTCGTCGATATGCCCGGCGAGCATTACACGCGGTTTCCCTTTACCGTTCGCCACACTTATCACGTTCCCATGTACATCGACGCTGACCTCATCCGAGAACTTCTTTGTGCGCTGTTTCCATACCGTCGCGGATCCCTTCTCGAACCCGGACGGACTGTGGCTGTTTATAAGCTCTTTCAGAAAATCCAACGGTTCCTGTTTCATTTTTTTCTTCCTCTCATTTAGAACTTTACTTGTACGCCACACCCTTAAGCTCGTCAACATACTGCCCTGCCGCATAGGCGGCTACTGCACCGTCTCCGCAGGCCGTTACCACCTGATGGAGTATTTTGCTTGTACAGTCTCCGGCGGCGAAGATCCCGGGAGATGACGACATCATACGCCCGTCCACCAACACTGCTCCCGATGGGTCTTTACTGACGATATCCTCAAGAAGCCCCGTATTAGGCGACCATCCTACGAACACGAACACTCCGGAACATTCGATGCTCGAGACCTCCCCGGTCCTTAAGTTCCGTATATCGACAGAACTCACGGAGGCTGAACCTTTTATCGCGAGAACGACCGAGTCCATGATGAACGAAAGTTTTTCGCAGGCGAAAGCCCTCTCCTGTATCACCTTCGCGGCCCTGAGACGGTCTTTCCTGTGTATCAGGATTACCTTGGCGGCGAATTTCGTCAGGAATAGCGCCTCTTCAACCGCGGTATCCCCCCCGCCGATAACCACCACGGTCTTCGCCCTGAAGAACGGCCCGTCGCAAGTGGCGCAATAAGAAACCCCTTTGCCGAGGAATTCGGACTCTCCGGGGATCCCAAGTTTTTTGGGGCTTGCCCCGCTCGCCACGATCACGGAAAGCGCTTTGTACTCTCCGCTATCGGCCGCCACTTTCCAGGCGTCCCTGCCCCCTTCCTTACAAGGGCACAACGAATGTACGGTATCCTGAAGCGTCTTTAGCCCAAAACTTTCAGCCTGCTTTTTGAAAGACTCCACGAGCCCGAAACCGGAGGCTTTTTCCACTCCCGGATAGTTCTCGATAGTCTCGGTCATGGCCGCCTGCCCCATAACAGAAAGACTTTCAAAAAGAAGGGTCTTCATCCTCGCCCGAGCGGTGTAGATCCCCGCGGTAAACCCCGCCGGCCCGCCGCCTATGATGACGATATCGTATAGTTCGTGGTTCGTGGTTCGTGGTTCGTTATTCGTTGTCATGTCCGCTAAAAGGCTCCTGTTCCGTTCAAGTATAGCTTTTAATAATAGCGCACAGTTAGTGCAAACTTAAGGTTAAGGGAAAGGTTAAGGTTGAGGTTAAGATTGAGGTTGAGATTGAGAGGGTTTTAGCAAACCTTTACCTCAACCTTCACCTCAACCTTCCCTGAACCTCAACCTTCTCTGACCCTTAACCTGCCGCTTTATCGCCTACAGATGTATTATATGTCCCGCTTTTACGGGCACGAAATTCCCGTGGTACTGGCCTCCGAACATCCTTATCGCCTTATCCCCGGTACAGTGCATGGGGCCGACTTTATAGACCCCGATAGATTTCATGTCGGAGATGACGCCGGTGATCTCTTCCATCCCCATGCCTGTGAGGTGAAATCCGCCGAATACCATATAGAACTCCGGTACGCCCAGGGTCTCTTTAATACGCTTCAGCATCGGGAGAAGCCCGGGATGAGCGCATCCGGTTATCACCGAAAAACCTTTATCTCCTTTTACAATGAGCGCCTGCTCGGCTATATATTGATCTTTATAGACCGCGCCGATCTCTCCTGTCGTCATAATACCAGGGGCGATATCCATGGGACCGCCGGCAAGAACAAGCTCCCCTCCCGATTCAACGACGCATTTTTTAAATGTTTCGCTGAACGACGGACACGCATAGACCTTTATCCCCGGACAGCGTTTTATCACTTCCCACAAGCCTCCCGTGTGGTCCCAGTGCTCATGAGAAAGAACCACAGCCTTAATTTCGCCCGGAGAGACCATCATCTTCTTCATATTATCCAGAAGCGATTGCGAAGCTTCACCTGTATCGAAAAGAACGGCGCCATCCAGCAGGCAGGCAAAGCCATGCCCGGGGACAAACCCGCGTTTAGCTCGATTATCGTATAGAACTTTTACGTACATAGTTTCCGGCGCTCAGCTATCAGCCGTCAGCTGAACGCTGAGGGCTGATATTGGCAGCTTATTCCCTTTCTCCGAATATCCCTGCACCTATCCTGACCATGTTAGCGCCTTCCTCCATCGCTACCCGGTATGAACCGGTCATGCCCATGGAAAGGTATCTCATCTCCGTACCCGGGACGGGGACCTGTTTGAGATCATCAAATATCATTCGCGTCTTGGCAAAAAAGGGCCTGGCGCATTCAGGGTCTTCGGATAACGGCCCCATTGTCATAAGCCCCATCACCCTTACCGACGAAAGACCCGAGATCTTCTCTATCAGCGCCCGCGCGTTTTCAGGCATAACTCCGTGTTTCTGGGGCTCTATGGCGCTGTTTATCTCTATAAGGATCGGCATCGTCTTTCCTGCCGGACGGCACCTTTTATCTATCTCCAACGCCAGGTCCCATGAATCCACTGTTTCTATCATGTCAAATATGAGGACGGCCTGTTTAACCTTATTCTTCTGGAGATGACCGATAAAATGCCATTTTGCCGGGGTCCCAACTTCGGGAAGAACTTTCTCTGCTTCCTGGACATAGTTCTCACCTATGATGCTCACTCCCGAGTCTAACGCCTCTTTGATCTCAGCGGCCGTCCGGGTCTTGGCCGCGGCAACTACATCGATCCCGGGAGGAAGCTCCTCAAGCAGGGTCTTAACGTTCTTTTTTATGTCGGACATTACGGTTCAGCCTCGTGTAAGCCGTTGTGGTTTCTTGTTTTTCGAATGGTCTTTGGGAGCAGATGCTTTTTTCATTTCCTCGAGCCTGCCGAGGGTTTTCAGTCTCCGGTAGATAAGGAGCCACACACAGTCAAGTTTGGCATCCACCTCGCACTTCCCGTTCTTGACGCCTCCGCACGGCCCGTTCGTAAGCCCTTTGGGACACCTGGTCACCGGGCAAAGGTCGCCTGTTACGGCCAGCATGCAATCGCCGCAGGTCGAACACCTCTGCTCGAACCTGGACCTGCGGGGTGAATGCTCGGCCACCTCACCCTGAAAAAGGGTGTCATTGCCGGGATATATATCTTTTTCTGCCAGACCTTCGGCAAGCGCCTGTGTCCCTCCCCCGCAGGCAAAGCTGAGTACGGCGTCCGAACTGTTTATTTCATCCTTCCTGGCGCGAAAAAGTTTTTTTACCTCTATCAGGCTGCAGGCGGGTTCGAGAACGGACCAGCCGGTAATAGTCTTACCTTTCCCGGTCAGTTCTGTTTCCAAAGCCTTCATTTGAGCTTCTCCGCCTGTCCCGCATACCGTGGCGCACAATTTACACCCTATGAGAAAAACTCGCTCCTTTCCCTCAAGAAAGGACAATATTTCCGCGAAAGGCTTGTGTTTAGTTATTATCATATTAATACCTTATCAGTAATGTATCGCTCGAAGCGGCCTCTACATACAACGGCCGGTCCGATTATTATGTCAGATTCGGGCCGCCAATTCAACCCTTCCTTGATATCCCCTTCCTGGTTCAAGGAGATCAAGGTAACAGCCGGATACTACCCACGGCATACGCTCAAAGAAGAGTAGAAGCGGGCGGGTGTCAGGAACTTCTATGCCAGGCTTCTAACCCTGGCCGAGCAAGCTGTTTATGCTGTCGAGGAGTTTGTAGAGGTCCACGGGTTTCCGCATAAACGCGTCGACTTCGACGCTTATATGCTCGGAACTGATAGAGCCAGTGAGTAAGAGTAT
>JAQVSN010000135.1 GCA_028700515.1 Candidatus Omnitrophota bacterium
CTTTAGCGGCATCATCAAGTTCTTTTTGTAATGTCACCAGCTTCCCGTACCTTATCTCCGATACTCTTGCCAGATTGGCGTCCTTTTCGGCCGCGGACTCTTCCGCCCTGGCCTTGTCTATACTTTCTTTGATATCCCTTATTCTGCTGATCTCTTCGCGCTCCTTTTCCCAGTGTTTTTTCATCTCCTGCAGTCTTCCCCTGAGCTCTAAAAGCTCTGTGTCCACAGCCGACATCTTTGTTCTGCCCGCATCCGTCCTCTCCTCCTTCTTAAGAGCCTGTTTCTCTATCTCAAGCTGGAGTATCTTTCTCTGCACCTGATCGATCTCCGTGGGAACAGAATCTATCTCCATTCTGAGCTTCGAAGCGGCCTCGTCCACGAGGTCTATGGCCTTATCAGGAAGGGATCTCGCGGTTATATACCTGTCGGATAACGCCGCGGCGGCTACTATGGCCGAATCCGATATACGTACGCCATGATGCACCTCGTATTTTTCTTTAAGACCTCTGAGAATTGCGATAGTGTCCTCGACGCTCGGTTCGCCTACGAATATCTGCTGAAAACGCCGCTCTAAGGCCTTATCCTTTTCCACGTATTTCCTGTATTCATCAAGCGTGGTGGCGCCTATACACCTCAACTCTCCCCTGGCCAACGCGGGCTTAAGCATATTTGAGGCGTCCACGGAACCTTCCGCCCCGCCTGCCCCGACAAGCGTGTGGAGCTCGTCAATAAAAAGTATAATGCCCCCCTCCTTCTCCTCGACCTCTTTCAGAAAAGCCTTAAGCCTGTCCTCGAACTCACCTCTGAATTTGGTGCCGGCTATGAGAGCTCCGAGGTCCAGGCTTACAATGCGCTTGTCTTTAAGGCGGCTGGGAACATCCCCGGAAGAAATGCGCAGCGCCAATCCTTCCACTATAGCGGTTTTCCCTGTCCCTGGATCCCCGATGAGGACAGGGTTATTCTTCGTCCTCCTCGAGAGCACATGGATTAGACGTCTTATCTCCTCGTCCCGTCCTATGACCGGGTCAAGTTTTCCCCGGCCGGCAAGCTCGGTAAGATCCCTTCCGTATTTCTCAAGCGCCTGGTATTTTCCTTCGGGATCCTCATCGGTAACCCGATGGCTGCCCCTTACCTCTATGAGCGCCTTCATCAGCCCTTCCCGGGTTATGTTAAAACGCCTGAAAAGCTCGGCTGTCCCACCCTGTTTGTCTTCCGCGGCCGAGATCAGAACATGCTCAATACTCACATATTCGTCCTTCATTGAACGGGCCTCTTTCTCAGCCTGTGTAATTATCCTATCAAGCCTCTGCGAAATGAAAGGCTGCCCGCCGCCGCTTACCTTGGGTTTAGAGTCCAAAGCTCTCTCAACAGCCGCCTTAAGGGCAGCGCGGTCCACCCCCATTTTTTTGAGCACCGAAGAAGCTATGCCGCTATCATCGCCTAAAAGAATATAAAGAAGGTGTTCAAGGTCAACTTCCTGTTCACCCCTGTCAACAGCTTCCGTTACAGCCGCCTTAAGCGCTTCCTGCATTTTTACAGTGAATTTATCTGTCCTCATAGATATCCCTCCTGAAGACCCCGAAACCCGGAGTCAAATAGACGTATTTACATTTATCTATATGTTACACCAAAAAACACCGGCTGTCAAGAGCCGGTGTTTAACGTCATGTTCTTTAGATAGCCATGATGCTCGTACGAACCCTCTTCTTCAGGTTCCCGGATGTGATGACCTTCATCATCCTGGCGCTCAACAATTCCGCCGCGTTTTCCGGCGTAATGTGGTTACCCGTAATAGTCGCCTGGATCTTCTTCTCCCATATCTCTTTACCCGTCTTAACGTCGGTCATGGTGAACACCGCCTGGAGCCTGCCGTAGTTCTCCTTCATGGCAGCGTCCATGAGGATAGGACCAATGCCGCTTATACTGTCTATCGGATCGGAGTCGGTCCAGAGATATTCAACTATGTCCGAATCAAGGATCACATCGGCTTCTGTCCTTGACGCGACCACCTCAAATGTCATGTTCTTCCGGGCGGGAAGCATCTTTTCAATGTTCGTCTTCAAGAGCGATCTGACCGTGCCCGAATTCCCGGCAGAGTCCTTTACATCCGCGATAAAGACCTTTACCGGAGGGCCATATTTAGAAAGCTTGTACATCAAGGATCTTTTGTTCGGATGCCTTTCAGTCTGCCCGGCATAGGCAGGGACACAGAACATTAACGCGAGGATAAGAACGACGATCTTCTTCATCAGTATTCCTTTCATATTTTTCCGGTTATTTCGGGCCCTTTCCCGGGCAACGACCCCCTTATGGGTCTTTTAGAAAAACACTCTTTAATAAAATTGCTCGCTAGTCTTTCGGCAAGCTTGTCCGCGGCTTCCCCGGAGGCGAGTCCTTTTACATCGGTTTCGGCCCTGACCCTGTCGCGCCACAAAAGCTTCTTCCGGGCAAGGTCCGTAACGGATATTACCGCTTCTATACTGGCTCTCCCTTCTTGGGAGAACATCCCAAAGATGCCGGCGTTATCCTTCCCATCGATCTCACCGCTCCCCGGGGTATATTCCTTCACATCAGTCTCAATGAGAAGGTCCGCGCCTTCAGGGGAACCGGCTATCTTGAAATTAAAATTGAGCCGCGTCGACATCTCGTGCCTCAAGGCTTCCAACACCGGCTGGACCATCTGTCCCGCTTTACCTGACGGATCCACGGGTTCGGCAATGTATGTCAAAAGGGTCTTACCCCAAAGATCATCGTAAAGACTGTCTGTCGGATCACGCCTGGCGGAAGCCTCAAACGGAGGGATCGCCGTCATGGCCAAGACGACGATACAAACTGCCCTCAAAAACATCTTTATTCTCATTTTTTCCCGGCCTCCCCTTCTCCCGGGGCAGATCCCTCCCTGCCGGGTTTCTTCTTGCCTTTTTTATCGCCGAGTTTGGAGAACTTTTCAGTGTACTCCTTCAGTTTCGCGGCTGTCAGAAAATTAACCGTCCCCTCGGGATATTTCCCGTCAGGGCCTTTTTCTCCGGCCTTTTTTCCGGTCAATACTTCGATACCTTCGTCTACCGTATTAACCGCCCATATGTGGAATTTACCCTTCGCAACCGCGTCAACAACCTCTTCCTTGAGCATAAGATGTTTTACATTTGAGTCGGGTATCATTACCCCCTGGCCCCCTGTAAGACCTTTGGCCTTACAAACATGGTAGAATCCCTCGATCTTCTCGTTGACGCCTCCTATGGGCTGTATTACCCCGTGCTGGTTCATGGACCCGGTCACTGCGATGGACTGGTTTATAGGAAGGCCTGAAAGCGACGAAAGAAGACAATATGCTTCCGTACTTGAAGCGCTGTCCCCCTCGATACCGTCATATGACTGCTCGAAGCATATGCTGGCGCTGAAGCCAAGAGGAGCGTCCTGGGCGAACTTTTCCCCGAAATAACCGCTGAGTATAAGAACACCCTTGGAATGTATGTTCCCTCCCATCTTGACCTGGCGTTCTATGTCCACCAGTCCTTCTTTCCCCATGTATGTCCTGGCGGTGATCCTCGTGGGCCGGCCGAAAGCGTATTCCCCCATGTCTATGACCGAAAGCCCGTTGACCTGCCCGACAGCTTCACCTTCGGAATCGATCATTATGATGTTCTTCCTGGTGAGCTCAAGTATCTTTTCCTCTATCAGGCTTGAGCGATATACTTTTTCCCGTATGGCTTTCTCAACATGCTGTTCTTCCACATACTGTGCGTTATCCTTGCCCGCCCAGTGGTTCGCTTCTCTCAAAAGGTCCGCGATATACATAAAGAACGCGCTCAATTTCTCCTGGTCCTCGGTTAGCCTCGAACCGTATTCAACGACCTTGGCGACCGCCTTACGTTCAAAATGCCTGAGACCTTCCTCTTCGCATCTGACTTTTATGAAAGAGGCGTATTTCTTTATCATTTCAACGTCCCTGTCCACCTCTGTGTCAAAATCGGCTTTCACCTTGAACATTTTCCGGAAATCCTCATCATATTTGTAAAGTACGTGGTAAA
>JAQVSN010000136.1 GCA_028700515.1 Candidatus Omnitrophota bacterium
GGACCACAAATATCTTCTTTCGGGGCATCTTGAAATATTTCACCAGCTGTCCGGCCTCTCCTTCGCCGTTCGGGAAAAGTATATCCGCGGTTTCCATAAGCTGACGCCGCGCCGAAGGGAAATTCGGAAATAAGGTCTTAGCTGCCTGCCGGGCCACTAGCATAGCCCGCTCCTTGACGGAACCGGACTCTCCCAAAGCTCTCCTGAAATCAGACCAGAATATCGTGGAAAGCGCTATTTTTATCCCTTTACTCTTCGCAGTCTTTGTCAGCCCCAAACAATCCTTGACCGAGCCGAATATATGCAGAATATCATAGTCCTCGAACCGGTCGCTCCATTGGTCAAATTTCTTAACATGGATGCCCTGCTTTTGCAGATACTCCATAGTCTTTATGAGCTGTACTTCCCCGCCTCCCGGGTTCTGGAACGCGGAGGGGTAGGAATAGAATAGGACTCTCATAATAGGACATCTCCCCGGCACGCCGGATCTTGTATGTTCACGGCTTGTGTTTCAGTTTTTTGAACGTCTTCTTTAACAATAATTTTAGACCGCTATCGGCCAACTCCTCCGAAGGAACTATATCTTCAAGGTCCCCTGTTTCCTTTATCAGATCCTTCACGACCGCCCAAACGCTTCTTTTAAAAGGGGTCCCTAACAAACTTTTGTCCGGGGCGCTGATAACTCTTTCAACAGACGAGTTCAAAACACCGTACTTTTCGGAGAATGTCCTGTCCTCGATCCGGAAACACCAGCACGCGAAGTCCGTTAAATTACATTTATAAAGATCGTCGTCCTCCTGAACGGTTTTCAATAAACGTCCCAGAAGACTCACTACCTTTCCGCAGAACTTGTTCGTATGAGCATAGACAATGACGGGAATGCCGCATTCCTTTATCAGGCCAATGGCGTTGATATAGTAATCGAGGGCCTCCTCTTCGGTCAGGCCCGCCGAGAACAGCAATTCGGGACATACGGGAAATATGGGGACCTGTAGAACCTTTGAGAATCCTGACCCAATCCTCGGATAATGCGGGAAATTAAGGTAATCGAATGAGAAATCGGAGGAATATCTGTAACCTAGATCCTCCAGCGCCTTCATCAGATCGTCGTTGTACTTGCCCATGGGTGAGGCAAAACCTTCGGTGGCAAACCCCCTGTCACTAAAGAACCTCTTAGCTTTGCGCAAGTCCCTGTAGATGTTCGTGTAGTCACTATGGGTGTAATGGTAATACCCATGGGACTGTATATCCAGTCCAGCGGCGCCCACTCTCTCAAGTATCCGTTCTTTACCCACGAATGCCCCGGCCGAGCAGAAGAGCGTTATCCATTGGCTGTATCGCGCGAATAATCCGAGATAATCCGAAAGCTCACCTTCATTGTCCGTCTCATCCACGTCAATACGCAGGGAAAAAACGCTCTTTTTACCATCAGGATAAAGGCTTTTTTCGCGGAGAGTCCCGCTCCCCGAGCTGTCCCCAGAATGATAAAGCACTTTGGGATACCTCGCGACCTTCTCGGTAATACTTCTTCCTTTACACGGAAAAAGTTTTACCATACATTTTTTATTAAATAGTTCTCTGGTGTTATCGGTCATACGCGTTTTGGCTCCGTAGCCTTCCATAGGATAAAATGCCGGAACAGGGGCATTCTTTTGAAGAGTAGTGACGTCCCTGAAACCGTTTCCGCATCAGATAACATATATCTCGCTTCCACTTTCCCGAAATATTTCGAGAGCATTGCTGATACTTTTTTCCTAAAGAACCATTTTTCATAATAAGCGAACCCGCGGGGATACATCCAGTCATTCTTTATCTCATGATACTTTTTAATGAAAACGTTAGGGACAAAAGGCCTCCTGTTGTTCAACGACAGGATATTCTTATCGATAACGACAAAAATACCGTCCTTTTTCAGCACACGGCCGGCCTCTCTGAACATCTTTTCCATATCAGGTATATGTTCGATGACCTCCACGGAGAACACGTAGTCGAAGGTCCCTTCCTCAAAAGGGAGATTGACGGCACTCGCCTTTAAATAAGTGCCCTTGTTGATCCTCCTCGCCTCCGCAAGGAGCTCGGAAGATATATCCACACCGGTGCAACGCGCTCCTTTTTCGGAAAGGGCTCCGGTGAACCGTCCTTTTCCACATCCGACCTCGAGGACGGTCCTGCCCGCAAGATCCGGAAAACTTTCAAGAAGATATTCCAGCCTGAAATCGGAGGCGTTTAAAGAGTCGGGAAACCTCCCGGAAAGTGCGTCAAACCTCCCTCCTATGGCCCTCTCCAGATAAACCGGGTCCCTGGAGAGTTTCCTCGCTTTGACATACTTTACAAAGCAATACCGAGCCGAAACCGCGGCGTATATCAGTCCGGCCATGCCATCCAGAAAACCCATTTTAGCGAAGTAAAGTTTAAGAAATACCGCCGGAGGAAAAAAGATCATCTTAAGAAGACTGGGTCTTATATTCCTTTTAAGAAGCCAGACCGCCTCCATATCCGTATACTCATCGGTTTTGCGATATTCTGAAACGATATCGGCTGTCGAATTGTGTATGAGTTCCCCTTCCAACCGTCCTATCTTTCCATCCACATGAAGATATTCATGTATCGGTTGGACGAACCTGGCTTTTCCTCGAAGGAAAAGCCGGACAGGATAATCCCCTCCTCCCGAATGTAACAATACCCCTCCGAAAAGTCGGTTCACGCGCTTCACGGCAAAGGCCACTCGTCCTTCCGGAGCCTCCACTGCCCTCTGGATGTCACTCTTTAATCTTTCCGATACAACTTCATCGGCATCCAGCGACAAGACCCATTCATTGCCGCACTTACTCACCGCGAAATTCTTCTGTGAAGAAAAGTCATCAAAATCCCGGCAATAAACTTTGTCGGTGAATTCCCCGGCTATCTTCAAGGTATTATCGGAACTTCCGGAATCCACGATGATTATCTCATCGGCCCACCGGACAGATCCAAGCGCCTTCCTGATCCTTGATTCCTCGTTCCTTGTTATCAGGACCACCGACACCTTAACCATGTGGCCCCCCTATAAGGTCAAGGACCTTTCTGTCTGACAATTTAGCGTCAGCTAAAGCAGGATATCTCCGAGCCATAACGCCCGGAACCTTCGTTACAGCCTCCCGAAAACCCCTGATAAAATGGAACCTTCCGGTCAGAATGAATCCCGCAAGCCGGATAGGCAGCCAAAAATAGAACCTGCCCAAAAGAACGGGATCGCTGAAATTCTTGACCATGAACAACAGGCTGTTCCTGAACACTGTCCTCTCTATATGTTTATCGCTGAACACAGACTTGAAACTGGCGTAACCTTTGTGAAAAATAACGCTCTCGGGTTCATACATACCCTTGAACCCGGCCTTCCACGCCCTGTAACACAGATCGACATCCTCATACCTGCCCGGAAGGTATATCTCGTCATATCCTCCCAGCTTAAGGTATTTTTTCCTGTCAAAGGCTCCGTTGCCCGTGGAGAACGTGTAATTCTCCTTATCTATCATCCTCTCGAAACCGTTGAACCTGGAATCGGCGGAGAACACCCCGAAACGCTCCACTGCCCTGGACAAGTCCCCCTGATATGTCACACCGTCAAAATAGTACATCCTTGAAGACACGAAGAACACGTTGGGGTCTTTTTCGAAATGCCTGATAACCGGGTCGATGAAAGCCTTGTCGGCCTTTATGTCGGAGTTGAGCACGAAGATCACGTCGTCATCCACGGATTCAAAGAACTCATTATAGGAACAATAGACCTTATTCTCCCTGGCGATATATATCTCGACCATCGGGAAGCGTTTTTTGATGAACTCGATACTCCCATCCGTACTACGGTTGTCCAGGACCGTCACTTTCGGACGGTAAACGCTGTTCTCGGAGGCCTCTATTATGCTGGGCAGGCACTCTTCCAAGAGCCCTTTACCGTTGTAGTTCAGTATCGCTATATTTATCTTCATTCGATCTTCCCTATCCATCACTTTTTATTGTCGGGCGCGTGCCCGGGACCGGATATCTCC
>JAQVSN010000137.1 GCA_028700515.1 Candidatus Omnitrophota bacterium
CTAGCCGTCCGATAACGCTCTCCGGCTTCAGGATATTGTTCGGCAGTAGCATTTCGGTATATGCCATGTCGCATGATCCTTCTATTGTATTCTCGGAAAAAGAGGCTCACCTTTAGCCACTCTTGTCCCGGCCGGGTACATTCTCTCTTGTGGAGTCATCTGGCCTAATGACATCTTTTTTAAGTGCGCTGACAGATCCCCTTCAAGCCCCAACTGTGCCCACATTTTTTTCGACGTCGACGGCATAACACATGAAAGCCCCAGACACGCGGTCATGAGGACCTCGAGAAGGTCAGCCATAATAAGCTTTATTGCCTCCATCCCGCCTTCTTCTTTAGCGTATTTCCATGGAGCTGAAACTTCGATATACTTGTTCGCCCTGCACACCACCGACATTATGACCTCGATCGCTTCCTTTATCTTCAGTTCCTTTCCGAGCATCAGGGCATCAGACCCTTTGCGGGCTTCGCTGATCGCCGAAAGAAGTTCGGCGCTTCGAGCCGATTGAGCCGGGTCCTTAAGGTCGTCCGGCAAAAAAGGCGCTATCCCTCCGAAATATTTTTCGACCATTGTAAGCGTCCTGTTCAGGAGGTTCCCGAGGTCATTTGCGAGGTCGCTGTTGTACATAAGCACAAGAGCTTCTTCGCTGAACGACCCGTCCATACCGAGATTCACAGCTTTAAGGAGAAAATATCTTACGGGGTCCACTCCATACTTATCCGCCAGGTCAAGCGGGTTTACTATGTTCCCTCTGGACTTGGACATCTTTTCCTCCCCCATCTTCCACCAACCGTGGGCGAAAACGGTTTCCGGCATGCTTAGTCCCATGCTCCTCAGCATTATAGGCCAGTAAACAGCGTGATGTCTGAGAATATCTTTCGCTATCAGATGTATATCCGCGGGCCAGTACCCGGCCCTGCCATGTCCTTTCTCGAGCGCCGACAGATAATTTATGAGCGCGTCGAACCAGACATAAAGCACGTATTGGCCGTCGAACGGCAATTCTATCCCCCAGCTCATCCTGTCCTTGGGGCGGGATATACAAAGGTCTGTCAGTTTTTCCTTGAGGAACCCCAGGACCTCATTGCGCCTTAGAGCCGGCATAATGAACTCGGGATGACTGTTTATATGCTCTATAAGCCAGTCCTGATAGGCGCTCATTCTGAAAAAATAGTTCTTCTCCTTTATGCGGTCTACCTTTCTTTTACAATCGGGGCATATCTCCCCTTCAGCCTGCGTGTCCGTCCAGAAGGTCTCACAGGGAGTACAGAACCACCCGTCATATTCCCCAAGGTATATGTCTCCTTTTTCTTTCATCCTGGAGAGTAGCCTCTTTACCGTGATCTCATGCTCGGGGTCGGTCGTGCGTATGAACCCGTCATGGCTTATTTCCAGTTTTTCCCAGGCCTTTTTAAAATTAGCGACGATGGAATCCACAAAATCCTTTTCTCCGCCTTTCGCAAAACCGGCTTTCAGGCAGGCTTCCTCGATCTTCTCCCCATGCTCATCCGTGCCGGTAAGGAAAAAGACATCGTCACCCTTCATCCGGTGGTACCTGGCAAGAGTATCCGCTATCACCTGGGTATAGGCATGGCCTATATGCGGGTTAGCGTTGACATAGTAAATGGGAGTGGTCACGTAGAACTTCGCCATTTTATTTCTTTGCCTCCTTCTCATCCACGGGCACATCTTTGAGGTTCCCCTCTCCCAGGTCAACGGTAACGGTCCTCTTAAGAGGATTGACCGATACCACTTTACCTTTGCCGTGTTCCGTCTTTATTTCCTTTCCCACCTTCGGCATGCCTCTGAAAAGTTCCTGATAGCACTCATGTTCGTATCCGAGGCAGCACATCAGCCTTCCGCAAAGCCCTGATATTTTCGCGGGATTCAGCGGTAAATTCTGGACCTTGGCCATCTTTATCGTAACCGGCGCAAAATCCTTAAGGAACGCGATACAGCAGAGCTGTCTGCCGCAGGGACCGAATCCTCCCAGCATTCGAGCCTCATCCCTTACCCCTATCTGCCTAAGCTCTATCCGGACCCTGAAGATGCTCGCGAGCTCTCTTACCAGGTTCCTGAAATCGACCCTGCTTTCCGAAGTGAAATAGAACACGATCTTGGACCTGTCAAAAGAATATTCGGCGTCGACAAGTTTCATCGGAAGGTTCTGCTCCCTTATTTTGCGGGAGCATATGTCCATAAGGTCCCTGGTCTTTCCTTTGTTCTTCTGTATCTGTTCCTCATCCCATGGATTAGCTTTTCTTATCACCTTCTTAAGAGGCTTATCGAATAGTTTATGGTCGAACGGCTCGTTAGAGGTAACTACATCCCCGTACTCAAGGCCCCTGTCGGCCTCCACTATCACCTTGTCTCCTACCTCGAACCTCATCCCATGCGTCATAAAAACGATCGTTTCGCCGGCCATCCTCAAATGCACCCTTACGATCTCGTTCGGTACAGGTGCGGCTTTTTCGTTATGTGTCGTCATTATGTACCCTTTTTGTTATCCGGGCCCGAGCCGGGCTCCGGGATCATTATTTTCCGTGTACCACGGTGTTCATCGCCTGTGACACGAGTTTAGCGTTAGCGTTCCCTATAAGCATTTTCCTTAACCCGCTAAGTTCTGACACGATATCGTATGCCTTTTTCTCCGCCTCCCGGGACGGAAGAAGCGGCACCAGCTCAGCCGCTCCCTCACGATCGATCACTCCCGCCGTAATGCCCCGCAGATAAAGTACGGCATCCCTTAGAAGCATAATGCTTATGTCAATGTCCTCTATAAGAACGTCCTTGGCCTCCCCGTCCCACGAAAGACAAGCGGCGTCAGGCATGGACATGGCCCTCTTCAAAAGCTGTATAACGGTCCTGCGCCGTTCAAGAAGTCCTTCTTTGATCATCGAAAGAGCGTCCCCGGCGGAACCCTGCGAAAAAGAAGCCAGGAAACGGGCCGCGCCGTCTGTCAACCCGGCCGCTTTGACAAGGATCTTTTGTGTTATATCCAGCCGAAGTCTCGTAAAGCGCAGCTCAAAGCACCTTGACGCCCCGGTAGGAAGTATGAGGTCCTTCCTGGACGATATAAGGATAATAAGGCTTGAAAACGGAGGCTCCTCGAGCACCTTCAGAAGTGCATTGGCGGATTCCGCCTTCATCATGTGCGCATCCTCCAGGACCGCCACGGTGTAAGGGGCTTCGTAGGGTTTCAGGGAGAGGAACTCTTTGGCTTTACGGGCATCGTCTATCGAAATGTATTTGTTCTTTTCGGGTTTCACCCACATTACGTCAGGATGTGAACCGGAGGATACCCTGCCCGAAACGGCCTCGGCGCCTGCCATATCCTTTCCGCTGGAAAAAAGCCCCGCGATGAAAGCCCTGGCCGCCATTGCCCGCCCAACCCCTTCCGGACCGGAAAAAAGAAAAGCATTCGGTGTCCTGCCGGAGGCCAGGCAATTCTCAAGGAATTTTACGGCGTTATCCTGCCCTTTTATGTCCTTCAACGAAAGCATAAACAAGCTCCCTCACCGCGTTATAGGTCTCATCCAGTCCGGCAACATTCACCTTTTTTATCCTGCCTCGTGACTTGGCCGCCATATCGAGATATCCGTCACGGACCCTGCGGTGGAAAGCTTTTGCCCTCTTTTCCATCCTGTCGGCTTTCCGCACCTTTCCCGCGCGTGCAAGTCCTGTCTCCGGGGCCACATCGAGGAGCACGGTAAGTCCGGGTTCCAGACCTCCGGTAGCCGCTTTATCGACTTTCCTGATAAGGTCCTTGTCCACGCCAAGTCCGTAACCCTGATAGGCGAAAGTTGCGGTATTATATCGATCGCATATCACCACCTTACCGGACTTGATCGCCGGAAGGATCACCTCTTCAACGTGCTGGGCCCTGTCCGCCTCGAAAAGGAGGAGCTCCGCGTGCCTTGAAAGTGAAATACCTTCTTTCTCGAGAAGTATCTCCCTGATCTTCCTGCCCAGAGCCGTATCCCCCGGCTCAGATGTTACCAGAACATCATAACCGCTCTTCC
>JAQVSN010000138.1 GCA_028700515.1 Candidatus Omnitrophota bacterium
GGAGATTAACGCCTGTAGAAGTCTTTGACCGGGACGAAAAAGTCATCCACCAGGTATTGGAGGCTGATAATCCGGACGAAAGAGCGCTGGCCATAAGGGAGAAAGAAGAAGAATACAAACAACGGGGAGAGACCCTCATAAGGGACAGTAATTTCGCTTTTGGATTCACTTCAGGGCTTTTAACAAGACGCCCTGCGGACCACATGGATATAAACCTTACACTGCAGATAGAAGGGACCGACGGAAGGGACAGGAGATTCGTGGAGTGGAAATTCTACATGCTTAAAAAAATGCAGGAACTTTACAGGACCTCAAAAATACCGGTAGTTATAATGTCAGGCTTCCGTACGAACAATCTGAGTGAACAGCTTTTAAGGACGGACAATTTCGGATATTCCGGCCCGGTGTATCTTTATTACCAGGGTCCGACCAAAGTAATGGACAAAAAAGGCACGCCTGTAACGGTGAACGGTGAGGAGCTTTTCGCCACACCCGGAGCATGGGGATATATAAAATGGCTGGTCATAAGCAGCAAGCTGCGGCAACTCCGCAAGGATAAGATACGCTACATATCGCATAGCAACGTCAATAACCCGGTAGAATCGGTAGACGCCGCTACATTGGGATATTTTGATCACATGGCGGAAGAGGCCAGGAAGAATGGGAGAGAAGAACCCCTGGCGCTGGTCCAATTGGGCCAGCGGATGAGGAGAGTTGGACCGGACGGCAGGGAATTGTGGGAGCGTGGAGGGGCCGCGGTGGAGATAGAATACGCTGACGGTTCTCAGGAGAGACGTGTTGTGCATCAGGACAGATGGCCGGAAGACAGTGATTTTCTCAGCAGCACGAACGATAACTATAACCTTGCCAACTATATCATAAACCTCGACAGGCTATGGGAGATATTCGGACTCGAAGATCTGGAGGCCCTTTACGACGGCGATAAGGCCGGTGAGACCGATTTCAAGAAGATACTGGCCGAGCGTGTAGCGGAAGTGGAACGCGAAAAGAAGATATCTCCGATCCTGCGGGTCAGGGACATCATGGGCGGCGATAAAGGGGTATTCATAGACTACGCGCTGGATGACCTTACCCTGCTGGGAGATTGGCTTGCCTGCCATGTCGACCGGAAGGACCACTTTGTCTCTCTCAAAGGGTTCGGTGACCTTTTTCAGTACAGCAACGCGCATGTAATGTCCCGAAAAATGAAACAGGTCGAACTTGACATATACCGGAGCAATAACCCTCTGGTGGATTATCTGCAGGCGAAGAACGTGATCCATGATCTCTCTAACACGACCGTAGAGGAGATCCGGAGAAAAATATTGAGGATGTTCCTTCCCAGCAGGCTTTTCAGGGAGAGCGAAGACCTGGTGGAAGGAATATATGTGCCGGGGGCATACATACTTAAAGAGGTGGAAAAGGACAACGAGGAAGAGGCCAATAACGTAGCTTTCCGGGACAAAATAGCCGACCAGGAACTGGGTCTTCTTGCCGAACAATTCAGGGAAAGACTGCCCGAACTTGACGCGATGAGAAGGGAGGCTAAGAGATTGTGGCGGTATGTGTTCGACCTGGACCTTGACAACGGCGTGAAATTGCGGGATGGGATAACGAACGCGGAATCGAACATGATAGTCAGGCAATGCGTAAAGATCGTGTTTTTCGGCACTCCCTACACCGCGGATTTCAACCCGTTCGCTTCTGTTAACAGGACGCTGAACGACATGGCTTTAAGGAGGCTTAAGGCTAAAGGGGACGGAATGACGATCCCGGAGATCTTAAAAGAAAGTGTCTCTTCGGTGAAATTCAAACAGTACAGCAGCATAAACCAGATCAATAACGAGAATTTTGAGGCGGCATACGGCGAGATAGAGAAAGAGATCGAAAAGGCTAATAACGGGAACGATTTTTCCGATGCGGATAACGTGGATCTTCTTTTGAGCAGGATGTTGTCGGGGAAAAGAAGAGTTACATATATTACCGACGATAATGGGGAAATAGTTTACCATCTCTACCTAATGCAGCGATTTCTTGAAAGGAATCCGGAACTCAAGGTAACCGTTATTCCCAGGGGAGGCCAATACGGGGTCGACGCTTCGTATGAGGATATTCTGCAGGTAATACAGTCAGAAGAGCTGTTCGAACCCATAAGGAAAATGATGGAACTTCCGGATAGCCGTATAACGATCGTCAAGACCAGTCCCCGCTTAGGAGGAATAGACGTGCGAAGATTGTCTCCGCTGGCGCGGGATAGTATAGCGGAGAGCGATTTCATCATTTCTGTGGGATGTATGAACTACGAGATGCTCAGCGGGATAAAAAAAGAGAGTTTTCACATACTGATGACCCATGGAAAGACCTCGATCCGGGCTACGGGCAAGCCTGAAGGGACTTATAATGTGATCCACCAGATGCCGGGCATACAGTATTTCAAGCATGATGAGGACCTGATAAAGAGGATGGTCTACGATACCGTCGCCGAATCCGGAAGCTCTCAAAGAGGAGAAAAGGTATTCGGGCGGGACGAGGAGCTGTCACGTGAAAGAAAGGAAAAGGAAAAAGCAGAGGACGACCTTGAAAGAGACCATGGTATGCCCGGGGAGAGGAATATCGATGATGGACCGGAGGGGGACGATCAGGATGCCCCGGACGGATCACCTCTATCCGGTAAAGAGAAGGAAGATCCAACGAATGTCCCCCAAAAAGCTCTATCTGAAGCGGCCGAAGGGTTTCTTGCCTATCTAGCCGATGTCGAGACTAAAATAGCGGGAATGATCCGCGAACCTGTCCTTATCCGGATACCAATAGAAGCCATGGAGATAGTACAAGATAAAGACGTGCTCAGGACTTTTTTCCGAGCGGTCACCGAAGGCCGGGATTCGGATCTATATTTTGAGGTCTTTTCGGCTTCCGGGTATAAGGTCATAGGAGAGGACGAATATGCCAGGTTTGGCATAAAACAGCGAACTTTGCCTGAAAGTCTTAAAGAAAGGAACAGGACAAATACGCTGACCCTGCTTATGGGGGATCCCAATGAAGGTGGCTTGCCTCTGCGGACAGACGATATCGGGATAAGGATCGGAGATATAGATATAGGGATAGGTGACTCGCTGTTGTCACCGCTTGTACTCAAAGATGACCAGACCGGCATAGTTCGTTCGATAATGTTCGGACTTCAGCTGACCGTTTTTTCCAGACAAATAGCGGCTGATCCGAGCCTGGCAAGAAAGCAATCATTCAAGGACAGGCTGCAGGCTGAGGTATTGGAAACATTCAAGAGGACTTTTAACGTTGCGGAAAAAGACAATGTGGATATCACCCCCGATGACCTGATAGGCCTTATGACTGGGTCCATCAACGACATACGCAGGGCTATAGTGAAGCTTATAAGGCTTATTCCCATAGAACCCTTCGAAGCGGAAGAACTCAGAAAAATATACGAGAGGACCGCCGAGATACTCAAAGCCGCCTGACGAAGGGATGGAACCGGTGTTACCATTCCACCTGGGTCAATGCGACATCTGTCTGGTCGGCCCATTGTTCGCATTCCTCAAATGCCATCCGGGCGAAGATATTTAGGCCTTTTTCAGCCCGTTTTGAGTACTCTCGCAGGAAAAAGAGAGCATTGGGGTCCTCCCTGTGAGCAAGGATGATCATTATGGCTTCTTTGGTCTCCTTTTTGATCTTCTTTTCAAAAAGGAGTTTTCCCATTCCTGTTATCGCTTCCCGCGGGATACTCTCATTACGCGCGGGCAGCAGGGAATGGGAGGAAAAATAATCAGCTATCTGGCCATCAACTCCTCCCGGACCGGTACGGCATTCAGAGAGCATGGGCATCCTTCCCTGTTTCCAGGCTTTTTCAAGCAATTGCCAGAATCCTTTTTCTGTCATCGTGGTCCTCCTTTTTATGATCGGGTTCATTATATCCATACCATATAAGACGTAAAAAGGAGGGATAACTTTTCATGAAAAATAAAAAA
>JAQVSN010000139.1 GCA_028700515.1 Candidatus Omnitrophota bacterium
TAACGCCGAAGTCGGGGACAGGATGTATTGTCCCGGCTGCGACGTTGAACTTACCGTCGTTAAGCTTAAACCTCCGAAATTCAAGGCTGTGGAGGAATTCGAGGATGATGACGACGAAGAATCGGTGCATGAGGTCGAAGAAGACGATGACTGGCAGGATGATGATGACCTGAAAGAGGACGAGTATTGATCCCGGTATTTCGCGGTCGATCCGGGGGGCTCTCGATCCATAAAGAGAGCTTTGTTCTATGAAAGACCTTATAAATAAGACATTGGAGGAATGGTTCCCAGGAGGAGAAGTTTCCGCCGGGGAGGTATTTCTCAGGGTAAGGGACATAACCTATGCTTTGGCCCCCGGAATGTATGATCCCGAGCTCGGTCCCGGGCGTATGCTTGATGTACAAAAAGGGTTTTGTGTGCCGAAACATTATCTTCTGGGGGGCATACTGACAGAACTTGGATATGGTGTGCGCTATGAGGTCAGCGCGTTCAAATGGGCCGATTCATTGATAGATCCGTCCATCGCGGCGGCGTCGTCAAAACTCCCCACTACATATCACCTGTCTTTGAAAGCCCTGATAAGCGGCGAGTGGAGGCGTGTGGATGCTACCTGGGATAAGGGGCTTATTGGATCGGGGCTTCCCGTTAACGCGTCCTGGGACGGTCTTTCTGATACCATCCCGGCTGTCAAGGCTATCGGCGAGCGCCTGTTCGGAGACCAAAGAGAGTGCGACGGCTATTTAAAGAAAAAACTGGATTCCTATAAGCCCGCGGAGAGAGCGGCGCTATCCAGGTTCTCCGTGAAACTCAATAAGTGGCTCTCGGAATCCAGGGAAGCCCTGGCCCAAGGGTCCATGGTATAATGATCCGTCCACTGCGTTTTTACGGCAAGTCCATTGTTCCGCTAGTTGTTCCATGGTAGAATCTTTTGGAGCTAACCTACACGGGAGACATTCATGATAGACCTCCATACACACACCCTCTTGAGCGATGGGGAGCTTCTTCCCAGCGAGCTCGTGCGAAGAGCGTACGTCGTGGGATACAAAGCGATAGCGCTTACAGATCATGTGGATCGTTCCAATATCGATATTGTGGTGTCGGGACTTGTGAGGGCCGCGAAGAGCCTTAACAGGTATTGGGACATAGTTGTTATCCCCGGTGTCGAGATAACTCATGTGCCGCTTGAGGATTTTTCTTCCATGGTAAAATACGCCCGCGCGAAAGGGGCAAGGATGATAGTGGGGCACGGAGAGTCTCCGGTTGAGCCTGTTGTTCCAGGGACCAACCGCGCCGCTATACTTGCCGGAGTAGATATCCTGGCCCATCCCGGAATGATATCCGACGATGACGCCCGACTTGCCGCCGAAAAAAAGGTCTTTCTTGAGATAACCGCGAGACGCGGTCATTCACAGGGTAACTCACGTGTTTTTGAGGCCGCGGGAAAGGTGGGGGCGGACATGGTCCTCAATACAGACTCGCATTCTCCCCAGGACCTTCTCACCGCGGAACGGGCGGCAGAGATCATCAAAGGACTTTCCGTCGATGAAACCTTTGGAGCTGTGCTCGCTCGGAATTCCGGTGAACTTGTCCGTAAGGCCGGGTTTAAGCCCTAAAAAAGAGCGTGAGAGAGGAAGTATATGTCGAAAGAGAAGATACTTCTGGTAGAGGACGATAAGAACCTTTCAAAATTAGTTCGGTACAATCTTGAGAAGTCGGGTTTCACCGTCTTTGCCGCCGAAACGGGGGAAAAGGCCCTTGAATATCTGAAAAAGACCGTCCCCGACGCGGTCATACTCGATATCATGCTTCCGGAAATAGACGGTTTCGAAGTATGCCGCCGCATCCGCCAGACCGAAGGAACAAGCGGGGTGCCGGTTATCATGCTCACCGCGAAGGGTGAGGAGATCGATCGGGTACTTGGGCTTGAGCTGGGGGCAGATGACTATGTTGTTAAACCTTTCAGCCCGCGAGAACTCATCCTCAGGATAAAAGCCATCTTGCGAAGGGGAAGACCCGAGGACGTGCCGGACGGGGAAAAAGTGATCAAAGCCGGGAACATATCGGTGGATATCGCGAAGCACAAGGTTACCGCCGATAAAAAAGAGATAGGGCTCACGCTCATGGAGTTCAACCTGCTTGTTACGTTGCTTGAGAGAAGGGGGCGAGTGCAATCAAGAGAAAGACTTTTGAGCGATGTCTGGAGCATAGAGAGCGACGTTACCACCCGCACCATTGATACCCATGTTAAACGCCTCAGGCAGAAACTCGGTAAACCCGGGAAATTCATTGAGACCGTCCGGGGCATAGGATACAAATTCAGCGAAGGACCAAAGTGAGATTGAAGGTCCATTATAAGATAACCCTCCTTTTTTCGGTGATCACCGCAGCTGTACTCCTTTTTTCCTATACGCATCTCAAACATAGTTTGCGCGAAGAGACCTATTCCCGTATCCGGGAAGGTCTTCTCAGGGAGCTTTCCTTGTCCCGGTCATACATGGAGTCGTTCAGCGGTGCCCCTGCCTCCCTTGGACAGGCCCAGATGGCTGCTTCTTCGATAGCCGGGAACCTGGGTTTAAGGGTAACAGTGATCACGCCCGAAGGGAAGGTCATTGGGGATTCGGACCTGGGGGCGGGTGAGGTGGAGGATCTTGAGAACCATCTGGGAAGGCCCGAGGTCCAACAGGCGTTAAGCGGTGTGACGGGAGAAAGTGAAAGGTACAGCACTACCGTAAGAAGTAAGATGCTTTATGTGGCGTCGTCGTACGGTATAGAAGGAAGATCGCGGGGTGTCATAAGGCTGGCGATGCCGCTTGTGGCGGTCGAGGAGGTCATTACCAGACTGGATAAGAGCCTTGTGGTGTCATTCCTTGTCGCGTTCCTCCTCCTTATATTGGCCGGGGGCGGGGCAGCCTACATAATCTCACGCCCCCTTAGGGACATTTCGGATTCGGCAAAGAGCCTGGCGCGCGGTGACTTTTCCCGCCGTCTTTTGGTGTCTTCGAACGACGAGATAGGCGACCTGGCCAGGGCTTTTATGCATATGTCCGAAGAGATACGTGCGAGAATGACCGAAGCGACCGCGATGAGGTCCAAATTGGAAGCGGTGCTCATGAGCATGTTCGACGGGGTCATGGTCCTCGGCCCCTCGGGAGAGATACTTCTCATGAACGAGCCCCTAAAAAAACTTCTCATGCTCCAGGGGGCCGTGGAGGGGAAAAACCCGATAGAGGTAATACGCAACGTGGGGGTCAAGGAGATCGCATCCAGGGCCATGCGTCTCAGCGGGGGGATGGAAGCTGCCCAGATCAAAGTTATCCTTGACGGTGAACGGGACATACTGGTCCATGCTACGCCGCTGCTAAGGGCCTCGCGGGTGGAAGGGGCGGTCCTTGTGTTCCATGATATAACTGAGCTTAAGAGGCTTGAGAACATCCGCCGGGATTTTGTGGCGAACGTATCCCACGAATTGAGGACGCCTATCGCCAGCATAAAAGGTTACGCGGAAACATTATCGGAAGGCGCCATTTCTGACGCGGAGAACGCCGGAGAGTTCCTCCGCATAATAACGGATGAGGCTGACAGGCTTTCAAGCCTGGTGAACGATCTCTTGGACCTTGCGCGCATAGAGTCTAGTGTTACCGGACCGGACAAAAAACCATGTGATATTGTCTCATGCGTAGACAGCGCTGTTAAGAGCCTCTCGGGTATCGTCATGGACAGGTCTGTCGATATAAAGGTCAGCATACCTGAAAATATCCCCCGGGTATCGGCCGACAGGAAGATGATGACACAGGTGTTATACAATCTGCTCGATAATGCCATCAAGTACAATAGGCCCATGGGGAGCATCCTTGTGTCCGCCTCCGTAAAAGGGGGGGACGTTGAGATATCCGTACAGGATACCGGTATAGGAATACCTGAAAAAGATCTCGAGCGGATATTCGAAAGGTTCTACAGGGTCGACAAGGCCCGTTCCAGGGAGC
>JAQVSN010000140.1:0-1136 GCA_028700515.1 Candidatus Omnitrophota bacterium
TCCGCGGAATAATCCTTAACAGCTTTCATTCGGCCTCTGGCCCCCATTGCCTCCAGCTCGTGACGGTCAAAGATAAGTTCTTCAATGGTCTTTACCAGCTCGTCATCCGCCTCCGGGTTAACAAGCATGCCGACGTCGGACGTAACAAGTGACGGCACCCCTCCGACCCTTGACGCGATCACGGGCTTTTTCATGTACATAGCCTCCACAATGACCCTCCCCATGCCTTCATTCAGGGACGGAAGAACAAATAGGTCCATCGCCTTCAATACATCGGCGGTCTTATCCTGCCATCCAATGATATGAAATATCCCTTTCCCCACTCCGGCCGAATCAAGTATTTCCAGATACTTCTCCCGAAGAGGTCCGTCCCCGGCAAGCAGAAAACTCACATCACTTCTTTTCTTTGCCAGTGTAACCGCCGCCCTGATAAAACATTCAAACCCCTTCACCTCCACGAACCTCCCGATCGAGCCGATGAGCACATTTCCGGGAGGCACACCCAACTCCTCGCGGATATCCCGCTCAGTCTCCAACTCCCTATCCATTTCGGAAAAATCTATGCCACTCGGTATCGTCACATAATGTTCCCTTTTGCCTATACCTTGCCTGAGCCACTCGTCGCATTCAGCAGGTGTAAGACCCACGATAACGTCGGTCATCGAGGCAAGCACTTTCTCAGCGAGCACTATGCACCGGGTAAGGCTCCGTCCGAAATACCCATAAAAAACATGGCCGTGCGGCGTATATACGATTTTCCCTTTTCCGGACAGCCGGGCCGCGGCCCGGCATATAAGCCCCGCCTTCGAGGAATGCGTATGAACTATGTCGTATCTTTTGTCGCGAAGGAATTTGGTTATGTTCAAAAAGGCGAAAATATCCTTCATCGGATGTATATCCCTCACAAGATCGGTCTCCTCGATAAAATCCACCCCGGCCTTTTCAGCCTCCTTTAGCAGACTGAAATCAGCCGTTTCCGATCTGCCGAAAAGAACATCTACTTTATATCCTTTCCGGGCGAGCCCTATTACGCTCAACAGGGTGTTCTCGGAAGACCCTCCTCTGTCAAGCCTCGTTATAGCGTGCAAAACTTTTATTTTATTCTCCATTTTTACGCCTTACCTCTTCGCCACGCT
>JAQVSN010000140.1:1236-3966 GCA_028700515.1 Candidatus Omnitrophota bacterium
GCCGCTTTAATCGCGTTCTTGCCAAGTCTCTCAGCATAAGCTTCATCCGTAATAAGGCGCTTTATGGCCTCCCTTATTCGAGCGGTATCCTCGGGGTCAACAAGCATCCCTGTTTCATTGTCCTTGACCGCTTCAGCGACCCCACCGCTCCGCCCGGCTATCACAGGCTTACCACAGGCCCCCGCCTCAAGAAAAACTATTCCGAAACCTTCAGCGTCGCCATTCTGGGGTATGAACCTGGGGAGCAATATGAAAATATCACATGCATTGTAATAGTGGACCAACTCCGGATCCGGGACTTTTCCGGCAAAGATAACTCTATCTGACAATCCTGCTTCTTTGGCAAGTTTTTCCAATCTGGGCCTTTCTGATCCTTCACCCGCGATCAAGTAAACAAGGTGAGGAAAATCGTCCTTAATGCCCCGCATGGATTTAATGACCGCGTCATGTCCCTTGCGGGGGACAAGTCTTGAAACGCTCAGGATCACCTTGGATGTCCCGCTTATCCCATGTTTTGCCCTCACTCCTCCGTCGCCTTTCTCCGGCGAAAAGGTCTCAACATCTACCCCCGGGGTCGAAACAACCACCTTTTTCGGATCTGCCAGACCGGCGTCCAAGAGCACGCTTTTTGTAAAATCACTGTTGGCTATGACCCATTCGCTTTCCTTGATAACATTTCTCATAACTATCCGTGTCAATTTGTTCTTAGAGAACTCGAGTATGTCCGCCGAGTAAACATGAACGGAATAGGGCGTCCCCTTGAGGCGCTTGACGACTAAACCCGCCAACCCGGCGGAGATCACCTGGCCGCAATGGTTCCGGCTTATCCTGCGAACACAATTTTGTCTCCACACGTGCCAAACTACTGCTATCGTCCTCACGGTCCTGGCTGTAGAGCCTGAACCTGTCGGATAGGATTCTCTTACTACATCAAGGTCTCCATCCCCTCTGTAATTACTTGAACTTTTGTATCTCGAGGTAAGTATTACCGTCCGTTTTTCCGGAAACCTTTTCCAAAGGTTAAATAAATGCGTCGCCATGCCCCCTGTTACAGGAGGGAACTCACTGCTTATTAAAAGCGTTTTGACCGAGCCCGCGTCAACAAGGGCCTTCATTACACTCTCGGTCATAGTCATTGGGCTAAAGAACGGGACCATCTTTTTCCCTTTTTCGACGCATGCCCGTCTGAGCTCGGCGTCCGTCAGAAGTTTTGACAGGACCTTCGCCATGTCACCCGGGTCATGCGGATCAAAATATTCGGCCGCTCCCGCCAGAACTTCGGTCATAGGATCAACGCGTGACGACGCTACCGGAACACCCATTGCCATGGCCTCTAATGGAGGGATTCCAAAACCTTCCTGGATCGAAGGGAACACAAAGACGGAAGACCGCCTCATGAAAGTAAATATGTCACTGTGCGGAATATTCCCTACGGGAACGACCTTTCCAACGAGGTCTTGTTTTTCCACAAGGTCTGCCATAGAACGAACTTCACTACCCGAACCCCCTACCATCAAAAGCCGGTACTCATCTTTGATGTTATCCGGCAGCAGGCTGTAGGCAAGGAGCAGATTATTCAAATTCTTGTGCGGTTTGAAATTACCGACATACAGCATATATGGTTCATCCAGTCCATATCGCGCCACGAGCTCCGTCATGCTTTCCTGGTCTTCTCCGCTGTCTTGGGGAACTCTTACGGATGGATAAGCCACCTGTATTTTCCCCCTGTCCAGACCGAAAAACCCTGCCGCCTTCTTGCCGGCATCTTCAGAAAGGGTGACCACCTTGACGGAACGTCTCGAGCAAATATATCCCCAGAGGAAAAAATGGGCCCGTTCGGCAAGGCCCGCAAGACCTTTTTTTTTCGGCATTACGAATGGTATTATATCGGCGACCGTATTTACGTACGGACACACCCTCCATAAAGGGGTCTTTATGTAAGGTGAAAAAAAGACCTCCACCTTGCTGGACCTGATCGCCGCCGGTAAAAGCACCTGGTCGCGATATAGTACCGAAGATCCTTTAAGTACGATCTTCTTTCCGTTCACCGGCAAACTTTCAAGGTCAGTGTCCTTATCGCAAAAAAAGACAAGTTCGACATCTTCTCTGCCGGCAAGACCGAGAACAAGATCGCTCAAGATCGTCCTGAGCCCGGTATAAGTGCTCTTTTTGAATTCCCTTGAGTCGATGCCTATACGCATTTCTTCCCTCTGGTGAGTTCACGATAAACGTCTTCGGTCTGTCTGGCGTTACGTCTTACGTCGAATTCAGCCTCAGCCCGTTCGCGGGCCCTTTCGCCGATCGCTATCCTTCGGGCGTCTTCCCAAAGAAGCCTTTCGACCGCATCTACCAACCCACCGATGTCGTGAGGAGGCACAAGTATACCGCTGACGCCGTTCTCTATAAGTTCCGGGTTCCCTCCGTCCGCCATTGCGACGACAGGTTTGCCCAAAGCCATGGATTCCATGATAGCCCTTGAGCAGGCCTCTTTTTCGGTGACATTCACAGAAACGTCAAAAGAAGCCGCAAGAGGAGCTACATCGTCCTCAAAACCGGTAAAAATAATATTATCTTTAAGTCCCAGCGTAACTGCCATATCCGCAAGCTCTCCGGTCCTTCCGGAAGCTTCATCGGAGAATTCTCCGCCAACTACAACAAAGAGGACATCCCTGTATTTTTTAATTATAAGCGCCGCTGCTTCAAGAAAGTACTCTACCCTTTTACGTTTGT